>CANQHQ010000001.1 GCA_947623825.1 uncultured Bacilli bacterium
ATCAAAAAATCTCTCAATTCCTTATAAACAAAGGGATTGGGAGATTTTACTCTTTCAAAACTGATAAATTCAAGATTGTACTCTAGATTTTTCTTTTTTACAATTCTTTTAAAAAAAAATTCTATGAAAAAAATGGACATTAATCATCCATTTCAATCTCTTCAATTTCTTCAATAATATCTAGTTGTTGTTCTACAACTGTACGTAATCTATTTTTGAATTTTTTTAAATTTCTTTCTGTCTTTCTTGTTTGTTCTTCAATTTTTTCATTTCGTGAAAGTGCACTCGCAATAATTCTATCTGCATTTTCTCTTGCTTCTTTTATCATACGAATCGCATCTTGACGAGCCTCTTCTGTTGTCCTTTTTTCTTCTTGACTTCTTCCATCTAATGCGCCACGTAAGTAAATTTCTTGTCTTTGGTACACTTTTATTTGTTCTTTCAACTCTTGAATCGTCTTTTCCTGTGTCTCGATTGTTTTTGCTAATTCTTCTGTCTTCGCTACGACTAAGTTCACGAAGTCATTGACATTTTTTCTTTTATAACCAAATATTTCCCTCTGAAACTTTTCCATAACTACGAAGGTTGTCTATCTACCAGTTGAATTCGTCTTCGTTCTCCTCTTTCGTTTTTCCTTTACCAGTAGCGGGTGCCTTGCCTTCTTCGGTTATTTTTCCTTCGATATCTACGTTATTGGGTGCACATAAGAATATACCTCCCCCTAATTTTTGTAGACTACCATTCATCGCATAAAGGCTTCCTGAAAGAAAATCGACAATCTTCTTTCCTTGATCTGGTGTTACCCTTTTTAAATTTACAACTACGGTATTTCTTTTCTTTAGGTAATCGACGATTTGGGTACTCTCGGAGTATGCCCTCGGTTCAAACAGAATCATTTTATTGGAACCTGTTGCTTCTTCTTGTCCTTCTGTTCTTGATACACTGTAGTATCCATCATCTTCGCTCTCTGTTCCTTCTGGTTCCTCGGCTGGTTCTACTCCAAAAAATTTTTTAATATTATCAAGAGCCATTTCTCATTCCTCCCATTTATTCTATAAATGTATTGTAACACAAAACAAAACAAAGAAAAAGATAAAAATATCAGTTTCTTTATTTTTAGACAGGTTTTCTTGGGTTTTTAGAACCAAGTAGCTTGAATATCGGCATTATTACTTAAAGGTTCTGGATTGGGTTTATCGAAACGAATCGATACTGGAATTCGAAAAGCAGAACCAAAGGCAATACAAGTTCCTGACTGTAACGTTTTTAATTGTTCAATAATTTCCGTACTGACACTCGGAACCATGTTTTTGATAAATTCCAAATCTTTTGGATGGAGCGTTCTTAAAATTAAGAAGTTACTACATTGTGAAATAGAAGTTTCTGATAACTCGGAAGGTCGTTGCGTAATTAATCCCAAAATGACTCCATACTTTCTTCCTTCTTTGGTGATTCGATCAAAGATGTTATATCCTAAAATTTCTGTATCTGTATCGTTTTGTACGTAACGATGGGCTTCTTCAATAATGATGTGAAACGGAATTTTGGCCCGTTCTTTGGCTTCTACACTAAACGAGAAAAGAATTCTCGAAATAATCTTCGTAATAGCTTTGGCTAAACGGTCATCGACATGGCTGATGTTAAAGTTGATAATTTGTGATTTATGTCCATCCATAGAAGTAATTAATTTTCGAATAAACATCTCTCTTGACATCATTTCTGTGCAATCGAAATATTTGGCAGAATCGCTATTGGTCAATGTATGTAGGCGAACTCCTAAGACATTGGCATAATCGAAAATATGATCACTCTTTAGAATTCCTTCACTGATTAAGGCAAAATCCATGGCATTTTCTAAATCTTGAAGTGAGAAAACCGTATTTTGGTTTTCATATTGAGATAAATCGAGACCATCAATAACAAATTTACTAACTAAATCGACAACCAATTCCATTTCTTGCATTTTTCCTGTCTGATCAGTGAATAAACATTGTTTTAAAGTTCTCACATATCCTGGCTCTACGATTTTTGTTTCTAGATTTAACTCTTCTGTATGAAAATTGGTTAAAATAGCAGTAATTTGATCTCTGATTTTACCAGAATCTCCTCCGCCTAATAGGATGTCTAGAATCGCACGAGCTAAAATATCATTCTTATGTTTTTGCATATCTGGATTATTACTATTCAAGACTTTTACTAAGGTTAAGGCTTTACTGATAATCGGTAACTGACTAGGATTATCTACAGCCAATAATTGGGCAAAATCATCGACATCTAATAACCATAGAGGGATTTTCAACAAATCGGCATTCGCATCATTCACATCTGTCGTGATTACTTTATACCGTAACATAGGATTGGCTTTTTCGATTCCCGAAAAGGCTCTTGTATATTCTCCATATGCATCAAAAATAAAGATATTCGAATTCACTGGTACAAAACTACTTCCTGTAAATAAATTCTGAATTAATCTAGATACCGTAAAACTTTTTCCACTTCCGGTATTTCCTAAAATGGCAAAATGACTATCGAAAAACTTATTGATACTTGCATTGATTCGATAATTGGCATATACCGTGGACATTCCAAAATATACTTGACTATTATCTTTGATTTGTTGATTTCCCAAAATAAGGGCTAATTCTTCCATCTTTATAATTCTTGTCGTCGATTTAAATGATGGTTTTTTGGTAAATCCTGGTAAAAACTGATTTTCTAATAATTCTCCTACGATGGCAATTTTCATTGTAGAACGATTAATATCTTTGATTTCTCCTACAATTTTATTTTTATCATCTTCACAGACGACGTGGATTCCTATTAAATTGGTTTGAGAAGCCATATCAATTGCTAATTCTAATTCAATGATATTTCCTTCTATCGATACTATTTTTCCTAACATATTTCCACCCTCTATTCTAGAAAAATTATATCATGGCTTTCAAAAAATAAAAAGATAGTTTTCTCTTTTTTGAAAACTATCTTTTGTCTTGATAACGGATTCTTTTATAAAAAAGAAATTTATTCTTTGACTATAAATTTCACAAGTCCTTTGACTACTTGCTTTTTGATTTATTTTAATCTTCCGCCGTCATATTTGAAATATCTAACTCGATGGACTCCATGACTTTTTCTTCATACATGACATAGAATGTATAGTGTCCTACTTTGTCTAATGGTTCATTTTCATAGGATTTTGTTGGTCCGGAATCGAAAGAATATACTAATGTAACTCCTTCTTGAGCCTGGAATTGTATCGTGATTTCTCCATCGTTGGTATTTAGATTTCTACTTTGCGTGGTTTGTCCATCTTGTTGTACTTCTAGTTGTACGGTTAAATGATCGGTTTTGATATCTAAAGAAATTTGATTTCCCGCAAGATCTGAAACATAAATCGTTTCTTCGATATCGTTTCCATAAATTTTGGTTAGAACTTTTCCATCGTCATTTTTCGTCCATCCTTCCAATTCTTGTAATTCTTCATGGGAAGTAATCGTTACCTCTACTTGATTTTTATCTATTCTTGTATAGGTAATACTTACGATCGGATTTTCTTTGTCGATGGTTACGATGTATTCTGTTACATTTCCAGAAAAATCGTAAGCCCTTACGTGATATTCTCCGTCCTCATAGAGAACGAAATCTTTTTGTAAATCAATCTCGATGATTTCTTGCATTCCTTCTTGCTCCAAGGTATCCTTCCCATTGATCCATTCGTATTTTGCTTTATAATATTCCGCATAGACGATGGCATCGTTGTCAGAGAATGTAATGGTTACATTTTGATTAACTCTCGCATGAGAAGTTACCGGTTGGTAGGTCGTTGTTTCCGTTTCTGCATGGTACTCTTCTATCATTCCTTCAATGGTTGGACTTTGGGTATCATGAATCGAAACGAGAACTTCCTTCGTTAGAGAACCTGCTTGACTCGATACTGTATAAAGAATTTTATAGGTACCGACCATATAAGGATGGAATCCAGAAACTTGTGTATATTGGGATTCATACATTCCTTTAAAATAGTATTCTGTTGTTACGGTTACTTTTGTATCTCCCGTAATTTTTGGAAGTTCAAATGTCGTATCTCCTACCTCCACTTGGTAAGAAGAAAAAATGTTTGTGAAATATGTTTCTAAATCGATTGGCTCTTCGGTTGGTGTTGATTCTTCTGTAGATAGATGCACGATTTTACCTTTCTCTTCCTCTTGCGGTTCTGTTGGTTCTGGAACGGTTGGTGTAACTATCGGCGTGGGTGTTGGCTCTATGAGGTCATCTCTTAGTTCTTGTCGTGAACATCCTCGCGTACTGATCAAAATTCCAATTAAGATTACCAGTATGATTGCGACAATCCACAAACTTTTTTTGTCGTCAGCGTTCATCCTATCCCCCCCTATCTCGCTAATGTCGACATTTTTATTGTCACAGAGAGAAAGAGTCGTTGTCAACTGTTTGGACACAAATAGACAAAAAAAACTAGGAGGCTATTTGAAGACCATTCCTAGTCTATTTTTTATAAGTTGTAATTCTTAAAGTCATTTGCTTTCCTTGATATGGATATATCAATGTTCCATCTTCTGCCACTGTTGGCGTAATTCCCGATTCGGAATTTACCCATACTCTTAAATTATATTCCCGATGGTAATCTTTTCCATTTTCTCTTTTCGCTACTGTTTCATACAAATTGTAATTATACCATTCTCCCAACACATCACTTTGAGGAATTTCCGCTAAAGTTTTTACTACTCCCTTTTCATCTACAGTGGTAGAGATAGGATATTCTTGTCCATTTATTATTTCTGTTAAATAGATTTTTACGTCATTATCTGCCAAAGTCGATTTTGGATCTTTCGAAAGCATAATTCCATAAGGAATCTCTTCTTCCTCTTTCAAAGATGCATCTAGGAAAAAATGGAAGTAATTTCCATCTGTTACTAATGTTTTTCCTTCTTTATCCATGACTGGGTTCGTATTTAGGACAATTTCATCGTTTCCTTCATAAGTTGGTTGATATTGATACACTAATTGTGTTTGTTGATTTGGCGCTACTTGTTCATAATCTAATAGTGAGTAACTAACTCCTGTCGTTACTAACGCGAGCGATAAAAGCGCTAAAACGGAGATAATTAACTGTTGATTTTTTCCCATATAAAGCCTCCTATTATTAATACAAGTATATAATTTTTGTAAAAAAAAGACAATACTTTCCATAAAATTTTAAAAAAGATTCCTCTTTTTGGACAAAAAAAACACACTCTCTTTAGAATGTGTTTCTCAACCTTTTCAGGTTTTTTTCTTTCTGGCGGAGACAGAGGGATTTGAACCCTCGCAGCAGTTAACCCACTCTACACCCTTAGCAGGGGCGCCTCTTCAGCCTCTTGAGTATGTCTCCATAGAGAATACGTATTCGCATCCGTAGTTATAATCATACTCTATAATTGAGGAGTTGTCAACCGCAAATTTTGTCTATTTTAGAGTGGTTTTCCACACATAAAGCATTTGGTAGCGCCGTTTTTGACTTTCGCACCACAATGCGGACAAGCGATAAACTCTGCTTGTTCTTTTAATTTATTATCATCTAATCCTTGAATCGTAGGATCAATTTGAAAAGATAAAGAATCCGAACTTGTATCTGGGGCTTTTTGTTCCTCTTGGAGTGGGGCAAAAATATTTGGTAAGGAACTTACTTGGGCTTCGTTCTCTGTGATAGGAGCCACAAAAGAGAGTTCATTTGAATCGATATTATTATTCAATGGTTTTTCTTCTATTGTAGGATTGTTATCTATAAAATTTGTCGTTGCTGTCTTTTCGGTGTTTGGAATGACGGATAAATTACTATTGTTTGAATTGGCAAGAAGATTGACTACAGGGGTATTCATAGAAGCCGAGGTATTTTCTTCCGCTGGAGATGGTTGCGCTGTTTCAATGAATCCAACTCCTTGATATAAATCCACTGGTTCTTGTTTTGGTTGTTGCTGATAGTCCGTCGGATCAATTCGAAAATCCGCTACCTCTGGTTTCTTTGTCTCTTTTATGTTTTTCGCTTGAAGAAGAGAATCTTGATATTCTTTTTGATATACTCCTCCACCAATAGACATATTTACCTTTGTCCGTTCTTTCATCGGTTGATCTGGTTGATTTCTATCTTTCTTTTCTTCGACAACTGGTAAATCCTTGGCTTTGGATACCCCACTCATGGCTTCTTCGTTAATTCCAATATACTCACTGCTACCGAATCCTAATACTGGTAAAAAGAGTAAAGGGAAAATAGCCATCATGAGGCTAAAACGTTTCGTTCTCCTGAAATATCTTGCCAATCGATAATACGCAATGGCAGTATAAATGATGTTTACCCCGGGAATGAGAAAATAGATGATTTTCCATTTGGGTTTATTGATAATTTCTAGTAAGATCATTTGACTATAGATAGGAATTAAGGCAGAAAACCAAGAACGGTTCGCCTTTCTATAGATCCGAACTAAGGCAATCACATTCAACACGACTAAGGCAAGGAGAATGGCAACCGCTACCAATATGGGTACAATATATTCA
The DNA here is from genome assembly GCA_947623825.1 of uncultured Bacilli bacterium. Taxonomy (GTDB): domain Bacteria; phylum Bacillota_I; class Bacilli_A; order RF39; family UBA660; genus Alloscybalousia. Next base: position 6,550 of record CANQHQ010000001.1, read on the forward strand.
TTGATATTTGATTGATAACTCACCTCGTAGTCTCCATATAATGTGTCTAATATAAACATGATACCCCTCCTCTATTTTTTATCATCGTATCACATTTTGAGAAAAAAATATAGTTCTTTTCAAAAAAATAAAACGAGATTTGTCTTTTGATTTCTGAATTTTATTTTACTGTTATCTAAGAAAGAATCTCTTTCTTTTTGTTTCTAGTTTTATGGACACATTAAAACTCGAACTGTACGGTTCGAGTTTTCTATTCCTATGGTGACCAGTACGGGATTCGGACCCGTGAATGCTGCCGTGAAAGGGCAGTGTGTTAAGCCACTTCACCAACTGGCCAAATTGGCGCCTGATGTAGGACTCGGACCTACGACCTATCGGTTAACAGCCGAGTGCTCTACCAGCTGAGCTAATCAGGCATCAAAACAAATTATGGCGCCTGATGTAGGACTCGGACCTACGACCTATCGGTTAACAGCCGAGTGCTCTACCAACTGAGCTAATCAGGCACTTCTTAATTACATAAAGCCATTTCATTATATAATAGATTTTTGACTTTGGCAATACTTTTTTCGATTTTTTCCTATTTTTGGTTCTCTTTTTATTTTATTCTTTCTTCTCTATTTTATTTATGGAATGTTCCATTTTTCTAAAAATCAGATAGGAAACTGGAACAATCTTTCTCATTTTTTTCTGTTATTTAAGAGACAACTTTCTTTTATGAAAAAAGAGAGTACTCTTCTACTCTCTTTAAAACTCACAATTTCCTGGGGTTCTTGGATAAGGAATCACATCTCGAATATTTTCTACTCCTGTTAAGTAAATGAGTAATCGTTCAAATCCCATTCCAAATCCTGAATGGACACATCCTCCATATCTTCTCAAGTTTAAATACCATTCCATTCCTTCGACGGGAACATTCATTTCCTTCATCCGATTTTTCAATTTTTCATAGTTTTCTTCTCTTTGGGATCCACCCATCAATTCTCCTGCACCTGGTACTTCTAAGTCTACAGCCGCTACTGTTTTTCCATCTTCGTTTTGTTTCATATAGAATGCCTTAATATCCTTCGGCCAATCCGTAATGAAGACAGGTCCATGAAAATATTCCGTAAGATATTTTTCATGTTCTTTGGCAATATCTTTTCCGTATTCTGGTGGGAATTCCCAATCTACATTGGCTTCTTTTAAAATGCGAATTCCTTCCTCATGGGTGATTCTAGTAAAGTGGCTTTCTACTAATTGATTTAATTTTTGGATTAATCCTTTTTCCACAAATTGATCACAGAACTCCATCTCCTCCTTGGCATGTTCCAAAACATAGCGAACAATGTATTTTAACATGTCCTCTTCGATATCCATGAGTCCATTTAAATCACAGAAAGCCATCTCTGGTTCAATCATCCAGAATTCACTGGCATGTGTTTTGGTATTTGAGTTTTCAGCGCGGAAGGTTGGTCCAAACGTATAAATATTGCGGAAAGCCATCGCAAACGTTTCTCCTTGGAGTTGTCCTGATACCGTTAAGGCGGCATGTTTACCGAAAAAGTCTTTACTATAATCTACTTTTCCACTTTCAGCGATGCGATCTAAATCTAATGTTGTTACTTGGAACATTTCTCCTGCCCCTTCACAATCACTCGCTGTAATTAATGGGGCATGAAGATAGACATAACCTCTTTCTTGAAAATAAGTGTGAATCGCCATAGCGGCAACACTACGGATGCGAAAGACTGCCTGGAAAAGATTAGTCCTTGGTCGCAAATAGCCGATTTCTCTTAAGAATTCCCTCGAATGGGGTTTTGGTTGAAGAGGATAATCTTCGTCACAGTCTCCTTCTAACGTGATTTCTTTGGCCTTAATTTCATAATCTTGCCCTTTTCCTTCTGATTCAACAAGTGTTCCTACTACTCGTAAAGCGCTTCCATGCTTTAAACTGTTGATTTTTTCAAAATCTTTCGTCGTTGTGTCGTAGACTACTTGAATTGGTTTGAAACAAGTTCCATCTGAAAAACTGATAAAACCAAATTCTTTTTGTTTTCTGTGTCTTCGAATCCATCCCTTCACTTCAACTTCTTGAGATAGATATTTGTCTTTTTCATCGTATAATTCTTTGATTGTCATCTTTTTTTCCTCCTATTTTCTCATATAAAAAGCTAGTCACTTCCCACGTATTTCTACGTTAATGGGACGAAACTAGCCTTCCGCGGTGCCACCCATGTTATCATTTCACTTGATTCAAGTTTTCATGATCTCTTTTGATTTCTAACAAAATCTGTAATACGTTAACGGTTTACTCCCGGTCTACCCTACTTATTTCGAATAGACAACTCCAAAGTGTTTTTCAGATAACTCTTTCTTGTTAGTTCTCACCATTTCTAACTCTCTGTTTTTCCAGAAATTTATCTTACTTTTCTTCTTCTCAGTCGTTGTATCCATTGTATGTTTAATTTTATTATTTGTCAATTCTTTTTTTCTATTCCAAAAGAAAAGGCAGCACATCCGTACTGTCTTCTTTTCACCCTTACTTCTAAGGTTACGTTTCAAATGGTGGGCCTGAATGGACTTGAACCATCGACCTCACGCTTATCAGGCGTGCGCTCTAACCACCTGAGCTACAAGCCCATCTAAAACCGTCTCTGTTTTTTTCAACAGGAACGTTTTAATTATATAATAGGTAGTTCAAATAGTCAACACTATTTTTGATTTTTCCTCTTTTTTCCTTTTTATCATTTAACTATTGGGTTTATCATTTAACTATTGAGACTTTTCTGTTTTTGATATTTTTTCGCATAGGTTTCATTCCACTCTTGGATTTTTTCTTCTCTTTCGATTCCTAAACTTTGAAGATAACGATAATCTCTTCGAGAAGAAGATAAAAATTGCGCCACATCTATCAAATTTCCTTCTAAGTCAAATACCCAAGGCAAAAACTTATGTCCTTCATAAATATGAATTTCTTTTGTTGTTTTTCCATAGTCAATCGCCATTAATCTTTCATTGGTAGGATACGATTTCATTCTTTTTTCTTGTTCCGATTTGATTTTGAAGCCAAAACATTCGTCTTCAGAAAAAACGATTCCTTTTTCTAGAGGAATGATCTTCCCATTTGGTAAGAGGATTTTGTTTTTTACGAGTGTAATTTTGACATAGTTTTCTAGTTTGGTTTCTATTTTTATTTTTAAATTTCTCATTGGTTCCTTTCCGTTTAAAAAGAAGTTAATTCAATTCTTTTAAGAATTCGTTAACTTCTTGCTTTCCTTCTACTCGTTCTACTACTTTTCCATCTTTGATTCTGAGAATGGTCGGACTCTTTACTTTTAAGTCTTTGATTTGTTCCGGTAAATCCACAATTTCTTCTTCTCCGGAAACCAGATATTTGGTATTGAATCCTCTTTCGAGGTCAACGGTATACATTGGATATTCGTCCTGCATATCTACATAGTTATCGCGATAAGAAAGGTAGCTATCCGAAACTTTCTCAGAAGAACTGTAATATAGAACATAGTATTCCTCCGCTAATTGATTGAGGCTTTCTCCTGCTAAAATTTCATCGTATTGAATTTCTGTCTCAGGCGTTTCTTTCTTTTCTTTTCCAAAGCGAATTTCGCCTGTCATCATCATGGCTAACACATAGAATAATCCTAAAAAAGCGGCAATCCCTATGAGAATCATGGCTACTTTCTTGGTTTCGTTTTCGCTTCCACTATTTCCATAATTGATTTTTTGTTTTTTTCTTTTCTTTTGATCTTTTTTCACTTTCTTCACCTACTCTTGATTATAGCACGGTTCGAAAGAAAAATAAACACCTAAGTGCTTATTTTGCGTTTGGAATAGCGACAATACTACGGGCAATATCCACTAATTCATCTTGACTCATCACATCAGAAACGAGATAATAGTCGATTCCATTACTACTCCATGTAAGAGAACTGTCTGTAAGCGCACCTACGGTGTCTACCAATAGATAAGGTTCTCCTGCAGTCGGAATAATCGAGAATTCTTGTTCGATATTGGTCGTTTCTTCTACTAATAGGAAGGGTTTTTCTCCTTCAAATGTCATAATGACTCGTTCTCCATCTGTTTTTTCTACTTTTTCTTCATTGGTCAATACGGTTCCGGTAGGAATGTATAATGGATAAAGTGTGTCTTCTATTGTACTCGTTTGTTCGGTATTGGTTTCTCCTGGTGTTGCTTCTGGTGTCGCAGTTGGTGCAGGACTCTTTTCGTTCATAATTTGATTCAAATCGAACATACTACTATTAAGATTTGGATTTAAATCAATTTTGGTAAAAGTCATTTTCATTTGTTCTGTTCCTTGATCATCGACAATTTTAACTTCTTTGATTTTGTAATCTGTGTCTAGAGTGACAATTTGACTTACTAATTTTCGATTGTTTGGGTAGTTGACACTTGATTCAATTGTGTATCCAACTTCTGATTCGGTAATGGTTCGTTCTTCATCATCTAGAATATCTCCTAGAATCGATTGAATTAAATATACCTGTGAGTTATTATACGGCCATTCACTTTGAAATTTAAAACTCTTATTGAGCGATGGAGTCAATACATATACTTCATTTTCGTTTTTTAAAATGATTTGTTCATGGTTATTGGCTTTATTTTTTAGACTTACATAGAATTTATCTTTTTGTTGATATAACACTTCTACATCGTATTGATACACATCCTCATTATTTAGTATTTCCAAATTTCCTGTTAATTGATACGCTTTTAAATCACTATATTTTTTTTCGAAATCAGAGAGAATATCTTTCTTTCCATTTCCAAAACATCCTGTAAAGAAAAAACAGGCTCCTAGTAGTAATATTAGCAACTTCTTTTTCACATAATCACCTCAAATTATCTTTCCAATTCATTGTATGTAGAAAAAAAGTCGCATATTCATGAATAATTTTTCTCTTTTTGCCTATTCTAATACTAGAAATCAAAGAAGGAGGGAGAAAATGAAAACACTACAAAAAGTTTGCCTTGTTTTTACGATTATTGGTGCGATTAACTGGGGATTAATTGGCTTATTTGATTTCAATTTAGTCTCTACGTTATTTGGTGATGAAAACGTAATTACTAGAATTGTCTACGTATTAGTAGGAATCGCTGGTGTGATTAATATCGGTTTATTATTTGAAGACTGGGATAATTAATCTTCTCTCTTCTTGTATGCAAAAAGCACTTCCCAAGGAAGTGCCTTTTTTATGAAGTTTTATAGATACGTACGTGAACTTTCTTCGTCTTTGGCTCGTAGTTGAGACGGACATCGGTTCCTGTCACTTGGATTTCCACATCGTATTCTCCTTCACCATAGTTACTTAAATCTACGGTCGCTGTAATCGTGGATTCATCCAAGTTCGCAATTACATCGGAACTTCCTTTGACAATTACGGTTACTTGGCTATCTTCTTTGGATCCAGCTTGGGCGGATAATCCAGGTCCTAAATTTAATGGGGTAATTCCAACATTTTGTATTTCTTTTGTCGTCACATCATCGATTACTACATGTACGTTGACGGTTTTAGAACTGATATCACGAACTCCTGATGGTTTGGTTAGATTGATGTTATATTCTTTCGATTCTGCCAAATCTTTGACATCTACTTCTACTGGTAATTTATCGATGTTATTTAATACTTTTTGATCACCATAAAGAGTTACTTTATCGATCGAAGTTGTAATTTCTTTGATAGATTTTCCAAAGGCTAACTCTCCTTTTGGAATAATCTCTAGTTCTACTTCTTTACTTGGAGAAGAGATTTTCATCGACGCTTCTACTTTATTCGGAACGATTTCAACATCGACTGGTTGTCCTTTCGAATCATACGCAATCAATGGAATTTCTGACATGGTCAACGTTCCTTCACTTGGATTATTTAAATTATCAATATCGATTAGGGCTTTCACTACTGCTACTTCTTTTAACTTATATTCTGCACCTTTGATAATGACATCGTTTCTACTTAAATCGACGGTATCAATCACTAATTTTTTATCTAAATGATCTTGGTGAAGAATATCGTAATCCAATTCCCTTGTCTCTGGTACTTTTTCGTAAATGACAATGGTAGCCGTCGATGGATCAATTTTATAATCGATCGAAGAAATACCTTGGTTGTATTTCAACGTTACTTTGTGACTTCCTGGTTTTAATCCCGTTAAATCGACGGAAACTCCACTATTCGGATATTGACTTGCCAAATACAATTGAGATCTTCCTCCAATTAAAGTAATATCTGCGGTTGTAGGAAGTCCTTCAATGACATACGCTTCGGCATTATATTCCGCTACGACAGGACGATTGTATAGAATTTCTGCTTGTCTATTTACAATGGTATTGGAATTCTGATCTACGAAAAGGAACATAGCAAACGCTAACACTAATGATAATACAATCAAAGTTTGTTTTTTGTTTAGGAATACTTCCAATCCTCGTCCATGATTCTTCGTAAAGTCGGTAATGGTCAAGATTCCTTTGGTAATCGGAGTAATGAGCCATTTATCAAAGAATAATAAAATTCTTTTAAAAAAATCACATATTTTCTTCATAAATTTCTTCCTCATCTAATTCATCTAGCATTTCATCTTCTTGTTTTGGTCTTAATTCATCAATTAACATCATTCTTACGTCATCTAATGATAAGTTGTAAAACAACTCTCCTTTTACAGCGATAGAAATTCTTCCTGTTTCCTCACTGACTACGACGCTGATGGCATCACTTTCTTCGGCAATTCCTAAAGCAGCGCGATGCCGTGTTCCGAACTTCTTGTTTACTTTGGAACTACTACTGGTTGGGAAAACTGCTCCCGCACAACTGATACGATCTCCTTGAATGATTACACCACCATCATGGAGCGGGTTATTTGGAAAGAAAATTGAAATCAATAAATCACTTGATAAGTCAGCATAAATTTTTTTGGCTTTCTCAATATAATTCGATAGACTGGTATCTCTTTCCAATACAATTAAAGCCCCAATTCTTGCTTTTCTTAAATAGTCCACTGCTTGGACAATTTCGTATACCAACCGCTCCCTTTCATCGACGGTCAAGACTTTATGTCGTCCTAATAATTGGGTCCTTCCTAATTGTTCCAAAACATTTCTTATCTCTGGTTGAAAGATAATAATCAACGCAAGTGGTCCCCACATCATGACATATTCTAGTAAAAGACCAATGGTTGTTAATCCAAAAAAGTCACTCGCTAATTTTAATAAAACTACTAGAATTACTCCTTTGAATAATAATGTTAACTTTACGTTATTTCTAATATTTTTCAATATGTAGTAGATAATGAGCCATACTAGTGAAATATCTACAATTTTTTTAATAATTTCTAGAATGTTATCTAAAGTCATACTTATCCTCCTTAGACTCTTTTTATTATATCAGAATGAAAAAAATAGTAAAGAGTATTTCTACTCCCCATTGATATCGACATCATCTGTCGATCCAAAATCAATGACTTGCGTCATATCTTTTACTTTTGGTTCTTGTGTTTGTTCATTGATATCCGCCATTTCTTCTACCTTGACGTCGTTACTAGAAATAGAAAGTACACCTTCTTCTGGTTGAGAAAACGATTGGGTCTCGTTCGTACTTTCCGGAGTGGAAACGGTTTCTTCTTCCGTTGGCATTTCTAAAGTCACATCTGAAGTCAAATCTAATACGGCTGGCTTCGTCATTTCTTCTGGAAGTTTTTCTTCTTCGGTAGTTTGTAGTGGTGTATCTAACGAATCTGAGGATAGTACCAATTTGGTCGCTTGATGGGGTCCCGCAGCATCGATATTTTTTACCGCAGAATCTTCTTCTTTCTTTTTGAGTCGTTCCATCATAAATCCTAGAATTCCTAAAATTCCAAAAATACAAATTACGACTAAAGCGATATATACTGGCCCATCTAATACATCTCTAAAAAAGTGAATCATTGCGCCACCCCTTTATTCTAACTTAAATTATACCATAATTTTTTTCTTGATGAAAAGAAAAAATAGAAGGAAATGGATTCTCTCTGTAAGAAAAAGACTTTTCTATGTCAACTTCCTTTTTTCTCCTTCCTACACCTATTTCTTTTTTAAATCACCCATTTTGGAAATTTCTTCTTTAATTCAATAATACCAATCGAAAGGAGATGTGTCATTCCTAATAAAAGAAGAGTCTGTATGACAGCATGTCCTTTTAAAATTGTCATTTTTATTGTCAAGTATTGGACAAGAAGAATTAACATTGGATGTGTCAAATAATAATATTTGTAGAGGGTCCTTAGTTGGTATTTTCTTGTTCTTGTAGCGTGTGGTTTCACATGAATCAGTAAGTTGAATAGAAAATAAATTAAAAGAACTGGAGACAAAAGAATATTACTATTTTTTCTTGTGATCGTTAAAATAAACAATCCTTCAAAAATTAATAGAAATCCACAAAGAAAAACCATGAGGGAGGAATACGGTTGATAGTGTATTTCTTTCCTTCCCACACTGTAACCAAACGTTACATAGAACAAACCAAAGAATAAAAAATTTCTCGTCGTAATAAAAATATCAAAATAAGAATGAATCCAAGATTGAAAACCATTCGGAAGGAGTCCATAATAGGTTTCTGTTGCGCCGAGTAAAAGAAGTCCAAAAGAAAGGAATAATAGAATGGATACTGGGAATTTTTTCTTCCATTTTTCTAGAATCCAAAGGGATAGGAAGAATGCCGGAAAATACCAGAGATGGTAATAGACACCTGAATAAAGTAAGAGAATGAGAATTCCTACAGGAATCATTCCTATCAACAAAGGAATTCCGATATAGATAGGAAATGAGGAAAAATAGGAAACGATTTCCGCTCCATGAGGTGCCAAATATTGAAGTAAGAATGGGATATAGAAGGCACTCCATACGAGATAAACAGGAATCAAAGAACGTAGATAGTTCGATATATAATTTTTGGAATCTTTTTCTTTTTTCGCAATAAAATAACTAGAAATAAAAAAGAACATAGGAACACAAATTCTACCTAACATATAGTTAATGGCAATGTCCAATCGATCCAGTGTGCCAACAAATGGACGAAAATGCAATATGATAATGATTACGGAAAAGAAATAGCGTAATTTATCTAAATTTTCGTAATGTAGTTCCTTCTTTTTAGAAGATTCTTGGGCTTTTTGTTCTAGATTGGAAAGAATCCAGGTTAGTCCGATGGAAAGAGGCAGTAAAAAAAGCCAATGACCTACGAGTCCTTGGAAAAGATGAAAATATTTTAAAATCGCTAAGACTGCAATTACTCCTAGCCATAAAATTTGTTTTGATTTTATTTTCATATCCTACCTACCATTCTTGTTACCTAGGAAAAGGAGAAATCAAGAAACATTTCTATTTATCCTTTCTATCTATTGGAACTAGCCTGAAAAAACGAACGATCTTCTCTTGCGAAAAATAAGCGGAAGTTTCGTTCTCTTCTTTTTTAACGTAAAGGATTCTTTTCTATCTTCTTTTCCCTATTTTTCTTCTCTTCTTTCCATTCGGTCATTTGACGTTCAAAGACTTCTAAACTTTCTAATCCTATTTGAAAACAACTTTCTACTATCTTTCTATTTTCTGGTGTCATTGGGGTCCGTTTTTCTACCAATCCTTGTTTCGAAATTGTTCCTATTTCTCTTGGAAAAGAAAGATATTCCATACTCTGTTCTTCTCCGAAAGTTTCTTTTAAAAAGAAAAATCGTTCTCCCTCGATGGAACCAAATGCTAGTTCACTAGGGTTTTCAAAATAACTATTGGCACCAATCAATAAGTAGTAAGTTTTCTTTTTTTCTTGATATTGAATTCCTAAGGTAAAATTTTTTTCCATGAGAAAAGAGAAAGATTCATGAATATATTCCCATCCGTTTTCCTCTTTAGGCGAAACGTAAAAATACTTTTTGATATCTTCTCTTCGAAGCACGGAATTCTTTTCTAAAAAAGAAAGACCCATTCTTTTTTCTTGAATAATTGTATTCTGTTGCATGTTTTCTCTCCTATTCTTTTTCCATTATACAATAAGTTATTCAAAAGGAAAACTTTTATGTAAACAAAAAACTTGGTAATCCACTTACCAAGTCTTATTTCTTATCGTTTTTTTTTAGAAAATTATTTACAAGTTGCTCCATCGTCTTCTAGATCTTTGACCGCTCTTTCCAAACTCATTTCTTCATCAGAAGCATTTTCTACATCGAATCCTAAAGTTTTCAAGACGTCTTTGTCTGCTTTCTTGAAATCAAGATTTAAGGTAATTGTCATCTTCTTGTCAAACTTTACATCTACTTCGACCCCATCTTCTTCTCCCGTCACTCCCAAAGACGAAAGCATAGTATCTTTGAATACTGCTTTTTGGTCATCATCTAATTCTTCAAAACTGTCAATTCCAATGTAAGAATTTTCAGGAATAATCGTCATATCAATTTTCTCTACTACGTCGTTGGTAGCGGTCATGGTGGCTGTCATATTGAGTCCCTCTTCATTGAGTTCACATGTTTTAGATGTAATTTTATCTTTTCCACAACCTGTCATTGATACTAGAAGAATCAAACCTAACAATAAAGAACCTACTTTTTTCACTCCTACACCTTCTTTCTTTTTCCTTCTCGCAAGTACTCTTGCATTTTTAGTGTATCATAAAAAAGCGATGATTGGCAATTTTTCTTCTCCATTATTTGGTTCGTTCCATTAAAACGCATTCTCTATTTTCTTTTGGTCCTAAAGAAAAATCTTTTTTTGTTTCTCCGAAAAAGCGACGGCGTGTCACTACCCGATTATGAGTAAAAGGACGACGGAAAACGATTTTTACTTGACGATCTTTCTTATACTCCTCTTTATCCAAATAATACGGATCAAATAAATAAACTTTTTTCTTATCCATTTTCGTAACGATGACGTAGTGTTCACAGAGTTGCCAACAACGAACGTACACACAGCCTTTCTTTTTTAGACAGTCTTCCATTCTTTCGGCATTTACTTCTTCCCCTTGGAGATGTTCACAATGAATGTGGAAATCATGAGTATTTGCGTAATACGTGATCCAATGTGTCAATAGTCGAACGGACTCTACGGATGTTCCTCCTTGTCCTAAATTTCCTTTTTCATCATAACAATCTAACGTATATTCATGAATGGCACGAATTAATTCTGCGGGGATTTCTTCTCGTTCAAATAAATAACTGATGGCATTGAGTAACGAAATCGTTCCACAATCAAATTCTGTTACTTGAAATCGTAATGGTGTTTTCATTTCCTTCACTTCCTTATTTTAAGGATATCATATTTTTTAGAATTGAGGAGTTCTATTTTTCCCTGCATTTTATTTTTTTCAACACCAGGATGGAGAAAACCATAAAAAAGAGCAATTAAAAACTCCAATTTGCATGGAGTTTCTATCTCATGGCGCTCATAGTAGGAATCGAACCTACATTTGTCACTCCGGAGGCGACCGTTTTATCCATTAAACTATACGAGCATTTTTTTTCAAACTACTATTAGTTTATCATAATTTTCATCGAAACGGAACTGTTTTTTACAAACAAAAAAAAGGCTTCTTGCCTTTTATAAATATTGTTTTAGAACTTCGACACTTTTTTCCTGCATGGTAACATAGGTAGAAATGATTGCTTCCACTTCTTGATTCATTTTCTTTTTGTTTAACAATTTTCTTCCTTCAATGATTCCCATATTGACTCCTTGTAGTAGAAGTTCCGCAATTTTTGAATTACTTTTATCTGTCATTGTCTTCATTTCTACTCCCGACCAAGTCATTGCTTTATTCATCGCAGAAGTTTCATGTGGTTTTCCATCGTTATATTTGGGATAGATTTCTTCTACCCTATTAGAAATCTCTTGATACTGATAGAGTTCTTCTTCTAATACTTTTTTTAATTGATTATCTTCTACTTTGTCTAAAACAAAATGAATCGCATCGATTCCCATGCAAGCACCTTTGTGCACTTCGTCTAAAGCGTTAATATCTTCTTTTTCCATACATTCCTCCCATTTTTATTGTGGAGGTTTTTTCTTTTTTTATTCATCGAATCCGGACTAATTTATTAATTTTGTTTAAATAATTAGAACGAGTCAATTCTTCTTCTGCTACTTTTAACACTTCAGAATTACCGGAAGCATCGATTACGTAGTCCTTTCCATCTTTTTGTCCCAAATAAATTAATACATGTCCTTCTTGATATAATAAGTTGGGTTCTTGATGAAGGAGAATTTGTTTCTTTTCTTCTATCGTTTTATTTTCTAATGATAGAATTTCTCCTACACTGGTATGTTGGTCAGCAGTATTTCTAGGAAACTCGAAACCGAAAGTACGATACACGTTAGAGACAAAACTAGAACAGTCGACCCCATCATCCATTCCGCCCCAACGATAAGGCATTCCTTCATACTTAAAGGCTTGAATGTAAACGTTTCTTTTTGTGTAAGGAAGATAACCGATATGAATTTGATTATTCGATAGAATCCATTCTTTTTTTTCTAATTTTCCGTTTTCTTTGTTAGGTAGAATACACCGATATCCGTCTTTCGTTTTTCCTATACAGGGAATTTTTACACTCATATCTAAAAGCGTATCTTCTACTTTTACCATTGGTTCTGTGATCACTCCAAAGATTGGTGCATCTAGGAAGAACGCGATATCTTCTTCCGTTGCTTGAACCACATCTTCTTGTTTGAGCCATCCTACGTAGGTTTTGGTCATGACAAAAACCCATTCTTGATCTTTACTTTCGTGAAGGAGAAGCACCAATTCATTGACGCGAACTTCTGTTTCCTGTAGACTGTCAAAATTGGTATCGGATGGTTGAGAATAAAAATGGATTTCTGTAGGAAAGGATTTTAAATTGGTTCGGCGTACTACGATTCCTTTTTGTACTTTTGGTTCTTCTTCTATCGCATCCAAATTTCTATTTTCTAGAATTTCTTCTCTCATGGTATCCGTGATTCTTTTTCCCTGATGATATTTTTGGGAAGAAGGTAATTTATAGGATTCAATCCACGATTGAATTTCTTCTTTGGTAAAGGATTCTTTCGATAAATCGTATATTTTATCGGTCTTTTCCTTTATTTTTTCGTTATAATCTTGAATTTCTTTTGTAGATAACAAGATGGAATTTTCTTCCAATTTTTCTATGTAGACCTTTGCGTGTTCGGGGATTGTTTCTACATAATCATTGGTTAACATATCTGTTTTCATCTCCATACAACAGGAAGCAAAGAGAGACACTAGTATCATGATTCCTTTTTTCATTCTATCTCCTTTTCTTCTTTCTATTCAATTTATGTAGATTCATCCAAAATATGTATGAGAAATCCTAGTCAAATTTATCTAAATAAAGTTGAGAGAACAGGATTAATGGGATTCTTTCTTTTCATTTAATTGTTGATATTTCAAGACCGTTTCTTTTTTATAGTAGTCTAGTGTTCCTTCGGGTAAAATTAAAGTTCGTTCCACTCCTAATCGGTCGACAAACTCTGGATTATGAGAAACTAAAATCATCGTCCCGGGAAAGGTTTTTAGATTTTCTGCCATGACTCGTTGTGTTTCAGGGTCCAAGTGATTGGTTGGTTCATCTAGAATGAGGAGATTCGCTTTCTGAAGCGTTAATTTCGCAAGGGACAATCGAGATCGTTCTCCTGGAGAAAGGACCGACGCTTTCTTGTAAAAGTCTTCCTTTGTAAAAAGAAATTTTCCAAGAACTCCTCGTGCTTGTTGTTCACTTAAATCAAATTCTTTGAGATTTTCCATTAGATTTTTATCTAGGTCGATGAGTTCGTGTTCTTGGGCATAATATCCAATATCTGTTTTGGGACCTAAAATAATTTTTCCAGAATCTGGAGTTAGAATTCCAACAATCAATTTTAATAGAGTGGTTTTACCAACTCCATTTTCACCAACAATTAAAAACTTTTCTCCACGAGGAATTTCTAAGTGAATTTTATACAGTAAATTTCGTTTCGAATTTTTATCATACTTAAAACAAAGATCTTCGATTCTAAGAGGAAAAGAGGTGCTTTCTCTTCCTTGATGAAGTTGAATCGTAGCTGTTTTTTTCTCTTTTTCAACGACGACGGCATGTTCTTCTAATCTTGCCAATTTTTTCTGACGATCTTTCGCAATCTTTGCTTTTTTCTCGTTTCCATGAATATATTTATCGATAATTTTTTGGAGATGTTCTCTTTCTTTTTCTTGTAATTCTGCTTCTTTTTTTAATCTTGTTTTTCTTTCTACTAAGATTTTTTCAAATTGTTGATAATTCCCATGAAAAAGTTCCATCGTATGATGATTTTTATCTAAGTATAACGTATCTTCTGTCACAGCATTTAAGAAGGCAATGTCGTGAGAAATAATGAGAACCGTTCCTTCATATTTTTTGAGATAATCGATGACAAAGTCTTTGGTATTTTGATCTAAATGGTTTGTGGGTTCGTCTAATAAAAGCATTTCGGGCATCGAGTACAATAGTCTTAGAAACGCGATTTTAGATTTTTGTCCACCTGACAAGGTACAAAGAGGTTGATCGAGCATTTCATTCTCTAACTGCATTCCTGAAATGAGTTTCAATAATTCTTCTTCTGCCTGATATGGTTTATAATAATCTAGTTCCATTTGGTATTGATTTACTTTATTTAAAAGAGTATTGATTTCTTTTTCATTTGAACTCATAGCTGCTTTTTCGTAACATTCTTGTATCTTTTTTTCTAAAGAAGCAATCGGTCGACCTGTGAGTAAATAGTCTAATACTGTCATATCCGTAGAGGGGATTTCGTCTGTAATTACTTGTGGGAGCCAAGAAATTCTTGTCTTCTTAGAAAACGTAATGGTCCCTGAGTCTGGTTCTAATTGATGAAGAAGCATTCGAAAAAAAGTCGTTTTTCCTGCCCCATTGACACCGATAATACCGATTTTTCTTCCTTCGGGTAATTGGATATTTACATTTTCAAAAATGGTTTCTATTCCAAAAGAAAAATTCAAATTTTTAATTATCACAGGACCACCATCCTTTCTACCGATATTTTATCAAAAACAGAGAGAATCATCAACCAAAGAAAAATGAAAAAAAATAGTAGTCAAACCGAAAAAAATATGTTACTATAAATGAGTAAAAAGAAATGCCGACTTAGCACAGCTGGTAGTGCAACGCACTCGTAACGCGTAGGTCACTGGTTCAAATCCGGTAGTCGGCACCAGATGGATACCAAACTCGGACTATTATAGTTCGAGTTTTAAAATTCTTTAATTTATGCTACAATTTTTATAGTTTAAATGGAGATGTTTGTCAATTCAGAAAATACACTTTCATATTGACAATTCAATTATACTTTGAAATCTACATAATGGAGGGTTTAGTGTATGTCTAATAAAGAAATATTAGAAAATATAAAAAAATTATCAAAACAAGAAAAAAGAAATTTTTCTTATGATAATTTAGTTGAAATAATGAGTAAGTTAGAAACGAATGAAATTATTGAATTAAGCAATATTATTGGCTATCCAGTATTTACAAGATTATGTATGGGAGCATTAAAACATAAATTTGTTTTATTACAAGATGGAGCAGCAGCTATTATCGTAAATGAAAAGGGACAAATTTTACTTCAATCAAGAGCAGATAATGATAAATGGGGACTTCCTGGTGGGTGTCAAGAATTGGGAGAAAGATTGGAAGATACGATAATTCGTGAAGTGAAGGAAGAAACAAATTTAGATATAACAGAGGATAATTTAGAGTTGATAGCCATTGTTTCTGGTAATAGTAGAAGAAATGAATATCCAAATGGAGATGTCGTTATTAATAATACAGCTTTATATTGTGTTAAAAATTATTCAGGAACATTAAAATGGGATGAGGAATCCAAAAATATGAAATTTTTTGATTTAGATAATTTACCTATAAATCAAAATGATCCGGATTTAATTGCAATTTATAGAAAATCAATATAATAAAACTTGCAAAAAAATCCATATTGTGATAACATGTATTTAGCAAGGAAATTTGCATAAAATAAAAAAGGGAACATTCAGTTTTTCCGTGTTGAATGTCTACCCACTATATTGTGTTAGACACTTATTCTAGCGAATGAGTGTCATTTTTTTATAACTACTATCATAATGATAAGGAGAAATAAAATGATAGTAATGAGCTTGAGAACTTTTATGATAAAAGTCTTAGTTTTCACTATATCAAACCTCCTTTCTATAAAGATTGGAGGTAGACACTCAACAACTGATATTCCCTATAGAAATGATATCACATAAAAATAGGAAACAATCGAAGAAAACAATTTTTTAAAGATAGTCTTATAGTAAAAAAACTGTTATAAAAAAGTGTTCATAAAATCAAGAAAATATGATAAAACTATACCTGTATTGAGGAAGCAGTACCCATTTAAATAGAGTTCGGTATCTAACCCAAGGCACCAGATAGAAATTAAAAAAACTACTTTTCAATCTAGAAAGGTAGTTTTCGTTTGTTTCAAAAGGAACCATCTTTTTATTCCGATTTCTTTTTAGGAAATAGTTTTTTTACCAATTTTCGAATGCTTCGATCATTTTCTGAATCAATGACCTCTTTTGGTAGTTGTATTTTTAGATTTCCTTGTTTCATCCATAAAACATCTCTTAACGAGTAAATTTTAAAATCTAATAATTCACATTGGGTTACCATTTCTGAATGTTTTCTTCGTTCTTGCATGGACATTGCATTATATTTTTTGGCAATCGTATTTTTTTCATGGGCAATCGTTTGAGCCAATTTGATGAATTCCTCATCCGATAAATCTTTGACCTCGTTATAGTCTACCATCCAATCGATTTGGCGGAAGAATTCGATTTCTTTCTCGTCTTCAAATTTGATAAACTCATACCGATTTCTATCATCAATGATGACTACTTCTCCACCGAACACTTTCATCATAATTGATGCGGGAATTGGTAAATCAGATTGATTGAGATGCGCAATATCATTTTTTTGAACATACACTGCTTGATCCATTACTATTTTCATAAACAAACCTCCGTTGTTTCTATATTATACCATAACATTCCCCAATTGTCTTTTTTTCATGGAGAAAGAAAAAAGACTAGCAAGTTCCGTCTTACCAGTCTTTCGTAAACTTATGGTGGGCTGTTAGGGATTCGAACCCTAGACCCACTGATTAAGAGTCAGTTGCTCTACCAACTGAGCTAACAGCCCATAAATTTGATTTACTCGTTTAGTATAGCATAAAAACAAAAAAAAGAAAATAGTATTTTTAATTTTTTGGCTACTTTCGTAGTTGGACTTCTCCCCTTCTCCCAACTATATTATAACCCATCTCTAATTTTATATTTTGATGCAAAGAGTTTAGACTCGTACCATTTTTTCTATCATTATACAAAATATTTTATCCTTATAACTCCATTTACTCATATAAAACCTCGTTTCTATGTCCAAGAAACGGAATCATCATAATATAGAGTTGTTTTTATATGTTTTATGTTACTAAATTACATCTATCACTCAAAAGCAAGCGGAAGAAGTTGTGTCTAAAATTCTATTAAATAATAAAAGAACTGTGATATTAGAAAATGAAATTTCAACAGTCCTTTTATGATATCTTGAATCTATCTTAATCGTGTTGGTGATTATTCAGAAACATTTAAATTTACAACATCAGATAATTTTACCCAATTTCCTGTCTTGTTATCTTTAACTTTCAAATCCCCTACTTCTTGCATAGATAATGTGTTCCATTCGGTTTGTTGTTGTAATTCACGTACTCCATATTCGTATGCCATAATCGTGTACTCGTTTTCTAAATTACAACATGAATATTGAGTCATAAATACAAGATATGTTTTCCCTACTTCAAGTTGAATATCATCTTCTTTTTGACTATTGATTATTACATTATCAGGATTCGTAGGAATTCCAATAATACTGTCCATCTTTTTTTTATCTACACTACCTTTCATCCATTCGTTATATCCAATTTGTCCTCCAAGTCGTCTATAACTAATAGTAGAAGATAAATCTCCCTTTAAAACAGTTAACACTGTTGCTTTTCCTTTTGAATATACTGCTACATACTGATTATTGATTGAATCCCAATTGCTTGATTCTAGCGAATCAATTCTAATAATCGCAATATAGTCAGCATCTCTATTGATGTTATTCTTTTTAGAGTAATCTACTGCTAAAAAAGGACTATAAAATTCATTATATACTTGTTTTCCATCTTCTCTTACATAAGAGTTTTCATCAATAGAACTGTTTCCTTGTTCAAGAACGTTATTTTTTTCTCCTTTGAAGGAATGATGAACCGCTATGAAACATGTTAAAATTCCAACTAAAGCCAAACTAAATATTAATATTTTCTTGTTTTTCATTTCATAAACTCCTCCTTATCATTGACCGCTAATGCAATCTATAAATAATACTGAAAAATAAAAACCATTCTTTCATATCACCTTCCAATTATATATTTTAAATATCAAAATCTTATTCTAACCCTCATATTGAATGACGATTTTAGCTATATCCATAATCGTTTGCTTATCGGTTATATTTGTTTGAAGAATGATTTTTTGATTCGTATTGATAAATTTTATAAAAATTACCCCGTCATAATCTACAATATATAGATTGCTATTATCTATTGTAGATAATTTACACTCTTGGAATAGAGAGTCAAAAAGAGAAATGTTAGATAAATACAAATGCAAAAATTTAGTTGAGTCATCCGTATATGAATAACTACCTAAATAGATTTCGTTGGAATCATCATATAGAACTTGTTCCTTTTGTATTTCAAAAATCTCTAAATCGTCAAAATAACGAAATATAGAAAACTTATCCATAAGGTTATCATATTTTGACTTATAACTACGAATTGTAGAACTGTCATCCTGAATCTCAATTTTATTTATCATTATATTGTCTCGTTTGGATGGTTCATCGATAGGATTCGAGTTCAAATTATTTATAGAATTTGTATGAAGACTTAAAAATATCGTAATAACTAGTAAAAATAAACAGCTAACTGCAAGTGTCCTTTTCAAATACTTCTTTCTTTGGTTACTTCTATCCATTCGCTTTCTTATTTGCTTATAATTACCATCGATATCCACATACTGTTCTAATATCGATTTTATTTGTTGCTTGTTACTTGGCATCTTGTTCTCCTTTCTGTAATTTTCTATAATCGTTTAGAGTACGATGTATATAACTTTTTATTGTTGACTCATTTATATTCAGTTCGTTAGATATTTCTTTTGTAGTCATATCAAAGTAGAAATATAAATAAAATGTTTTAATTATAATTTGTTTTTGTTTTAAAAGATATTTCATAAAATCTTTCAGTTCGTACTTTTGAATTATATCTATTTCCAAATTATAATCTGATGGAACGCATTCTAATAGTTCTACATCTTCCTTATCATTATCTTTCATGATAAAAGATAAAAAGAGATGTTTCCATTTGTATTTTTTTCTGTAGTAATCTTTTATTTTTTTATGTGCTATCCCAATTAAATAGGAATCATCATGATCAATTTTTTTACCCTTAATATAAGCACGGTAGTAGTCAAGATACGTCTCTTGTAGTAAATCATGAACATCTTCCATACTAGTACAATTACTAATGATATATTTCAAAACGTTTTTAACTGTATCTTTATATATCAATTCAAATCTTTCTTCCGTCATTTTCGGTACCTCACTTATATAGTCGTCTATTATCAGAATATAGTTGCAAAAAAAAATGATATTTTTACTATATCTTACAAGTGATATAAAAATAGTTAATACCTATTATACCTTATCAAAACTAATTTTCATCTTCCTTTATAAATGAAAGGAACTATCTAAATAAAACCAATTCAGTTCAAAAGAAGATAAATTACTTTCATTAAACATAGAAAAATTGCATCAAACAAAAAAAGTCTAGTAAAAACTAAACTTTTTCATTTGGATTTGGATGATTCATATACAATCCTTTTTTCAATTGTTTGTGTCCACCTACAGAGAATTTGGCTTTCGATTCTTCTTTTGGTTTAATTAAGTGGACATGGAACCGTTTTAATGTGGCTCCTGATAAAGAAGGATCTCCAAAGCGAAGACATAAAGCCCCTCCTGAGATATCGTACTGAAGCGATAAATCTAACCATATATTTTGCAAATCGTTCCACATGGCATCCGTAATTTGTTCTTTTTGATATACAGGATAACGTGCGACGATTAAGAACTGCTCCTCGACTCCTTCGTAAGGAAACCGATTTTTGGAAATGTACCAGTAGTCTGTGACTCTCATAATCTCTTGGTCGATATATTTTGGATCTAATGGGTCTTTTCCTTGGGCTTCCATATCTAACATGATATCTAATTGTTTTTGTTCTCGGGCGTTTGGTGGATAAATGTATTGATAAGCATTCATATCCCCTAGAATAGGACTGGTAGACTCTATCTTTTTCTTTTCTTCTAATATCGGAATCGTTTGAACTCCATGCTTTTCCGCAAGGGCGTGAGAACGTTTACTCCAATTTCTTTCTGGGTGATCTTCTAGATAATATACCTGTTTTACTCCCTTATCGATTAAGACTTTCATACATTCGTCACAAGGAAATAAGGTTGTCCAAATCGGAGTATCTAAGGTTTTCACTTCTCCTAATTTTTTTAATAGATTCATTTCTGCGTGTTCTGTCGTTGCGTAGTAGAGTTCGGTACGATTTTCTATGTCATATTTTGAAAGACTAAAATCGGTTTGATTGGTTCCAAAAAACCAAGTTCCATTCCAAAAACATCCGGCAGCGACAGGACATACCCAGTCAGTAGAATCTTCTAGATGATGAATTAACATAGGAATTGGTTCAGGCATCTCTTCCTGGTGACCGATTCTTTTACACATCTCTATCACGGCTTGTTTTACTTTTTCACTGACTTCTTTAAATTTTTTTCCTTTTCCGGAAATCATAATTTTTCGAATTTTATCAGAGGTAGATGTCTCTGACTGTCTTGGTAAAATCGCCACTCTACCACAAATTTCTTCTAGTTTTTTTATGTCTTCATCAGAATAATTATCCTTAATGGCAACCAAAACATCGGGTCTCACTAATCGAATGAGTCCCCATTTTGGTTCGTCTACTTCTTTCACGACGACACTATTGGCAATATTTAATAACTTGATAAATTCATAGCGCTCTTCTTCGGGGATAATCGGTCGTGTTTCCCCTTTTCTCTTTCTGATTTTTTCATCACTATCCATCGCTACAATCAAATAGTCGCATAATTTTCTCGCTTCCAAAATATAGCGAAGATGACCAATATGAAATAAATCCCAGGAACCCTGAACCAAACCAATGGTTTTTTCTTCCCTTCTTGCCTTTTCCAACTCTTTCAAGAAGTCTTCTTTCATTTTTTGTTGTTCTTCTTTTGCGATCATTTTTAAATACCTACGGGGATATCTTTGATTTTCTCGTGTGGATGATAATCGCTGAGTTCAAAATCATCCTTACGATAATCCGAGATTCTTTCATGTTTTTTTACGAGTTTTAATGTTGGAAAAGGTCTACTTTCTCTCGATAAGATTTCTTCTACCCAAGGCATTTGATCTTCATAAATATGGGCATCCGATATGAGATGGATAAATTCTTGTGGTTCTAAATCTAATACTTCGGACATCGCAATGAGTAAGGCAGAATATTGAACCCAATTGGTTACACAACCGACTAGGACATCACAACTTCTCTGAAACATAACCATACTTAATTTTCCATTTAGAATTCGAAAATGCACCCATCCATGACAAGGCGCCACCACTACTTTTTGTTGATGGTCGATGTTTCGAATTGTGTACTGTGGAATCCATGGAGAAATAAAATGGGTTTTTAATTCTGGTCTTTCTTTCATTTGCTTCGTGATTTCTTCAAACTGATTGAATCCTTGTCCATCTACCGTAGGGAAATTGGCAAAAGCAGCACCATAAGAACCGGGTCCTAAATCTCCTGTTTCCAATCCTCTTTTGGCGCATTTTTTTTCGGTCACCCAAGCCTTCCACCAACGGCAACCAAACTCTTGTAATTCTTGTTGGGTTCTAGCACCATTAATGAAAGCACATAACTCTCCAATTCCCGCTTTCCAAAAACCAGAAATATCTCTTTCGGTGATAAAAGGAACCCCATTTTCTAATAAATTGAAACGAAGAGGAGTCGCTCCCATATAGTCGATGGTCCGTACTTCTTGCCCGTTTTTATCGACCATCGGAGAAGGTCCCCAAGTTCCCTTTTCTAGAATTTCTCGAATTAAATTTTTGTACTGTTCGTCCGGTGTTCGCTCTTCGTAAGGTGTATATTTGTTTTCCATAAAAGCCTCCTATTTTATACTTACTTTTGTGTTTCTTTCACTCTAACTACCCGTTATTTTAACAGTGTAATTAGGAAAAAACAATTTTGAAACTCCTATTCATTTACTTCAAAGTAGTGATTAATCGAAGAAAAGTTGTTTACTTTTTTAATCAATTCCTCTTCTTCCCGTAGTTCATTCATATTGACATTTGTTATTTTTTCTACATGTCTTGCCACGTAATCGAAACTTCCGATTACCAATTTTTCTCCATAGTCAATGGCTGCATAAGTGTTGGTTTGATAAGTTTCTTGATTGGCTTCTTTCTTTACTTCGCGAAAAGAATCGATGGAATGAAACCCCGATAGATTTCGTATCGTATTCGAACAGAGTTGATAACAATAGTTAGAATCATCCGTATAGCGTATCGTTTTTAGGGAAAACAGGCTGTTTTCTTTGTTGACATAGGCATCCATTTCCTCGCACATCTCTTCGGAACTTCTCAATCCTTTTAAAATGTTTAAGAGATTGCTTAAATTTTCTGACATACATTTTAAAAAATAGTTTTTTCCGTCAAAATAGACCGGAGAAACAAGGATGGGTCTTTTTCCTATGAGAACGCCCGAGAAGTCATAGATTCCAACCAATTTTTTCATTTTATCACACCCTTGCTTTCTATCCTAACACAGCCCTTTTAAAGGACACAAGAAAAAGACACTTTTTGACATCGTGTCTTTCCTCATCGAACGAAAGTAGACTGAAATTTGACGTATGTTTGTTTGTGTCTTCTACTTCGTAATTTTTTTTGCTCCTTTGATTCCCTTGACTCCATTCATTTCAGAGAATCCTTTTAAGATATTGGATTCAAAAGAATGAACTTTTTCTGTTCGTTTCTTGTAATCTTTAATCCCAATATTAATCATGTCATCTAATAACTCTGAGTAATCTTTTCCAATCGGAGACCATAGATAGAAGGAAAGAGATCCTGGGATATTATTGACTTCATTGATGTATACTTTCTTGTTCTCTTTATCAATTAAGAAATCAATTCGTACGACTCCCGAAGATTTCAAGGTCTTAAATGCTTTTACGGCGATTTCTTCCACTTCTTCGCGTAAGTTATCTTCTATTTTTGCAGGAACCACTCTCGATGCGCTTGCCATTCCTTTACTGGTTCCTTTATATTTTGCTCCTCTTAGTTTTCCTTTGCTTTTTCCATTCCCAATGTATTTGTCTGCATAGGTTAAAAAAGCGTTTTTCGGAGTTACTTCTTCGATGGCACTGACTTGTTGATTTTCGTAATTTCCTAATACACTAATATTTACTTCCATTAGGTTTTCGACGACTTTTTCTACGACGACACGACTGTCATAGGTCACGGCATTTTCTAATCCCTGAATTAATTCTTCTCGATCATGTGCCACGGAAATTCCTACACTACTACCTAAGGTACATGGCTTGATAATTACTGGGTATTTTAATTTTTCTATTTTCGCGATTACTTCATCGGGATTTTCTTCATAATCTACATCATAAAACCAAGTATAAGGAGAAACAGGAATCTTTTCTTGTTCAAAAATCTGTTTCATGAAGATTTTATCCTGTCCTACCACGGCGGCATATACATCGACCCCTACAAATGGAATACCAATGGATTGAAGGTATCCTTGTAGTACTCCATCTTCCACATTGGTTCCATGCACAATCGGAAAAGCCATATCTATTTCCGCTACAATCTTACGGAATATTCCTTTCTTATTTTCAAGGACAAATTTATCTTTTTTCGCATAGAGAACCACATTTTTACAATATCTTTTGATGAGATCCATATCTTGAAATGTTTCGATATCTTTTAATGCTTCTCCTGTATACCATTCTCTATCTTTGGTAATATAGATAGGAATAATCTCGTATTTCTCTCCATCCATTTTATTCATTGCTTGTACGGCAGAGATAATGCTCACCTCATGTTCTACACTTTCTCCACCGAAAATTACACCAATTCTAATTTTCATTCTTTCACTCCTAATCTTTTAAATCGTCATCACTTTCAAAAAGCGCATAGATTTTCTTTTTTGTTTCCATTTGTTGTAATAAAGTATATGCGTCGGCTACTTCGTTTACGATATAGATTTTTTCTTTTTCAAAGCCACTTTCTATTAGACCTTGAAAAACCGACTTTGTACTCTTTTCATTTATCAGTATAACATAATTTGCAACTTTTGCTACCTGTGTTCCAAAAATATTGTTTAACTCTTCTGTCTTTTCCCCTAGATTTTGCATTCCGGTGGTGATCACAACTTTGATTCCTGGCATGAGTTCTAATACATCTAAGGCATCTTTCGCTCCTAGAGGATTGGAACGATGGGTATTGTTCATTTGATACATATAACCAAAATCATGCATATCTAAATGATTTTCTAACGGACGTAAATCCTCGATCACAGGAAGAATTTCTTCTACTTCAAGCCCTAAAATCCGGGCCAAAGCGATGACCGATAGAATATGATAAATGTTATGTTTTCCTAATAATTTCGTTCTTACTTTGTATTTTTGATTGGTATCTTTTTCCCAAACAGAGAAAGAAGTTCCTTCTCTACTATATTGAATTTCCTGCGCTAGATAATCCGCTGGTTGTTCTAGAGAAATCCAAATTTTTTGACAAGCGATTTCTCCTGGATACTCTACCTGTTCCCAATCATCTTTATTGAGAATAGCCACTCCTTCTTTTGGAAGAGATTCGATTAATTCAAACAAAGCATTGACCGTGTTGTCTTTGGTTCCAAAAGAAGTAATTTGGTTAATTTCAATGGTTGTTAAAATGGCAAATTGGGGATGAATTAAATCACAAATACTTTGAACAACACCTGGTTTATAGGCACCCATCTCCGCAATCAAAAGTTCTTCTTCGGGATCTAGATAACTGTTTACGGAAGAGACCATTCCATGTAAAGTATTGACATTTTTTGGCGTCGATTGACAGATATACTTTTTCTTTAGAACTTCCTCTAAAATGTATTTTGTACTTGTTTTTCCATAAGTACCTGTGATTCCTACCACTTTTAAGTCCTTCATTTTTTCAAGTTTTACTTGGGCTTTTTGCCATTCGTATCTTTCAATTGTTCTTTCTACTGGTCGATTGAGACGATAACAAAACCAAACTATGAAATAGTTAAAATACGTGATGATGGTTTCCAAAGTCAACCATAAATATCCATCTTTATAATCCGTTATGTAAATCATGATGGGGAGAAAATAACAAAGGGCAATCGTACCAATCAACCTTTTCATTTTTTTCGTTAAAATCAATTTCTTTGGTTGATATTCTTTATATAAAGAGGTAATTCGTAATAATTCAAAAAAACAACCGATATCTCCTAGTATGACAAGGAAAACAGAAATTTCATCTTCGAGAAAATAAGCTAGTAGAAAGAGAAAAAATGAAAAAAACTCTAGGGAAAAGAAAACGATTCTTTTATTTTCTTTTATCCATATAAAATATTTTCCATCTTCGTTGTAAACTTTTTTCTGAAACATTTCTAACATAAATTCTGTTTTAACGATTACGAGAAAAACAACACAAATAAGGGATAAGATTACTAAATACATAGGTCCCTCCGATTAAATAAAATTTTTAAGGATGGCAACTACCTGTGGTAAGGCTTCTAAATAAGCATAATGGGTATATCCTTCCAATTCAATGAGTGCCCCATCTTTTAATAATTTTTCTAATTTTTTGGCGTCTTCGATAGGAGCGGCTTCATCTAACGTTCCCCAAATCAAGAGTGTCGGACATTCGATTTTTTGGGCATATTCTGACAAATCTTGATTGACTACTCGAACTAAAATATTTCTCATCATGGGAGTTGCTTGGCGGTAATCGGTCGATCCGATATATTTTTTGGCATACTCTCCTATTTTTTTCATACCGGGTAATTTCTTCACTGATTTAAAAACAGATTCTTTGAAAGATTTCCGGTCGCTTCTCACACAAGGACTCCCGAATAACACCAACTTCTCTACTGGATTTTTCGCCGCATAACCGATGGCTACCCGTCCTCCAAAAGAATGTCCCATCACGATTGGCTTTTTAATTTTTAATTGATCTAACAATTCTTCTAATACGGTCACATAATCTTCGATTGCCCATACTTCTGTTGGTTCTTCAGAATCACCAAAACCCGGAAAATCAAGAATGGTTGTCCGGTAATTGGGTAATTCGTTCGCTAGAGGAACCATCATCGCTATATTTTGACCCCATCCGTGAAGTAATACTATATCGTTTCCTTCGCCATATTGTTCATAATGAATTGATAATCCTTTGATCTTTGCTTCCATAGTTTCACCAAGTTCATTATATCATTTCTCTTTCCTTTCAAACAAATAGATTCCGTTTTCTTTACTCTTTTTGTCTTGTTTTTTTGTTATTTTCTTCCTTTATGTAAATCGTTTGATACTGTCTTTCTATTTTTCCTTCTAATTCTAAAAGATAAAGATAGTATTCTATCTGTGAAAATCTTACTTTTTTTGTTCCCTGACTTCCTTTTTCGGCACACGAAGTTAGGAAGGAATAGAGAACGTTTTCCGGTGGCTCTTTTCTTTGATACGGTTTTTTTCTTTCTTCGAAGTATTCTATCGCCCAACGAGTACTACATTTTTCAATTGCGTAGCGAAAAAGACTATTTCCTTCTAGAAAATGATGGTGGAAATAACTGAGATAGGCTTGTAAATCTAGGCTTTCTTTTAGTTCTTCTTTCATTTTTTGTTGTTCTTCTTCGGAAAGGTGATATCTACATGCATCGATCAGTTCTTGCTTTTTTTCCATTTCGATGGGAAATGTTTTTTTTCTCTTTTCTTCCTGGGTTGCCAAATCCAATTCTTTATAAATTCCAATTTCGTACTTTTTTCTGATTCTTTCAAATTTTTTTTCGAGATCCATACTATCACCAAATTCAACTTATCATTTCTTTTCTTATCGGTCAATTTCAATTCAAAAAAATGTAAAAAAAGCAGGAACTTCCTGCTTTCATATTTGGTTTAAAATTTCTCTAAATCGTCTTTCTTTTTCGGAATCTTTGGAAGAGTCGATCCATGTAACGACTCCTTCTCTTTCCTCTTGCACTAGATTCTTCTCTTTTAGTCTACGTTCTAATTCTTTGGCAATTCCTTCTCCTCCATCGAAGAATGTCACAGGTCCCAGTTCTCGCCGAATTGCTTCTTTGATGAGGGGATAATGGGTACAACCTAATACAACGTTTTCTATTTTTCTTTCTTTATAAGGACTTAGATATTGCGTTAATAGTTTTTCTTGTTCTTCTTTCTGATTATCTTCGATGGCTTTCGCGAGGAAAGGACATTCTTGAAGATAAGTTCGGTGATTGTCATATTTGTGAAACAGGTTTTGAAATCTTTCACTTTCTAACGTACCTGGTGTTGCCATGACTAAGGTGTTTTTCTCTCTAGCGAAATCATGAACCATTTTATAGGCTGGTTCAATTCCTATGAAAATGAAATCTGGATATTGTTTTCTTATTTCGTCAATGGCTAAAGCGGTCGCCGTATTACAGGCAAAAACAATGGCTTTACATCCTTGTTTCATCAAAAAAGAAACAATTTCACTGACATACTCTAATACTTCTTTCTGGCTTTTTTCTCCGTAAGGATTATGCCTCGAATCACTATAATAAATATAATCCTCTTGTGGTAATCGTTTCCTTATTTCTTTTAGAACCGTAATTCCACCAATTCCAGAGTCCAATATCCCAATTGGATGATTTTTCAACATACCCCTTCTTTCTTTTTTTACTCACTCCACAACTGTTTTTTTGTCTTTGCTTCTTCTTTCTCTTCTTCGGGTTCTTCCTGTACCATCGCATCTTCCAAAATACAAGAAACATAATCGTCAAGATTTTCTAATTCTGGATGAAGACGATACCATGAAACAATCCATTTTAAAGACTGTGGTAATTGAGCCATTTCTGTATAGAAAGAATCAAACGCCTTATTTCTTGTTTCTTCCCAATTCTCTACTGATAAATATTGACGATTTAAAATAGAACGATCTTTCTCGTTTTCTAGGGAACAATAAAGAATCTGTCGATTTTCTTTTAAATTGATTTCTACTTCATAAGTAAGATTGGATGGCTTCCATAATTGAAGTGGTAATTCGATTGGTTCGTCCTTCTCTTGTTCTTCTGTTTTTTCGATTTGTTGAAAAATTTCTTGTTTTTGTTTCGCAATATATAAATCTTCAATGGCTTTCGTATTTTCTTTATAAAACTCCATAATGGATTTAGGAAGATCTTCAAACGATTTGGCTCCCTCACAGAATTTTACATTTTTTCCATCCGTAACCGCATGAGGAAAGAATCCAATCGTATCTTTTCCATACGAAAAAGTTACTTTCTTTGGTGGACAAGTACGAATCATTTTTAACTCCATCCACAAGTCACTTACAAAATCGACTCCTTCTAAGGAGAAATTAAAAATACCAAAATTCGTATGCTTTAAAATAGGTAATCCTGGATAAGCCTCCTTTACGGCATGAAATTCTAGATGATTACGGGCAAATATTTGAAGATATTCTGATGAAAGAAGAACCGGTCTTTCACTGTAATATCTTTTTAAAAGTTCTCTTAGTTCTTTAAACGTAATTCCATCTGTCTTTTTGGTTTCCTTAAATTCTTCTAGTTGTTCTTCGGAAACATTTTTCATCTGATTCATGTAATCTAATTCTTTCTCTACTGTTTTCATAACTTTCCTCTTTTCTATTTTATTTTTTTCTTCTTTTTTTGTCACATTCAGCAAGAAATTTTTTATTTTTTCTTTGATCTAGATGCTTGGTTTTAGAAGTCTTTTCCTTCTATCTATCCCTTTTTATGTCTTTTTTGCCCTTATTATAGCAAGTTCGTTTTATTTGCGCAAGAAAAAAAGAGAATTCCTTTTTATCTTGCATTCTCTTTTCCTTTTTTACTCTTCTTTCACAAATCCTTCTCCACATTTGTACCCAAGTTTTTCTATAGATTTTAAATAGTTTGTCCCTGTCGTGGTGTCTTTCTACTAATTTTATATCAAAGTAAGTGATTTCTAATTCTGTTTCATTTTGGTATAATCCCAACACTTTCTCTTCTTTGTTTTCGTTTTTCTCACTAAGGTACTTATAGCGGAAGTGACCGTACAGGTTACAGGATTAATTCCTATTTTTTGACTTTTTACTAGAATGATTTATCCTTCTTCTATTTTACATTCATATCCCCTTTCTTTTAACCAGTCAAGATAAGAATTTGTAAATTTAGGTTTTTCTTCTTTGGTTTGCATGATTACAATATTATTTTCATAGATTGCTTCTAACTGTTCTTCTTTTATTGTGAGTTTCTCTCCACTTAGTGGTTGTTCTTCTAGTAATCTATTATAAGTTTCTTGAAATTGATGTAGGTTATCGATAGAAGAAAAAATATAGGTGTGTTGTTGTGCTGCGGTGGCAAACATGTCTTGTTCATTGATGGTAAATTCATAAGTTTGTTTTAATGTATACGTTCCTACATCTACGTTGTTGATTAGATCATTAAGTGTTTTTTCTTCTTTTATGCATTGATATTTCCTTGTTTCTTTTTGAGTTTCAAGCTCTTTGTTTGGATTTTCCTCTTCTTTGGTTTTTGAAGGTGTAAAATATAGTACAATTCCTGTAATAATCAAAATGATTGCAATGGAGATGATTCCGTAAACTATTTTTTTCATCATTTTTTCTCCTTCTAATAATAACAAGTATCTCCTGATGGAGTTCCACCATTCGGACAAACATATTTTCCATAGTCATGAGTAGAACAGCAAGCATTATTGCCACCCACATGGGAAGAGCATCCACCCCAGTAAGGAGGATCTCCTCTTGGATATTCCACCCAACATGGCCATTCTTTACAACTGTCAGTACATTCATGGCATGAACAACTTGTAACCATATTAGATTGCCATGTTGCTTTATAACTGTGCTTTACATCGAAAGTAGTAGTCGTGCTTTCTCCTGTTGTGGCAGAGGTGACCGTACAAGTTACGGGATAGTTTCCTGTTTTTTGACTTTGAGCCGGTTCACAAGTTACCGTTCCTTCTCCCGGTCCCCATCCTGGATCTACATTGTCACTAAAGTTATAGTCTTCATCTCCTAACGTTTTAGGGTTGGCTTTTGGTGATGGGGTTGGTGTCTTATTATCTTTCTTGACTGTTATCGTACAAGTATTCGTTCTTCCAACACCATCTGTCACTGTTCCTGTTACAACAATGGCCGCTCCATCTTCTGTTACGAGTGGTTTATCAATCTCTTCCTTCTTGACTCCGCTTCCTTCGATTTTATCATCTTCTAAATCACTTGTAGTATTGAATCGAATGGTAACATCTCCGATATACCATTCTGAGAGGAGAGTGGATCTTTCTCCGGAAGCTACTAATGTGCATTGTGGTTTATTTTTATCGATTTTTACAATAAAGTCAGGACTTGTTTCCTTTTGTCTTACTACTCCATTGGTGATTTCTACTTTGTAAGTTCCTCTTAGGTTCGCTGTATAAGTTTTTTCTGTCGCTCCTTCGATTTCTACTCCATCCTTGAACCATTTGTAATAGTATCCACTTGGAGTCTCTCCTGGGTCTGGGTTCGCAGTCAAGACCACTTTTCCATCGTCTGCTTTCGCCCAAGTATTATTTTCTACTTTTGTTCCATCGGTTAAGGCTCCAGTAACCGTTACTCCTTTAATAATCGTTTTATCTATCTTTACTTTCGTTCCACCTGCCCCTCCGGCTCCACCAGCACTCGTACATACCGCACTTACTACTTGATTGAGTCCATCATAGGCTTCTGATTTAATAATCGCATCATCTACAGTTTCCTTTAACTGGGCAGTTGCCACATCTTCTTTTGCCCGAATTCCTACCCATTTACCACTTCCTATTTGATACCGATATTGGTTAATTCCATATTTATAATCCCCACTAGCGGCAAATTGTAGATACAAATCCTCATCGGTCCATTTTCCATCATAGGCTTTGGCTCCCTCTTCATCATAAGTAATCTGACAAGTGGTAGACCAATTCGTTGTCTCTCCACTTAAAATATCATCTCGGCATTCTTCACTTTTCCGATCTCCACAACGAAGGCATACTTTATAAACGAAATCATTATTGTTTTCTTCTTCACTATTCGCTTTATTTGAAATATACACATAAGACGTTTCCATATCACAGTATCCATCTGCATTATCCGGGTCTACTATTGGATCCAAATAATTATACTTTACTAGATCTGCTCCTGTCATGACATCGTACTCATATTGAGTGGCCGGTGCCTGATGGGCGTTACAGAAACTTCCCATATCTTCTTTGGCAGAAGTCATACAATCTGTTAAGGTGTTACTCGCTGCCACCTGCATCGCATCTTCCGCTAATTTGTAGGCTTTATTTCGACTTGAACGAATATAGTAATTATAAGATCCTACCGCAATTCCTAGAATGACGGCTAATATTACAAAAACTGCCAATAATTCAATTAAGGTAAAGCCTTGTTCTTTCTTTTTTCTTCTACTTTTCACTCTACTGCACCCCTATTCTATAACAATTATACCCCCCCCCCCATGTTATTTGACAAGATGAATTTCGTCAACAAAACGTAAAAAAGAAGAGATTATGTTCTTTTTCATCTCTTCTTATTTCATTTACTAGATTGTTCGAATCATAGGTTTTTGGATTTTTCTAGGCTTTTTTATCTTTGACCATTCTTCCTTTTCCCATTCACCTTTATTTTCTCTATACTGTGTTACGATTTCGGTCATTTCTTTCGGTAAATTTTTCATAGGAATATAAAGTTTTTCTTTTACTCCTTGTTTTAATTCTGCCCACGTTCTATTTATGTATTGGTGATTTAAAATCGATGGTCTTGTTCCTCGCGCATCACTCACATCTATCTCTTTGATTCCTTCTTCCATTGAAAAGGCGATGTGATATTTTACCTTTTTCATATTTCTTGGTACTTCTTCATCAAAGAACACTTCTATTTGAAAATCTGGTTCTTCTTTTGTATGAATTCTTCCAAAATTTTCTCTTTGAGAATGCCGATAGATTTTTTCTATTTCATCTTGATTATCATCAAAGAAATCCATCATTACATACCCATCTCTTCCAATTCCATCGATATGATCAAACTCTACCTTTCGAGGAAGTCTAGATGGTTGACTGTATTCATTAATACATTTTGGATAAATTCCAATGTCATCTTGGATGTATTCCAAATCTACTCTTAACCACGGTGTTTCTCTTACCATCGCAATTCTTAATGTCTCCTGTGAAATATGGATTGCATAAAGTTGAAAATTACTAACGACAGGGATAGCCCGTTTGTACTCACAGTCTACAGCAGAAAGATCAAAATTTACTTTTCCGATTTCGTAATTTGATTTTTCCTGTTCTTTTTTTTCCTTATATGCGTTCCATGCCCGACTCAATTCTTCTAACGTCACCATTTCTTCTGATGTTGTTAAATTCGTATCTTTAATGATATTTAAAACAATTACTTCTTGTTCTCTTGTCATTTTTTGTTCCCCCTTTTTCCTTTTTATCTCAATACTTTTAATTTTTCTGATGGATTATATTTTTCCATAAATTCTTCAATTTGTTTCAATTCTTCTTGTTTCTTATCTTCCTCAATAGGAATTCTTTTATCGATTTTTTCTTGGACGAGTGAAAGCATGGTATCGTTGGTAGAAAGAATCGATGGTAAAGTCACTTTTACAGGTTCATGTTCATAAGGTTCTCCTTCGTATTCGATTTCTTGTTGATAACGATAGGATACTTTTCCTGTTTTATCAATGGTAATCATGTATGGTACTTGAAGTTTTTCTGTAAAAAGTGGCGTTGCATTTTGTTCATATAAATTGTATTCCACACCTTTTAGTAATTGTTCTCGTTCCATACGATTTGGAAATCCAATCGGACTTCTTTCTTCTTTGGCTTCTAATTCTTCTCTTTTTGCTTCTTTTAAACTGATATTCTTTTCTGCAATTCGTTTTTCAAGTTGTCTTACGGTTCCTACCAAGCGAAGTTGATATAGAAGTTCTTTATTTTTGGAGAAGAATTCTTCCACTTTCTCTGTATCTAAGGTTGTTTTTACTAATAAAACTTCGTTTTCTCGTGCTTTGATGATAATTCTTTCTGGTTTGGCAATTTTTCTTTTTAAAGTAAATATATGTAGTTGCGTATCCGGACTTACTTTGAGACGATAGTCTACTTGTTGAAATTTTCTTTTCCGAATCGGTGTCGTATCTATGGCATCTTCGATTAATTCTTGTACTCGTTCGTTTCCTTCTTCTTTACAACAAATTCGGGTAATCATATTCCATTCGATTAAAAGATGTTTCAATTGAAAAAGATTGCTTTCACATTCTGGTACATTTTGAATGACTTCTTTAAAACCAGCCAATTCTTCCTCTCTCGTTAATCTTTTAATTTGTTTGGATGGATGATGCTTTCTTTTTGGATAAATGGTATTCATTTTTTCACCCCTTTTCGATGGAAGGCCCATCGAACCTCTTGATTTGGTGCATATTATAACACAAAAAGGCTTTTTTGGCAAGAAAAAAGAGAAGTTTTTAGATTTCTTCTCTTCTATATTTCAAATAAAGTCATTTGACTAGACTCTGGTAAATCTTTTAGAACTCCCATCAAACGCATTTTGTCAATCAAGGTTCCCGATACTTTGGCTCTTTTTTGAAGATCCTCGATACTTAGAAAGGCCTTTTCTTCTCGTTCTTGGACAATATTTTGAGCAACGGTATCTCCTAATCCATCGATACAACGGAATGGTGGAATCAAGGTTTGTCCATCTTCGTCGATTTTGAAATATCTCGCATCACTTCGATCGATATCCACTTGTCCAAATTGAATTCCTCTTGCCGTCGCTTCTAAGGCAATTTTTAAAGTTTCTAGAACATTGGTTTCTTTGTTGCTGGCTTCAAATCCCTTTTCGCTCAAGTCTTCGATTTTTTTACGAATACTCGTATAGCCTTTGGCCATGGTCTCAATATCGAAGTCCTGAATACGAATAGAAAAGTAAGCGGTGTAATACCAAACCGGTTGATAAACTTTAAACCAAGCGATACGAAGGGCTGACATAACGTAGGCACACGCATGGGCTTTCGGGAACATGTATTTAATTTTTCGACAAGACTCGATATACCAATCTGGTACGCCTGCCTTTTTCATATCTTCTGCCATACCGGCCCAAGTTTCTGGATCTTTTCCCGCTTTTCCTTTTCGGACAAATTCCATAATTTTGAAGGCTCTTTTTGGTTGCATTCCCCAGTTCATTAGGTTCACCATGATATCATCACGACATCCGATGACTTCTTTAAATGGGCATACTTTATTGGCAATGAGTTCACTAGCGTTTCCTGCCCATACGTCTGTTCCGTGCGAAAGACCAGAGATTTTTACTAATTCTCCAAAACTTTCTGGTTTGGTATCTACCAACATATTGATTACAAATTTGGTACCCATTTCCGGTAGACCTAGCGTTCCTGTCGGACAGAGAATCTGTTCTTCGGTCACTCCCAAAGCCTCTGGGCTTTTTAAGAGGCTGATTACCTTCCGATCCCCAATTGGGAGAGTGGTTACATCCATTCCTGATAAATCTTGTAACATCCTTAATACCGTCGGATCGTCGTGACCGAGAATATCTAGTTTCAAAACGTCTTGGTCGATGGCATGGTAATCGAAGTGGGTCGTACGCCAAGCACTCTCTGGGTCATCTGCCGGATATTGGTAAGGAGTGAAATCCGCTACATCCATGTATCCTGGGATGACGACAATTCCTCCAGGATGTTGTCCTGTCGTTCGTTTAACACCCGTACAACCAATCGCCAAACGTTCAATTTCGGCCGTTCTTACATTCTCAATTCCCTTGTCTTCAAAGTATCCTTTGACAAAACCAAATGCTGTTTTATCAGCAACTGTACCAATCGTTCCTGCCCGATATACATTATCTTCTCCAAACAAGACTTTCGTATAGGCATGGGCACTCGCTTGATTATCTCCGGAGAAGTTCAAATCAATATCGGGTACTTTATCCGCTTCAAATCCTAAGAATGTCGCAAATGGCATATCTTGTCCTTCTTTTCCTAACGGTTTTCCACATTTCGGACAAATTTTATCTGGTAAATCATACCCACTTGAATACTCTTTTCCATATTTTTCCCCTTCGGCATTTTCAAATTCCGAATACTTGCATTCTGGATTGTAACATAGATAATGAGCCGGTAAAGGGTTGACTTCTGTAATTCCCATCATCGTAGCGACGAAACTCGATCCTACACTTCCTCGAGAGCCAACTAAGTATCCTTCATCATTGGAGTGTTTTACTAGTTTTTGCGCGATGAGGTAGATAACATCGAATCCTCCTTTGATAATTCCTGTCAATTCTTGGTTGATTCTTTCTTCAATCAACTGCGGAAGTGGGTCGCCGTACATACTGTGGGCTTTTCCATAAACCATATCTTTTACTGTTTGAACACTATTTTTGATTTTAGGAGAAAAAGGAATTCCTCCAGTGTTGATAATTACTTCTAGTTCCTCAACCATATCTAGAATACGATTTGGATTGGTAATGACAATCTCGTTTCTCGTCTCTTCGTCTAGGAAAGAAAAATCATTTAACATTTCGTCGGTCGTACGGAAGTGGTTACTTGGAATTTCCGTAATATCGTTCTTCGCTAACGGATGTCTTCCTCCCCCTGGCACTTTCTGGTTGACAATAATTTCCCGATAAATTTTATCTTCTTTTTTGATGTGATGCACATCCCCCGTAGCGACGATGATTTTGCCACTATCTTTCGTTCCCCGAATAACCTTTTTGATGTTTTCGATTACTTCTTTTTCATCATTAAAATCATGCATTTGAACTAGATGTGTATAACAGTCTGGTGGTTGTACTTCGACGTAATCATAGAATCGGATGATATTGGTTAATTCTTCGTCACTCTTACTTCTCGCTTCGTTGAATACTTCACTTTCGTAACAACCGCTTCCTATCAATAATCCTTCCCGATGGTTTTCAATTTCACTTCGCAAAATTCTTGGAGTTTTATATAAGTATTTGGTATTCGCTAAACTGATAATCTTAAATAAATTTTTTAAACCAATTCGATTTTTCGCTAGAATATTTACATGAAAACTACGTCCATATTTATGAATTTCTTCTTTGGGAACCAAACGATTAATACTAGCGATGGTTTCAAAATTTCTATCGTATAATTTCTTCAACATTTTATGAAACACCAAAGCCGTTCCTTCAGCATCATAATCTGCCCTATGGTGAGCATCTTCATCCCATGGAACATCGTATCTTTTGACTAGGGCACTGAGTCCATGACGAGAGTACGTATTGTCGAGAGTCCGCGAAAGTTCCAAGGTATCGATAACTGGATTTTGGAAGACACCTAAATGGTATTTTTTGTATGCCATTTCTAGGAAGGAAACGTCAAACTTGGCATTGTGTGCCACCATCGGAAAATCTTGAAACCAGTCAATAAAACGACGGATGACTTCCTCTTCTTTGGGTTTTCCCACTAACATTTGATCGGTAATATTCGTTACCTCGGTAATTTTGGCACTGAGTGGTTTTCCAGGATCAATCAATTCATCAAAACGATCGATAATTTCACCATTTTTAATTTTTACGGCACCGACTTCGATAATCGAATCTTCTCCCCCGGCATTAAATCCAGTCGTTTCAAAGTCGAAAACGACATAGGTCGATTCTAGAATCGGATCTTCTGTTCCTCGAATGACGATTTCTACCGAATCATCGATGAGTGTTAACTCGGTTCCATAAATGGCTTTAAATCGTTCTTCTGGTTTCTTTCCTTTATTAAAGGCACATACTTCGTTATAAACATGGGGAAATGCTTGACACCCATTATGGTCCGTAATAGCGATTCCACGATGTCCCCAAGCCATGGCTTGTTTTACTAGTTTTATTTCATCCGCTACCCCATCCATTTGACTCATCATCGTATGGGCATGAAGTTCCACTCTTTTTACAGGAGCCAAATCTTGAAGCGTATTTTCTTCTTTTTCGATTTTCATGATGTCTCGGGCATTCAAGACAATTTCTTTCGAATAAGTATCGTTCTTGGTATATCCACGAATTAAGAACCAATTTCCCTCTTTCAAGACTTTACATAAGTTCTTATAATCTTCTTCTCCTCGGGCGAAGACTTTACAATAGATACTATCTGTGTAATCGGTGACTTTTAACGTCACAATCTTTATCTCACTTTTACTTGATTCAAAATACTCTGTTCCAAAAACGTATCCTTCGATTGTCAAATTATCCATTTCTCCTAAAATAGAACGAATGGGGGTCGGTTGATCTTGAATACTACGTCCTAAAATGACATCCGGATTGTCTTCTTTTTTCGGTTTCCGGTAGGAAGGAGCCCCTCCTTTTTTGGCATAAGGTACAAAACTAGGCTTTGGCTCTACCTTTACTTCTACTGGTTTTACGTTACTTGTGGCTTCTTTGATTTCTTGATGAATTTCTTCTTGGAATTCATTTTCTTTTTCTTCATTTAAATACGTTCCTACTTGGATATCAAATCCATAAAGATTCAATAAATAATCTAATTTAGGAAGAATTTCTTGAACTTGTCTTTCTTCTTCTGGATTGGTCGATTCAATGAAGTATTCCCCTTCTTTTTCGATTAAGCAATCCGCAAAAATAGGGGCATAAATCAATTGTTCTTTTAATTGATTTAACGCATACTCATAATAGGCCTGTAATTTATCAAAACTTTTATATTTCGGGGTAATTTCTAGACGTACTTTATCGATATGATGAAAGGTTTCTTTTGCTTTTCCTTCTAAAAATTTGTAATCCTCTAAGTCTAAGACATCTTTACTCTCTAATACGAACGTCCAACTACTATTCTCTTCATTGACTTTTACTTTGACCAATGATAAATCTTGAAATTTTTCAATTTCTTGTTCACTTAACTTTAATTGTTGAAATAAAATCTGTATTTTGTTTTCTTTCATTTTGTACCCCCTTAGAAAAAAGATTTCAAACTTGAAATCTTCCCTTCTATATTATTTCTAAGTGATTGATTCGAATGATATACTTTTGATTCTTGATACAAAACTTCATAAAATCATATAAATTGACTTTTTTTAGTTTTGTTTCCATCGTATAGTTATCGATATCAAAAGCCACCTTATCTCTCATCATATAATGTGTCATATCTTCTTTTTCACATCCAAGATACATCAACCAGTAAGGATAGATTTGTCTTTTGAGAAAGGTAAGACTTTTATCACCATCTAAATAATTTGAATTTCCACTGATTCTCGTATAAAGTTCATTATGAATGGCTAACTCTAAAATTGCTTGAATGATTTCTTTATATGCGCCATACTCTTTTTCGAAATCCTGAATTTCTGCCTGTACGATCGCATAGATGATGTTGGTCAATCCTAACATTTTATCTTCTAAATCTCGTTTGAAGCCCCACGCAATATTGGTTTTTACTTTACTACTCGTCAAACAAGTATCCATTCGGGGATGGAGAACTAAGATATTATAATTTTCTGTCATAGGGAATCGTAAGATTTCTTTTAAATCTTTCTCGATTTCTTTTTTGTTTTCATCCCAAGCGGACATCAACATGAGACGGTACTTCTCTACATCTTCTTTTAAGGAATCAAAGAGTTCCGATTCATGGACTAAATTGTAAAGGGTATCATCATTTGGAATAAAATTTTTTATATCACAAAGCATTTCTTCTTTGTCACTATTACAGGCATTATATTGTTTTTTATAGGTTACCCAAAGTTTTTGTTTAAACGTGTGTACTCGTTGAGAGATGGAGGCGCCATAAAGTAGATTCCAGGTGAGTACATAATCGTTTACTTGAAATTTTAATTTCATTCTGTCACCTTCCCTCATCTACTATAAATATACCACACTAATTTTTTTTTGGAAATAATTCCGATATTTTTTTCCTATTATTTTTTTCTATTATTTTTTTGTATTCAAAATCGTAAGTTGGTCGACAACGATTTGAAACTTATCGTATCTTCTTTCTACTCTTCCGATAATCTTGACAATCATTCCTACTTGAAGAGAAAGCGTTTTGATTTGGTTATATTTTTGGGGGAAGAAAGTAAAGTCCATCGATTGATACTCGTCACTTCCGGTTAAAAACATCATCTCTTCTCCCTTTTTGGTAGCGATTACTTTCATTCGATCTATAAGGACAATGGTCGTTACTTTTTGATTGAAATATTCGTTTATGTGATTTAAAGAAATGGCTTCTTTCTCTTGGGCTTTCCAAGTAGAAACGGGATGATTACTTAGATAGAGACCAAAGAGTTCTTTTTCTTTTTGAATCAAGTATTCTTTTGGATATTCTTCCATGATTTCGATTTCTGGTTTTAAGACAAATTCTGGTTCTAAATCCTTGATTAAATCCGCATAGGTCATAATACTATCTAAGTTGTGAAATAACGTTTGATGATTGTATCCAAAAAGGTCAAAACAACCCGCATCGATTAAAGATTCTACTACTTTACTATTCATGGCATCTTTGGTCCTAGCGAGAAAATCAAAGATATCTTTGTACGGAGTCGTACGCTCCTTGACGATGGCAGAGACACTGACTGCGCCCACATTTTTAATGGCAGAAAGAGGATAACGAATGCCTTCTTCTTCGACGGTATAGGTTTGAAAACTACGGTTGATACATGGTTTTAGAATGGAGATTCCCATAGACTTTAATTCGTTGATATATTCCTTTGTTTTCTCTTCACTACCAATGACCGAAGACAATAAATTACTGTAGAAATATTTTGGATAATAGTATTTTAGATAAGCCATTTTATAGGCGATGAGAGAATAAGCGACCGAATGGGAACGATTAAATCCATAATTGGCAAAGTTGAGAATTAAATCAAAAATTTGTTTGGCGGTTTCTTGTTTATGACCTTTCGCTTTACTTCTTTCGATGAAACGTTCTTCTTCATTTTTTAATACGTCCATTTTCTTTTTACTCATCGCTCTACGTAAAATATCGGCTTCTCCTAAGGTGTATCCCGCATAAAGGGAAGCAATCTGCATGATTTGTTCCTGATAAATGATAATTCCTTTCGTACTTTTCAACACAGGCTCTAAAGATGGGTCCAAGTACGTGATTTCTTCTTGTCCTTTTTTACGGCGAATATACGAATCGATATTTACTGCTGGTCCAGGTCGGAATAAGGCAATGGCCGCAAAAATATCTTCGAAGGAAGATGGCTCCAAATTTCTTAAAAAGTTCTTCATACCGACACTTTCAAATTGAAAAATTCCTGTCGTATCGGCTTTGGCAAAAAGAGAAAGCACGTTTTGATCATTCAAAGGAATGGTTTGAAAATCGATTTCTTTCTGTTCTCCTTTTTTGATATCTTCGATGATATTCATAATTGTCGTTAACGTTTTTAATCCTAAAAAGTCCATTTTTAATAGACCCAACTCTTCCAAATACTCCATAGGAAAAGCCGTCAAATACATTTCATCACTTTTGATAAGAGGAACCACTTCCACCAAATCTTTTTGACACATGACAATTCCTGCGGCATGGGAAGAAGTATGTCTAGGGAACCCTTCGATGACCGTCGCAATTTTATAGAGAAGTTTTAATTTTTCATCCGATAAAATAATCTTTTTGAATTCACTATCTTTCTCATAGAAATCTTTGAGTTTTTCTTTCGTAAAAGCCGGAATTCTTTTCGATAATTGATCGATTTGGTAGGTAGGAACATTGAGTACCCGTCCGACATCTCGAATCGCTTGTTTGGCCGCTAGTGTACCAAATGTTACGATACCTGCTACTCTTTTTTCTCCATATTTTTCTTTGACGTATTCGATTACTTGATCTCGATAAATATCTGGAAAATCTGTATCGATATCTGGCATACTAATTCGTTCTGGATTTAAGAAACGTTCAAAAAATAAATCGTATTGGATGGGGTCCAAATCCGTAATTCCAATCGCATAACAAACGAGACTTCCTGCCCCACTTCCTCTTCCAGGTCCCACTAAAATTTTCTGTTTTTTGGCATATTTGATGAAGTCGTAGACAACTAAAAAATAATTAGAAAATCCCATTCTTTCAATGACACTTAATTCGTAGGATAACCGGTCCATATACTTTTGAGAAATTTGATTCTCTAGTCTTCGGGCCAATCCTTTTTTGGCTAAAGAAGTTAAATATTCGTGAGAAGTGGCATCACTCTTGGTATCAAAGATTGGCAGTAATAGGTCTGGTTTTTCCCATTCTAAATGACATTTTTGGGCGAATTCGTTTGTCGCAAATAACCCTTCGTTACTCGAGTAATCATAGAGGTTATCTATCTCTAATTCTTTAGACAATAAATCATAATCGACAGGGTTCGCAATCGTTTTTCCGTCACGAATCATGAAAAGATATTTTAGATAGGTACTTTCGTCCTTGGTCAAATATTCGGCTTTCCGGACAAAAAGAACTTGCTTCGTCATCAATCTCGCTTCTTTTTCTTCTTCTTTGTTTTTATATCCAAGGTAAAGTTCCGAAATGGTGTCTTTTAATTTTTCATACGTTTTCTCGTATTCCATTGGGACGATCATCATGGTTCCTTCGGCATACTTTTCCACCTCTTCTATCGTTACTTCTTTTTCACTTTGGATGGTGGAAAGACGACATAAGTTTTGATACCCTCGATGATTTTTCGCATAGATTAAGAGAATTTCCTTTTCGATTGTGAGTTCTAGTCCAATGACAGGATGAATCTTTCTTGCTTGGCATTTTTTATAAAATTCCATTAAGCCAAATAGATTAGAATCCGTAATCGCAATCGATGAAATCTTTTTTTGCTCACAAAAAGATAGTAGTTTATCGATTTCGATTAAACTAGAAAGTAAAGAGTACGTGGTTTTGACATATAATGGAGTATACAAAAGACCTCATCCTTTCTTTTTATTAATATTCTACCACAATCCATTTACTTCCACACAGTTTTATGTTATAATATTCGAGGTTTTTTTGGAGGTGAACTGATGAGTAGTGAAAAAAAGAATTCTTTTCTTTCGATTGCGTCTTTACAAACAAAAGATACTTTTTTTGAAACAGTAGATGGAAATTCTTTTCTTCCTACTTGTCATGGACACCGTATCTTTGTCAAAGGGTTTAATATTCGGGAATTGATTGGAGAAGAATTGGCGAATTTTATGGAACGCCCTTCGGCCCGATATTTTTTAGTGGAAAAGGATGGCGTTCTTCAATTGGCTTCTCTTCCCTTTCTTTCGGAATCGCAACAGATTGTCTATCCGGGAGATTTATTGGAAGATTATGAAGATGCGGTCAAAGGAAGTACACCGTTTGATGATTCGTTTCGTCTCGGGGATGCGATTCCTTTCTTTTTAAACTGTTGTCATACGGAAGAAGCGAAGGATA
Organism: uncultured Bacilli bacterium; assembly: GCA_947623825.1. GTDB lineage: Bacteria > Bacillota_I > Bacilli_A > RF39 > UBA660 > Alloscybalousia. The sequence goes on from CANQHQ010000001.1 coordinate 49,392, forward strand.
TTTTCTTGACGAATTTGTTTCAAACTTTTGCGATTGATACTTATATGCGTCAAGAAGATCGTTGTAATTGTAACTGTATGATGTACGAATGTGACGAAGGATTATTTTGGGCTCCTATGTACGATTATGAGGCTTCTTTTTATACTTTTGATGAGGAAGAAGAAGTCTTTGATTATTTCAATTATGACAATCCTTTTTTTAGTCTTACATTAGAGGATTATCGCCTTTTTTTAGAACGATATCCTATCTTTCGGTCCTATCTTCAACGGGTGCAGGAGGTTTCCTTATCACATATTCTAACGATTATTAAAGAACGATTTGCCTTTTCTTACTCTAAAGAATTCATCGACTATTGGTCTCGTCAAGAAGAAGCTAGTCAGAAAATCCTATCTAGAATTTTGAAGTAAGGATTCGTGAAAACAAGGAATTTTCATAGGAAATGATTTGACAATCTTAGGAAACTATGATAAAGTTATAAGCGCAAGTGAATTATGTATCAAAAGGAGGAATGGAGATGCCAGTAAAAGTTAGTAGTAAAAAACCTTTATTTGGGAATAAACGTTCTCATGCATTAAATGCTACACGTAAAAAACAAGGTGTGAATCTTCAAGTAGTTACTTTGGAAGACGGAACGAAAGTTCGATTGAGTGCGAGAGAAATTCGAACTTCTAGAAAGAACGAAAAAATTCGTGTTGAAGATGTTCCTGCTTCAGTAAGCGAGTAATGCTTACTTTTTTTATGGATTAAAAAAGAAACTTCATTCTACTGATGAGTTTCTTTTTTCTTTTTCTCTTTGGTCTACTTTTTCTATCTTTCCTTTTTCGATTTGGGTTCTTTTTTTCCATCTTTTTTTTCTTTTTTTTCCATCTTTTCTTTTTCTATCTTTGTATTCTTGTATTCTGTTTTTTCGGTTTTCTTTTTTTCTATCTTTGTATTCTGTTTTTCGATGTTCTCTGGTTTTTCGTCTTTAAATGGTTCTTTCGAAGAGAAGTTTCTTCCTTTTTTCTTTTCCTTTGTCGTCGTTTTTTTCTCTTTGGTTGGTTTCTCTTTTTTCTTCTCTTCTTTTCTTTCTTTTGGTTCCGGTTTTTCCTTCTCAAACCCTTTTCTTAGAAGATCAATTTGTTTTTGAAAATTCTCTTCTTTGGTAATAAAACTTCCTGATACGATGATATCTGCCTCTCGTACTTTTTGAATGGTTTCTTGATTGATCCCACAATCTACGGTAATCGTAATATCCTTTTTTCTCTTTTTGATTTCCGCCTTTAATTTTTTAATTTTCTCTTCCGTTTCTGGTAAAAAAGGTTGTCCTCCGTAACCAGGTTCGGCCGCCATAATGAGGATAGAATCAATTTGATTAAAATAAGGATATACTTTTTCTAATTCGGTTTTGGGATTGATGGCTAAGCCACACTGAATTCCATAGTTTCGGATGAGTTGTAGGTTCTTTTCTAAGTCTTTCTCTACTTCGATATGAATGGTAATTCGTTCTGTATTCATGGTAGAAAAGGCTTTAATATATTTTTTTGGTTTTTGAACCATTAAGTGAACATCCAGTCTTTTCGATGTATATTTATATATTTTTTTTAAGATTCGAAAGGGGATTTTTCTTCCCTTCACAAACTTTCCATCGACGACATCGACGTGAAGGAGTTCGACATCCGTCTGAGACAATCTTTCGATTCCTTCCACGATTTTTCGACAAGATAAGAATGATGCTGCAATTTTCATAGATTCCTCCTATTCCCCTGTAAAGACAATTTTTAATGGATTGGCTTTCGAATTACTGATATTTCCACAAACCCATTCTTCTTGTGGTTCGATTTCTCTTCGACCTTTTTCTTGTTGGATATAATAATTCGAAATTCCGTCTGCTTTTTTGAGACAAAATTTAAAATGACTATAAGGTTCTACTTCGTAATACTTGCTTAATTTTGTCTCTTTGTCCGTTTCTTCATAGTCAAACGCATCGATTACTTGAAGTGGTGTATCATTAAAATAGTAGATTTTTAGGTTCTTTTCTATCTCGCTTTCTCTTCTTTCGTATTCTCGGTCGTATTTTTGGGTAGTCAAGTTTTCGTGAAAAGTAAGAAATTCATGGTAGTAAGTTACCTTTTCTGCGTTATATGGATAGTACTCTCTCGGGGAAGTGAGACTCACTTCTTTCTTCATTGTTTCTATTTTATCTTCCTCTGTTTGAATTAAATAAATCCCATCATATTCTAAGTCTGGAAAAGATACTTCTTTTGGAATCTCTTGGGTATAAAATGCTTGAATTTCTAGTTCGTAGTTTTCGTTTTCGAAAATTTCTAAACCGTTTTCTTCAGTCACTTTTTCATGAATGAAGTAAGATTCTTTCCCATCCGTGCGATTTTTTCCATAATCGATTTGATATTGGGCTGCTTTTTGTCCCACTTGCTTTTCTATATAGGATTCGATTTGACTCTTGATTTCTTCTTTTTGATAATCGTCATATCCGATAGTTTCTGCCTTTTTGCGTCCGGAAATGTAAACGGTAAATTCTTTTTCTTCCGTTTGAAGTCTCACATAATAATAGGAAGAAGAACATTCTGCCTCCTCACATTCGCTTTCGACAGAACGTACCGTCGGATTCGTTATTCCATATTTTTCTTCGATATAATCCAAAGCGCGTTTTTTCGCAATGGTTTCTTCTTTTTCAAAGGAGCATCCTGTTAAAAGCAAGAGGATGCATCCTAATATGAGTCCTTTTTTCATTATTTTTCCCCCTGATTACGAATGAATTTGAGATAATTTTCGTACCTCGATAAAAGGATGGTTCCGTCTTCCACCTTTTTTTTCACTTCACATTCTGTTTCATTCTGATGCATACAGTCTTTAAATGGACAAGGATAACGGAAGAATTCTACAAACGTATCGCGGATTTCTTCTTTGGTCATTTCTTGAAAATCGAGAGAGGAAAATCCTGGCGTATCTAGTACTTTTCCTCCATAAATTTCCATTAGTTCGACATGTCGTGTCGTATGTTTTCCTCTACCTAATGCTTCCGAAATTTCTCCTGTCTCTAATTTTAAATTGGCGTCCAATCGATTCATTAAAGAAGATTTTCCCGCTCCTGTCTGCCCTGTAAAAACGGTCGTTTTTCCTTTTAGTAATTTTTTTATCTTCTCTATTTCTGTATTTTTTACTACTACATATCCGATGGATTCATAATACTTGATTATTTTTTCCATTTCCTTTTCTTCTTCTTTATTCAATAAATCCCACTTTGAGAAACAAAGAATAGGCTCTATCCTATGAAATTCAAGAGTCGTAATCAATTTATCCAGTAAATTAGAAGAGTAATCGGGATGTTTCACAGAAGTTACAATCAATCCTTGATCGATATTACTGACCATCGGTCTTTTTAAAGAATTCTTTCTCGGTAAAATTTCTAGAATGTACTGTTCTTTTTCATCGAATTTTACGTAATCACCAACAAGGGGAGTAATGTTGTCTTTTCGAAATTTTCCTCTCGAATGACAATCATATCTCCCCTTTTCGTTCGCAACTGTATATAAATTACTTATAATCTTTACAATTTGTCCTTCCATACGTTTCCCTCTTTTTTATTCATCTTCTTCGGAAGGCGAAGAGGATGGTGATGGTGAAGGAGATGGTGAAGGGGTTGGCGTCGTTACTGGCTTTTGCGCAAAAGTCACTTTGAGTGTAGCCCCTCGATAAATATCATCCTCTGGTGTTCTCGATTGAGAAATCAAGGTTCCTTCTGGGAATTGGTTGGTTGGTAAGTATTCGATAATTAAAGTTACACCATATTTATCACAGAAGGCTTTGACATCATCCAACGTCCATTCTTCTTTTACCATATCTGGATATTTATTATCAATATTTGGAATATAAAGCGTAATGGAATCTCCTTTTAGTAGTTCCGTTCCTGCTTCGACATCTTGACCAATAATCTCTTGAGAAGAAATCTCTTCGGTCGTCTCGATATCTTTCTTTTCAATCTTGACTTCTAATCCATATAACTTTTCTAGTTCCGTTTTTACTTCTAAGTAATTCTTTCCTGTATAATCTTCTACAACATGAGTCGGAATTCCAGTCGATTCATATAACGTAATGGTCGTTCCTTTCTTAACAGTCCGTCCAGCGCTCGGTGAAGTTTTAATGACATCCCCTTTTTCTACCGTACTGCTTTCTTCTTTCACTGTCTCTATCGCTACTTCAAATCCACTTTCTTTTAGTTTCTTTTCGGCATCGATAATCGTTAAATTAGAAACATCGGGTACAAGGACATCTGGTGTTTTATTAAAGTAAGGAATGATCAGGAAGATACTAGCGACGGTAATGACCGCAATGACAAAGACTCCGGTAAGAATCCAAATAACAATATTGGTTCCCTTGACGATTTTATCATCTTCGTCATAGAACTCTTCTTGTTCTTCTTTGTTTTCTGCATTTTCTTCGCCTTCTTCTTCCTCTTCTTTTTCTTTCTTCTTTTCTTCTTTCTTCGGCTCTTTTATTTTTTCTTCTGTTTTCTTTTTTACTGTCGTAATACTCTTCGTACTATCATCAACTTCATGTTCCGGATATTTAAACTCGATTCGCTTCTCGTCGACTCTTTCATCGCTTAATACCGTTAATAAATCGGCATGCATTTCTTTGGCATCGGCATAACGGTTTTTCGGGTTTTTCGCCGTCGCTTTTAGAACGACATTTTCTACACTTTGGGGAATTGCTGGATTCTTTTTGCGAATACTTGGAATGTCATCTCGCATTTGTTTTAAGGCAATTTCTACAGCATTGTCTCCTTTAAAAGGAAGACTTCCGGTCAATAGTTCATAGAATAAGATTCCCATCGAATAGATATCACTACGAATCGTAGAACCTTTTCCACTCGCTTGTTCAGGTGGAAGATAATGAACCGAACCCATTACGGAATTGGTTTGGGTCAACTGAGTACTATTTAAAGCCATCGCAATTCCGAAGTCTGTAATTTTGATGGTTCCATCTTCTTTAATTAAAATATTTTGTGGTTTTAAATCGCGGTGAATAATATAACTATCATGGGCATGCGAAATTCCATCCGTTAATTGAAGCATAATATCAATGGCTTCACTGAGCGTAATACTTCCTCTTTTTTTGATTAATTGTTTTAATGTTTTTCCCTCAATATACTCCATGACAATATAGTAGATTCCATTATCTTCTCCTACGTCGTACATTTCTACAATATTGGGATGAGAAAGACTAGACGCAGAAAGTGCTTCTCTTTGGAATCTTCTTACAAATTTTTCATCATTGGATAAATCTCCGCGAAGTACTTTAATCGCAACGCGGCGATCTAAAATGGTGTCGTAGGCAAGATAAACATTGGCCATACCACCTTCACCAATACTTTTAATGATTTCGTAACGATCATTAATTTTTTGCCCCTTTTCTATCATTCTTTTTCACCCTCTTTATCCCTAACCAAATAGGCGATAGAAATATTATCTAATCCTCCACGATTGTTTGCTTTCATTACTAATTTATTTACTTTGTCTTCAATGACATCTTCACTCAATAAGACTTTTTGAATTTGACTTTCTTCTAACATATTGGTTAGTCCATCACTACACAAAAAGATTTCACTGACACTTTGATCACAATCGAAAATATCAATATCGATTGGATTGGTCGCACCTAGTGCTTTCATCAACACGTTTTTCTTTGGATGATTCTTCGCTTCTTCTTTGGTTAATTCTCCTGCCGTCACTAATAAGTTTACCAAAGTATGATCATAAGTTACTTTATGAAGTTTTCCATCTTTCATTACAAATCCGCTAGAATCGCCAATATTTCCAAAAAGAACATACTCTTTCGTATTGATGGCAACTACTAAAGTGGAACCCATTCCTTTACTTTCTGGATGATCGGCAGCATAACTATAAATCATTCGATTGATTTCCGTAGCGGCTTGTCGAAGCCACTCGATGGCTTCTTCTTTGGTTTTATCGAGAAACGTTTCTTGAAAGTGCTTTCCTAAATAGCTAATGGCAATAGAGGAAGCGACTTCTCCTGCCGAATGACCGCCCATTCCATCGGCGACGGCCAAAAGATAATCATTCTTTTTATTTCTTACTATGATAACACTATCTTCGTTATGATCTCTTACTTTTCCTGTATCAGTTGTGCAAAATGATTCCATCGTTTTCCTCCTTCTTACTTCTTAGTTGTCCGCATGCGGCACTTATTTTTGAACCAAATTCTTTTCGAATCGTGGCATTGATTTTATTTTTCTTCAGTATATCATAAAATGCGAAAATCGTTTCCTTTTTACTCCGTTTTAACGAAATATTATTGGTTTCATTGTAAGGAATTAAATTGATGTAACAATTCATTCCTCGAACGAGATCAGCCAAAGCTTGCGCATCTTGTTTTCGATCATTGATTCCATCTAATAAAATATATTCAAATGTGACTCGACGATTGGTCTTTTTTATGTATGCTTTCAAAGTTTCCATTAAAACCTCTATCGGATATTTTTTATTGATTGGCATAATTTGATTTCGAATTTCATTATTGGGTGCATGTAAACTAATCGCTAAATTTACTTGATATGGTAATTCTTGAAATTCCTGGATTTTAGGAACGATTCCACAAGTAGAGACTGTAATGTGTCTACTTCCTAAGGCAATTCCTAAATCATCATTCACAATTTCGATAAAGGAGATTAAATTGTCGTAATTATCAAAGGGTTCTCCAATTCCCATCACGACCACGTGACTAATTCGCACTTGATTTTCCTTTTCGATTTCTAGGATTTGTTCCACCATTTCGTGTGTTTCTAGATTTCTTACTTTTTTTAAGCGTCCACTTTCACAGAATTTGCATCCCATATTGCAACCTACTTCTGTCGAAATACAAACGCTATTTCCGTAATCATGGTTCATCAAAACGGCTTCTACTTTTTCCCCATCGATTAATCGAAATAAGTATTTTTGAACGTCAATATCTTTTTCTATTTTCGTTATTTCAACTGTTTTCATAGTAAAGTTTTCTTCCAAATCCGCAATGACCTCCTTTTTTAAATTGGTCATTTCTTGGAAGGAAGATACTCTTTTTCGATAAAGCCATTCAAATACTTGATCTCCTCGAAATTTTTTATCTTGGTGTGAAACAAAGTATTCTTGTAATTGTTTTCGCGTTAAATTATATATATTTTGCATCGTCCCACTTCCACACTTTAATTATAACATGAAAAGAAGACTACCTATTCGATAATCTTCTTATTTGTCAACGAAAGTGTAAAGTTTTGTTCCAGTTCGTAAAGTTCTTTGGCGAACAGGAGAACTTTTTTCGCTTTTCAATTTCTTTTTTCTAGGAAAGAGTAATCCCCGCTATAGAAAGTAAAATCATTCCTAACATCAACATAGCCATCAAAAGATAGGTTCCCGTATAGGCATTTGGGGTTAGATTGCTTTCTTGCGAAGGTTCTACTACCGAAGGAGATTCTATAGGAGACTCTATCGAATCCGGCGTCTCTTCTAAAACCACTTCCGGTTGATTTACCTCTTCGATTTCTTCTTTTAGGATTGGCTTTACTTGCGTCTCATTCAAAGTCATAGGTTCGATTGGTTGTGGTGGTTCCATCTCTTCTTCTTGCCTTTCAAAAATAGGTTGAAGAACGATTGTATCTTCTAAATCTTCTTTGGTTTGATTTTCATTCCAGCTTTTCTCTTCCATATTTATTCTCCTAACATTTCTCCATGAAAATGGCTATAGATTGTGGAACCACAATCAAATAATCCAAACAGCTCCATGATATCATTTTCTTTTTCTTTTTGTTCTTTTGTTTTTGCTTCTCCAAAATAAATTACTTTATGATTTTTGGGTGGTTCCAAGTTGGTTAAGGCGATATAGTAAGGAATTCCATCTCTACGAAACTGAAATCCATCGATGGTAGCCATATTATCCCACTTTTCATTGTATTCTTTGACATCGGTAATATGGATGGTGGAATTCAATAGTTGATATAGTTCCAATACTTCAAAAACAAAAATTGCTTGTTCGATTTTTCCCAACATGGACGGGTGATCAAGAGGGTAAAATTCATAGTCCATCGCTTCTAGTCTCCTACTGTATTTTTCTACAAGTTGAAACCATTTTTCTAGTTTTTCTTCCTCTACTTCTAACATCTTTTTCCCTCCTATCCTTTGTATACTTTATATATCATCCACAATATCAAGAGGATGACACTACTTATATAACAAGTAATTGTGAAAATTTGTAATCCGGATAATGGTTGTCTTTTACGTTCTTCGGCTTCTACTTCTTCCTCTTTTTCTTCTCTGAAAGGTAAAAACTTAAAAGAATGCGTTTTGACTAAATATAAATTTTCGTGCTCGACATCCCAATCCGCTTCCTCTATTTGTGTATCTTTTTTTGTTTCACTTTGCGGAACCATAGGGGCAGATTTTTCTAATTGTTCTATTTCGTCCATCTCACGCCTCCTATTGTAGTCATTATCTCACTATTTTAGTTGACTGTCAATAAAGGGGAATGGTGAAATCTTCTGTACTTCCGATATCTTGTAGTTCGATGGTGGCATAAAACGTAGTCGGTTCCCCTTTTAATAAAGTATGAAGACTTGAAAAATCTATATCGAATCGTTGAATGACACCATTTTCAACGGTAAGAATCACCGTATTGGTTCCTCCTTGTGTGTCCACAAATTTCTTATCTTGGTAATAATTTTCTAATAGAATAGAATTATTTAGGGTATACGTATATTGATTGTTATCGATGGTAGAGGCTTCCTCTTCTAAGATATTCGCAAGCGTAGAAATGTCGATATATCTCAAAAATTCACTCGGTTGTTCTACTAAGTGGTAAACTCCTTCTTCATTTTTTAGATAATTTTTGCTGAGTCGTGCATAGCTTTGACTACCATTCGCATCGACAATACTAAAAATTTCTTTCTCATCTAATCTTTTTCCTGTAATCATTTGTTTTTGATCATTTTCAGTAAAAGTACAGAGATAACTATAATTGATTTCATAGTTTCCATTACTATTGGCTTCTAATTCTGTTTGTAATTCTTGTGTTTCATCGGAAAGTTGTGGGTGCTCTGCATTGGCGGTCGACTGAGGAGAAGAATCGATTCCTTCTTCTGGAAGAGGCGTCATCCGAATCGCAAGAATGAGAATTCCTATCAACGTTCCCATAATGATTAACATGGCAACGGCGTGAGCTCGTTCATTTTTTTCTTTGCCAAAGCACTGATTCCATAAATTTTTCCAATCTTCTTTTTTCATGTATTCCCCTCTTTATTCTTTATTAAATATTTTTCCTAATAATTGATTTCCATCGTAGCCATGAAAGAACTCTTCTACTTTTAATTTCTTTTTTCCTTCAAATTGAAGTTCCGTAATAATGATTTCTCCATCCTTGGTACTCACTCCGATTCCATCTTCGTAGATTTTTCCAATTTCTCCATTTTCTTTGGTTGTAAAAAAACTACTACTGATTTTCGAAGCATAAATTTTTACAATTTTTCCATCTAATGTAGCATAAGCTCCGGGCCATGGATTGAGTCCACGAATTTGATTATAGATTTCGATGGTACTTTTATTAAAATCAATTTTTTCTTCTTCTCTTGTAATATTCCAAGCATAGGTTACTTCGCTTTCCTCTTGCGGAATGGGATGAATTTTTCCAGCGATGATATTAGGGATTGTCTGAAGAAGTAACTCTTTTCCCATTTGACTGAGGCGATCATGTAAGGTTCCTACTGTATCGGTCTGCCAAATTACTGTTTCGTCTTGGGCGATGATATCTCCTGCATCCATTTTTTCTACCATATACATGATGGTAACTCCCGTTCTTAGATAATTGTTTATAATCGCTTTATGAATTGGCGCACCTCCTCTTAATTTGGGTAAAAGAGAAGCATGCACATTGATACATTTGTATTTCGGATATTCTAAAATCTCTTTCGGAATCATTTGTCCATATGCACAAGTAACAATTAGGTCTGGTTTCCAGTCTAACACTTCTTGGTATTCTTGTTTAATTTTTCGTGGTTGAAAAATAGGAATTTCATGACGCAAAGCTACTTCTTTGACAGGAGAAGGTTTGATTTCGTGTTTTCTTCCTACTTCTTTATCCGGTTGGGTTACCACCCCTACTACTTCGTAATTTTCTATTAATCCTTCTAAGATAGGAACACTAAATTCTGGCGTTCCCATAAAGACAATTCGTACCGATTCTTTCTTCATTTTTGTATCTCCTTTATGAATGATAAGTAAATGTTTTTTAATTCTTGTTTTTGTTCTTGATTCATTCCTTTATATGGGTTTTTATAACTTTCGACTGTACTGAGATGATGTCCTATAATTTTTCCTTCCTTGAGAAAATAAACATCTGGTACTGCCAATACTTTTTGATTGGTTTCTTCTTTCGTTTCCAAATAATCCCCTAAATACTCTATCAATTGAGCTTTGGTTGCGTCACTCATTTGATGACTTTCGACGTAATAAATGGGAGATATGTTTTCTTCGATGGCTGTTTCTAGTAAGATAGGAACAACATTGCGACACCATGGACATGAAGGATAACCAAAGTAAACAATTCCAGTCTTCGTTTTTAAAGTATCGATAATTTGATTTTCTTCTAAATATACGATTGGATTTTTCCATGGAATTTTTACCTTGATGGTTTTTCCATTCGTGTAGGCGATACGATTTTCCGATTCATAATCAAACTTGAAGCGAAGAGAATCATTGGTTTGTAGAAGAAAGGCCAAACAGAAAATCAGTAAGATGAAAATTCCAACAATGATTGCAATTTCTTTGATTATTTTTTTTCTATGTTCTTTCATACTTCACCTACTTTTCTCTTCTAGTATACCATAGAAAAACACTTATGTGATATAAGTGTTTCCGTTTTTCCTGTTTTTATTTTTAAATATTATATTTTCCACATCCATAGGTATTGATTTTAAAACTATCAAGCATGGTGTTGTCGCACCCTAAACTTGTTAGGGTATATCCATAAAACCCTATATAATGGTTTCCGATGATTATTTTTCTAATAAAATATAAAAGTTTAATACTTAAATCACATCACAAAGCGAACTAATGTATTAACATTAAATAGATAATTTAGTATAATGTTTTTAGTATTTTGAAGGTGATAAAATGATAGATGAAAAAAAAGAATATAATATTTATATTGATGAATCTGGGGATGAAGGAATAAATAAAGGCTCTAAATATTTCATTTTAACTGCCATTATGGTGGAAAAAGAAAAGGACTTAGAAATTTCTAGATCTGTTGATGATATTAAAAAATCTCTGGAAATGAATAATAAAATCCAACTACATTGGAAATTATTAAAAGGATTTCCCAATAAAAGAATGATAATGGAAACTGTAAGTAATTTAGAAATAACTATAATAAACATTATTATTGATACAAGTAGTATAACTTACATTCCTTCAAATAACATATACTTCTATTTTAGCGGATATTTATATGAAAGAATTTGTTGGTTAATGTCTGAACGAAATGGAGTTGCGAATATTAATATTAGTTCAAGAGGAAATCTTTCAAAAAAATCACTAGGAAATTTTGTAAATAGTAGAAATCATAAAAAATTTGAAATTGATTCTTCAAAAATTAAAACTATTAAAATAATTCCTAATGAAAGAAAAAAATTACTACAACTTGCTGATTGTTGCTGCAGTGCATTGTTTCAAGCTTTAAAATACAATGATAAAACTCATTTTGACTATATCAAAATAATTAAGAATAAAATATATTCTAAAAAAGGAAATTTTATTAGTTATGGATTAAAATTGGTTCCGAGTAGTAGCAATTCTATTGAGATTAAAAACTTAATTGAATATTTAAAGCAAAATAAAAAGTGAGCTTTCCCCTGACTAAAGGAACCCACAAGGCAAGCTTGCTGGTGTGAATTAATCGCACCCTTCAGTAACTCAGCGAACTACTCACTCACTGACAAGATTTTATACCAAAAAGGCACATCTTGTCAATATTATTATACGAAAAATCATAAATAAATATACGTTATACGTTTTTATTTTTTCCAAAGGATGGTGCCTATCTTGTGTCCCTCTACTATGAGAGAAATAGGTCGATTCGTCCAGTCTATTTTATTTTCGGATAAATAGGATTGAATTTCTTCTTCTAACGTTTTTCCTATCATCTTTTTACCAAAGCCACAGGCCAATTCTTCCTCTGCTTGGAGGTACACTTTAAGAACTTCTTTCTCTTTCATTATTTTTTCAATCATTTTCTCACCAATTATAGATTGGTTCTTTTTTTGTTTTTTCATTCTATCAAATATGAAATGGATTGAAATCGATATCGATTTTCACTTGGCGATTCGAAATATAATGTTCTATCAATGTAGAGAGGACGGAATGTAAGTTTTCTTCTTTTTTGTATTTAATGATTAACTGAAAGCGATAAACGTTGTTTACGCGAAAGACCCCCGCCATGGATGGTCCTAGCAAAAGGGAATTTTCTAAGTGACTCTTTAAATAATCCCCTACTTTTTTACTTTCTGTTTTAGCCATTTCATAGTCACTACTTAATATTTTGATAGAAACCAAATAATAGTAAGGTGGGTAATCTAGTTCATGTCTAATTTTCATCTCTTGTTCATAAAAAGAAGAATAGTCGTGCGTTTTGGCACATTGAATGGCATAGTGTTCTGGATTATACGTTTGAATGAGGACTTCTCCTTCTTTTTCTCCTCGACCACTTCTTCCTGCTACTTGACTGAGTAATTGAAAAGTATATTCACTACTACGAAAATCTGGAATATTGAGGGAAGTATCTGCCTGAATGACGCCGACTAATGTCACTTCTTTAAAATCGAGTCCTTTCGCTATCATTTGGGTTCCTAAAAGAATGTCATATTCCTGGTTTTGGAAAGCAGTAATCATTTTTTCATGAGCCCCTTTTCGACTTGTCGTATCCAAATCCATGCGTAAGATTCTTGCTTCTGGAAATTTCTTTTGTAATTCCTCTTCTACTTTTTCTGTACCAATTCCTAACTGATTCATCGCTTCTTCTTGACACTTTGGACATTTTTCTTTTTTATTTGTCGCATATCCACAGTAATGGCAACGAAGCATTTGACTAGATTTATGATAGGTTAAAGTAATATCACAATTGGGACATTTTTCGACGTACCCACAATGACGACAGGAAACAAAGGAAGCATATCCCCGTCGATTTAATAGTAAGATCACCTGTTCTTTTTTCTCTAAACGTTCTCTTATTTTTTGAAGCAAGGGATTCGAAAAAGTTTGAAATCCATTCGTCTCGTTTAAGTCAATGATCGTTACTTTAGGGAGAGGTTTTTGATTGATTCTTTCTTTCATTTCTAATAATTCATATACCCCTTTTTTGGCTCTTGCGTAACTTTCTAATGTCGGCGTGGCACTACCTAAAATGAGGGGGCAACGATGGTATTGACATCTTTCTTTGGCAATATCAATGGCACTGTACTTGGGCGTAGATTCCTGTTTATAAGAAGTCGTATGTTCTTCATCGATAATGATGACTCCTATATTTTTAAGAGGAGCAAAAATGGCACTTCTTGCGCCAATGACAATCTTTACTTCCTGTCTTGCGATTCTTCTCCACTCATCATATTTTTCTCCTTGACTTAGTCGACTATGGAGGATGGCAATATCATTGCCAAATCTTCCTTTGAATCGAGCCACCATCTGTTCTGTCAAAGAAATTTCTGGTACCAGAACAATACTGGTTTTGTCTCTTTTTAATCCATCCTCGATGATTTCCATGTATACTTCTGTTTTTCCACTTCCGGTTACCCCATGAAGAAGGAAACAGGTTGGTTCGTCTTTCTTTTTTTCAATGGCAGCGACTACGTTTTGCTGAAGTGGTGTGAGTGGATATTTGGGAAGTGGAGGATATTCTTTTTTGAGTCGATATTGTTCCTGTTTTTCTTCTATCAAGAGTCCGTGTTTTACTAGAGTCTTTACACTACTAGAAGAAATCGCATCCAATCTCGATTTGATTACTTTTTTTTCTATTTTTAATAAATCGACAATTTGTTGTTGGGGTCCTTTAAGAGGAGAAAGTTCCTCTTTCTCATTTAAGGAATAATAAGTGTCTATTTTCTTTCCGATTTGCGTCTTTTTTTCTGCTTTTAACGCTTTCGGAAGCATAATCTGATAACAAGAAATCAAAGTCGCTAATGTCATCTCACTCATTTTTTTCCCAAGCATCAATAATTCTTCATTGAGAATGACTTCTTCATCGATGACTTCGATGATTTCTTTCAATTTTTCTTCATCGTATACTTCTTCATTGGCTTCTTTGATTTTGAGGACAAATCCTTCTAGTTTTTGACTTCCAAAAGGAACTAGAACCCGGATTCCTACTTGTATCTTATTTTCCAACGAGAAAGGAACAGCGTAATCGAATGTTTTATCCACATTTCGATTGGCTAATTCTACTAATACTTCGACAGTCATACGGATTCCTCCTTTTCTTTATTATACAATCAATCTCTCTTCTTGGGTTCTCTTTTCAGAAAAATCCACATTTTTTGTCAATGAGTTTTTTCTTTTTTTTGTAGTTGTAAAATGATTCATATCTTTCGAAATTCATTTTATATTATCATTTGATTATTTTGAATCCCATATTTATAAAATAAGATAGCAAGTAAAAAGAGCCTTGCGGCTCCCTGGATGATGGTGTGGTTCGTTTCATTTTCTAAATATTTATCTTTCTTTTAATTTTGATAAAATTAGTTATTTCACGTCATCATAAAGTAAAATTTTAAATTTTAGTAGTTCAATAAGTGCTTGAGATTCTTTCTCAACTACCTTTTCCATCTTCCTTCATCTAACCAATTCGACATTCCATGATTCAAATTATATCTTGTAGATACGCGTTTTTCATTGTTTTTATATTATAGTTAGTCATCTCTCTAATTAGTATTACAATTCATTTCTCATTTCGCAAAAATCAATTATTTTGGTTTTTGCGAAATGAAAATTGTGGACATTGTTTCAAAACTTTTATATTTTTAATGTTTTTTTTTATTTGGATTATGAGTTTTATACAGTTTTTGTATCATTTATCCTTGTATCCATTGAATATCGTCATTCACTTCCAAATATTTTAACTATTAAAAATCAGAATTTTTTTCTATTTGTCTTTTTTTATTTTCTTTTATTTCGTTTTTTGTATTTCTTCGATGGCTTTCATCACACCTAATTTTCCATAGGGATACGTTAATCCTCCCTGCATGTAAGCAATATAAGGCGAACGAATCGGTCCATCACATGATAACTCAATCGAAGAACCTTGGGTAAAGGCTCCTGCAGCCATGATTACTTTATCTTGATATCCAGGCATATCCCATGGTTCTGGGATGGCATTGGAATCGATAGGAGAAGCCATTTGAATTCCTTGACAATAATGAATTAAATCTTCTGGATTTCCAAAAATAATATTTTGAACAATATCTACCCGCTCTTCATCGAATCGCGGTTCTACTTGATATCCTAATTTCTCTAAAACATGGGACGCTAGAACTGCTGTTTTTAAACTAGAAGCGACGACACTAGGTGCGAAAAAGAGTCCTTGTAAAAACAATTTATTGATTCCTAAAGTCGGTCCTACTTCTCGTCCTTCTCCTGGACAAGTTAATCGCTCACCAGCAAGTTCTACCAACTCTTTTTTTCCAGCGATATAAGCCCCATTCGGCGCAATTCCTCCCCCTAAGTTTTTGATGAGGGATCCCACCATCACATCTGCCCCTACTTCGATAGGCGTTTTCTCTTCAACAAATTCGCAGTAACAATTGTCGACCATGATAATGACTTCTGGATGACTCTTTTTTATCTTAGATATGATTCGTTCCAATTGATGAATCGAAAGACTCTTTCTCGTAGAATATCCTTTAGATCTTTGAATTTCTATCATTTTGACTGGATGGTTTTCTAAATAGGAAAGGATTTTCTCATCATCAAAATCATTGTCTTTTAAATCAATCTCATCATATAGAATACCAAAACTCTTCAAACTACTTTGATTTTCTGTAATACCAATTACTTCGTGAAGCGTGTCATAAGGGGTTCCGGAAATACTTA
Organism: uncultured Bacilli bacterium; assembly: GCA_947623825.1. Classification (GTDB taxonomy): domain Bacteria; phylum Bacillota_I; class Bacilli_A; order RF39; family UBA660; genus Alloscybalousia. The sequence continues at coordinate 65,516 of CANQHQ010000001.1, forward strand.
GTAATCGATCTCCTGGACGAAGATATGCAAATAAAGCAACGGTTAAGGCATGGGTTCCAGAAATGAACTGTCCACGTACTAAGGCATCTTCACTTCCTAGCACCTCCGCAAATACTTTTTCAATGGTATCTCTTCCTATATCTCCATATCCATATCCTGTCGTTTCATTAAAATGCACTTCACTAATCTGGTATTTATGAAAGGCATTTAATACTTTCCAACTATTTTTTTCACATTGTTCGTCAATTTTTTCAAAGATTTCTTTCAAATCTCGTTCTGATTTCTGTACTAACTCTACTGTTTTATCTGATATTTCTATTTTCTCATTCATTTTTTCACTCTTTTCTATTCTTGGGTTTCGTTTCTTTTCCACTCTATCTAGGACTACCGAATTCCCCCATCTACTCGAAAAACACTAGCGGTAATATAAGAGGCTTGAGAGGAAGCAAGAAAAGTAACCATCCCTGCGATTTCTTCTGGACGTGCAAATCTTTTTAATAGAATTCGGTTGCATTCCTTCTCTTTCCATTCTTCTGACAACTCTTGATTCATTTCTGTATCCACCCAACCAGGTGCGACGGTATTCACTAAAACTTGTGGGGCATATTCTACGGCAAAACTCTTCGTTAAGGCAATGACTCCTGCTTTGGAAGCATGATAATCCATCCCCTCTGGATAACCAACGTCGATTCCTTCATTACTAGAAATATTGATGATTCTTCCTTGTCCCTGTTGTTGCATTTCTTTTCCCACGTATTTGCACATCAAGAAAGTACCAAGGAGATTGACATCGATGACTCTTTGGAATTCTTCGACTGTTTTATCCACTACTCTAGAATCGAGAGAAATTCCTGCATTATTGACTAGGACATCGATGGTTCCAAAACGATTCTTTACTTCTGTCACCATACGTAAAACCTCTTCCTCTTTCGAGATATCGCCCTGTATTACCAAAGTTTCTACTTGATATTTTTCTTTAATTTCTTGTTGTACTTGAAGGGCTTTGTCTTTTTCTTTCTCATAATGAATGACGATTTGGGCACCTTCTTTCGCAAAGGCCAAAGCAATCGCTTTCCCAATTCCTTTGGAACTACCTGTAACCCATACTACTTTTCCTTGAAATTCCATGTTCTTTCCTACTTTCTTTTCATAATTCCTTTCATAATTTCTGGTTTATCTACAAAAAAAGTGTTTTCTATGTAAAATTTTTGTCTTCGATTAAAAAAATAACGAGATAAATAAATTTGATCTAGGGTATAACGATACCCTTGTTTTCTTAAATAGTAACACGTAAAGGTTTTACAACCGATATTTTTGATTTGACATCCTTCCGGTGGTTTTAAATGTTCACAATCTTTTCCATGAAGATAACTGTGACAGCACCCATTCTCATAGGTATCCTTTTCTACTTTTCTTTCTATCATATCGCATCTTCTTTTACAAAGATTGTTATGAAAACCACAGATGTTTTTGGTGCGAAATTCTTCATCTAGATAATCACAAATCAAATCATAAAGATAACTGTATCGTTCTTCTCCATCTTTTTTTTCCAGAACTTGACGAATGACTTTCATCTTTTTTTCGATATCAGGATCGTTTTGTTTTTCTAAATATCGTTTGGTTTTTTGGTAGATTCTTTCGTCCTTTTTACTTCTCATTTTTCCACCTCTTCCACGTATTCTTATTATAACATGTTTTTTCTTTTGTTGTATAATAAAGTCAGGTAGGTGTTTTAAATGAATCCAATCGCAGAATTACAAAAACTCATCGATGAAAGCGACTCCATTGTTTTCTTTGGTGGAGCGGGTGTTTCAACGGAAAGTGGGATTCCCGATTTTCGTAGTCAAGATGGACTTTATCATATGAAATATCCCTATCCACCGGAAATGATTTTGAGTCATGATTTTTTTATCCAACATCCTCAAGAGTTTTATCAATTTTATCGCGATAAGTTAAACTGTTTAGAGGTGCAGCCCAATCGTTGTCATTTCTTTTTAAAAGAATTGGAAGAAGTTGGAAAATTAAAAGCGGTCATTACCCAAAATATCGATGGACTTCATACGAAAGCAGGTTCCAAAAATGTTTTAGAACTCCATGGAAGTGTTTATCGAAATCATTGTTCTCGCTGTGGGAAAGATTATCCTGCGGAAATGGTGTTTTCGAGCGATTCTATCCCTCGTTGTGAGTGTGGTGGAACGATTAAACCAGAAGTCGTTCTTTATGGCGAACCACTGGATCAAGAAACCGTAGAAAAAGCCATTACTGTATTAAGAAAAGCCGATTTACTAATCGTTGCGGGAACCTCCTTAACGGTTTATCCTGCTAGCGGTTTTATCCACTATTATGGTGGAAAAAATCTAGTCATTTTAAATCGGGACGAAACCGATTTCGATCGGATGGCTACTCTTGTGATTCACGATTCTTTAGGATCCATTTTTTCCCAATTAAAAATAAATGAAAAAGGAACTTCACAATCACAGTGAAATTCCTTTTTTTATAAAACTTCTTTTACATTATCATAAGTCAAAATTTCTTTAATAAAGCAAGATTTTCTCTCTTCTCTCGCAGGTACTAAAATATAGACATAATTTTTCGTTCTTGTCAGTGCTACATAAAATAGTCTCCGCTCTTCTGGATAATCAATTTCTGTTGTTGTTTCTTCTTTCAATAAGTGAATTAAGGGATGATCGACGATTTGACTTGGAAATCCTTTTACATCATCCAAAGCATTTAATAAAATCACTTCATCATATCCTAGTCCTTTTGATTTATGAACCGTTAAAAAATCGATTTGTAAATTTTTTACTAGAGGGCAATCTAATGTATTTTCTGTTTCTCCCTTTTCAAAAAACATTCCTGTTTCTACCAAGTCTTCTTTTTCATCATTGTATCTTCCAAGGAGCAGTACTTTTTTCTTCTGTCGAGATTCTATTTTTTTCAATATTTCTATTAGAACTTCTATTTTAGAAGCATATCCTTTATTTCTTTCTTCTTTGGTTTCTCCATAATAGTGAATTTCAATTGGATTTTCTAGGTGCTTATCAGAAAGAAGTTTCTTTTCTAAAACCTCCTTGTCTTTTCCAACGAAACTTCCCGCAATATCGATGAGTTCCTGACTATTTCGATACGTTTTTGTAATCGTTACAATTTCTGCATAACCCATCAATTCACAAAAATGGGTAAATAGCGAGGCATCGGAACCAGAAAAAGAGTAAATGGATTGCCAATCATCTCCGACTGCGACAATTTTACTATCAAATAAATCAGAAATTCTTTTTGCAAAATGATATCTTTGTCTTGAAATATCTTGATATTCATCAATAATAATATAATCGTAGTTTAATTTTCCTTTTTCTTTTAGAATATCCATACGCATCGACGAATAATTAATCATATCTTGAAAGTCGATTTGATAATTACGATGAATAGAATTCTGGTAAAAATGGTAAATTTTTTGGGCATATCTTAATTGCTTTTTTACTTTTTCATCCTCTATTTTTTGTAATAAGAGAGAAAAATCTTTTTCTTGATAATTGTTTTCTTTCCATTGAGAAATAAAGGAAATCATTAAATTCATGAAGCTAGCATATTGTCCTCTTCTCGATGTCTCTAAAATTTTTCTTAATACTTCTTCTTCCGTTCTAGGAGAAAAGACAATATGATGATTTCGTAGACTTTCTTCTAATTCTCTCATGGCATTTTTGCTTTCATCTTCATATTTACCAAATAGTTCAATTAAAATGGTATGGTTTTTTCTGTGCGTTTCTCTTTTTAAAAAGATTTCTCTTTCGTAATCTTTATCTAGAGACTCTACTTCTCCATTTCGTTTTTGAGTGGCGAGGCCAAAATATTCGATATAGATTTTTTCTTCAAAATCTTGAATTGTGAAATCCGGAACATAATTCCTTCCATCTACTTTGTAGGGGTAATTTTCTTCGTAGGTATAAGCAATACCATTTCGATATAGGGCATTGGCAATTCTTACTTCGCCACGAGATTTTACAAATTCTCCACATATCGTAACCTGGCTACGCATTCTTCTTGCTGTTCTTTTGTCAATTTCCTCTTTAAAATTACCTTGAAGACTTTCTATTTTGCGATTTACGTAATCCTCATAATAAGCATCATAGGAAGGAAATTCTAAATAGTGATCATTTAGATAAAATTCTGTAGGAAATGTTTCTGTTAAGTCTTGTAATAAGGGCTTATTGGGAAAAACTTTTTCTTCAAACCAATGAGAAAAAAGTTCTTGTTTTTCGTAATCTCGAATAATTCTTAAGGCTTTAGGAGCATCTTGATAAATGGTTCTCATAAAATTCATTCCCAATTTATGAAAAGTAAGGACAGGAACTCCTAATTTAAAATCCTCATTAATTCGTACGTCTAATTCTGCCGCTGCCTTTTTTGTAAAAGCAAGCAAAATGATTCGATCTTTTGGTACTTTTTTCTTTTCGATTAAGTATTTTACTTTGGCGGCCATCGTCGTGGTTTTTCCACTTCCAGCTCCTGCCACGATCAAAGAATAATCTTCGTCAATTAAAATAGCCTTTCGTTGATTTTCATCCAAAAGAATATTAGGATCCACCTCACGAAATAAGTTATCAAAGTACGATTTGTATTCTATTAATTTTTGATTCACAAATATTTGATTTTTTTCATTGATATATTTCATATGTTCTTGACTGATGTTTAGCAAAACGGAATAGTAAGGTTCCTCTTTGTACTTAGGAAGAAGTGAAAAAATTTCTGCATGTTTTTCTAAAAAAGCATCTACTTCTTTTTTGGAAATATATTCTTCTTTGTTTAAAAGTTTCCGAAATTCTTGTGCACATTGTTCTGCTTCTGAAGAAAAGAAATCCATACTACCCTACCGCCTTTATTCTACTATTATTATAGAATAAACGATGATAAAAAGTAAATCTACAATCAAAAAGAAAGAGAATTTTTCTCTTTCCGAATTATTTTTTATATTTTTTTACGATGCTTTCCTCTTCTTTGAGTTCTTCACAAAAACGTTCTGTAGCGTCTTGCCAAGATGGCATCAAGTCTAGTCCTATTTCTGTTAACTTTGATTTATCCATTCTAGAATTTCTTGGGCGATACGCTTGTGTTGTTTTCGTGATGGCAAGATATTCTTCGGTCAGAACAGGGTTTACCTCGACATTTCGTTGATTGATTTCAAAAATGTATTGCGCAAATTCGGCCCAACTACAATACCCATCATTGGTCGCATGATACGTTCCATAACTATCTGTTTGCGCAAGATTTACCAAAAGATGAGCCAAGTCGACTGTATAAGTCGGAGAACCTATTTGATCGTTTACTACATTTAATTGTTGATGCGTTTCTGATAGACGAAGCATTGTTTTTACAAAGTTATTTCCATTGATTCCAAAAACCCATGAAATTCTAGTGATGAAATGTTTCGGATTTCTTCTTATTTCTTCTTCTCCTAGATATTTGGTTTCTCCATAAACACTCTTCGGATTTGGGGTATCTTCTGGAAGATAAGGGGTTTCTTTGGTTCCATCAAAAACATAATCCGTAGATAAATAGACGATTTTGGCTCCTACTTCTATTGAGGCATCCGTTAGATTTTTGGTTCCTAAGACGTTCACTTTTTCAACGGTATCTCTCATGGATTCCGCCTTATCTACTGCGGTCCAAGCGGCACAGTGAAAGATTACATCTGGTTGGAATTCTTTTACTACTTTCATGACTTGTTCGCGATTGGTGATATCCATTTCCTCTATATCTGTCGCTAAAATATTTTCTTTTGAAATTCCATTTTTTCGTAATTCTCTCTCGATATCAAATCCTAATTGACCATGATATCCCGTGATTAAGAATCGTTCTTGTCCTCTTTTAAAAATTACTTTATTCTCTTTGACCGTAGGATGGATTTGATCTTTTGGAGAAAGAATGGGTTGTTCGATTCCATTTTCTTTAAAAATCGTTTCCCAATCAATTCCTAACTCTGGATCATTCCATAAAATTCCTGCTTCTAATTTTGGGGCATAATCATTATCTACTAAGTATTGAAAAACGGTATCATCTTCCAAACTGACAAATCCATGAGCGAATCCTCGCGGAACAAATAATTGGCGATGATTTTCTTCACTTAATTTTTCCGCAATATACTCTCCATAAGTTTCTGAATCGACCCGCATATCGACTACTACATCGATGGCACTTCCTTTGATTACTTCGACAATTTTCGCTTGACACTTTGGATTTTTTTGAAAATGAAGTCCTCTTACTACTCCTTTACTACTATTACTCCGATTAGTTTGAACGACTCTTTGAAATCCTAATTCATCCATATTTTTTTGAATGAAATATGGAGAAAAATATCCTCTCTCGTCTCCAAACCTATCCGGTTCTAAAATATAACAATCCTTTAATTTTGTCGCAATTTTTTTCATAAACCCTCCCTCAATGGTATTCATTTTGTCATTTACCATTTGTCTTCATTATAACAGGTTCCGTGAGATTCTGAAATAGTTTTGGCAAAGAAAAAGTTCTACCTATAAGATAGAACTGTCTTTTTCTTCCATGGCTTCTTTCCAAGACCAATGGCGAATTTCTTCTAAATCTTCTCCATATTCATGAATGTATTGTTTATGCTCTACCAATTTGTCTTTGCACCACTGCATCAAGAAACCACTACGATTTCCCAATTTTGGAAGATGTTTCAAAGCATCCATGACGAGATGAAAACGATCTAGTTCATTTTGTACTCTCATATCAAAAGGAGTGGTAATTGTTCCTTCTTCTTGGTATCCATGAATGTGAATATTTTTATTCGTTCGACGATACGTTAATTGATGAATCAAAGATGGATATCCGTGAAAGGCAAAAATGATAGGTGTATCTTTGGTAAATAAAGCATCATATTCGGCATCAGTTAATCCATGAGGATGTTCACTACTAGATTGTAATCTCATTAAATCGACAACGTTAATGACTCTGATTTTAATTTCTGGGAACCATTTTCTTAAAATAGAAACGGCTGCTAACGTCTCTAGGGTTGGGGTATCCCCACAACAAGCCATAATGATATCTGGTTCTACGTTTTGATCATTACTAGCCCAGGACCAAATACCGATTCCCTCCGTACAGTGTTTTACGGCTTCCTCCATCGTCAACCATTGCGGACGAGGGTGTTTGGATGCAACGATGACATTGACATAATTTTTACTGCGAATGCAATGTTCAAAGCAAGATAAGAGACAATTGGTGTCCGGAGGCAAATACATACGAGAAATATCGGCCTTTTTGGTAACAATATGATTTAAAAATCCGGGGTCTTGGTGGGTATATCCATTGTGGTCTTGTTGCCATATATGAGAAGTTAATACATAATTTAAGGAAGAAATATCTCTTCTCCACGAAAGTTCTTTGGATACTTTTAACCATTTTGCGTGTTGACTTACCATCGAGTCAACGATACGGGCAAAGGCTTCATAACTATGGATAAATCCATGTCTTCCAGTCAAAAGATATCCTTCTAAAGTCCCTTGACAAAAGTGTTCTGATAGATAAGAATCTAAAACACGACCGGTTGGAGCCAAAAATTCATCGGTTTCGATTCTTGGGGCATTCCATTGTCGATTTGTTACATCAAAAATATAATTTAAGCGATTGGAAAGTGCCTCATCTGGACCAAAGATACGGAAATTTTTGGCTTCTTCGTTTTCTTTCATCACATCTTTGATATATTTTCCTAATTCCATCATATCTTGCGCCACAGTTTCGCCTGGATAAGGAACAGAAACACCATATTTTCTAAAGTCCGGTAAGCGAAGTTCTTTTAGAAGAAGTCCTCCGTTGGCATGAGGATTCGCTCCCATTCGACGATTCTTTTTAGGAAGAATACTTTGAATTTCTGGAAGAAGTTTTCCCCTTTCATCAAATAATTCTTCAGGGTGATAACTCCGTAACCACTTTTCTAAGATAAAAATATTTTCTGGATGATCTTGATCCATGGGAATGGGTACTTGATGGGCCCGAAAACTGTTTTCTATTTTCTTGCCCGCTACTTCTTTTGGTCCCGTCCATCCTTTTGGTGTCTCTAAAATAATCATCGGCCATCTTGGGCGAAAGGAAGTAGGCATATTGGCGGCAATCTCTTTAATGGCTTGGATTTCCTCAACAATTTGATCGAGTGTTTGAGCCATTTTTTTATGCATTTCTTTTGGGTCGCTTCCTGCGACAATGTACGGCTTCCATCCACAACCTTCAAAAAATTTAATTCTTTCTTCGTGAGAAATTCTAGCGAAAACCGTAGGATTGGCAATCTTATATCCATTCAAATGTAAAATCGGTAAAACGGTTCCATCCGTTCCTGGATTTAAAAATTTATTTAGATGCCAAGAAGTGGCTAAAGGACCCGTCTCGGCCTCCCCATCTCCAATTACACAGGTAGCGATTAACTCTGGATTATCTAACACCGCTCCAAAGGCGTGAGATAAACTGTAACCTAGTTCTCCCCCTTCATTGATAGAACCTGGTGTTTCTGGTGCGGCATGAGAGGAAATACCTCCTGGAAAACTAAATTGTTTAAATAATTTTTTGAGTCCTTCTTCATCCTCGGTGATTTCTGGATAAATTTCACTATAAGTTCCTTCTAAGTATACGTTTGAAACCATGGCTTGTCCTCCATGCCCTGGTCCTGAAATATAAATCATATCTAAATCATACTTCTTGATGATTCGATTCAAATGCGTATAAACGAAATTTTGACCGGGAGCGGTTCCCCAGTGACCAACAATATTTTTTTTGATGTCTTCCCGCGAGAGAGGTCTTTTTAGTAAAGGGTTATCTTTTAAATATAGTTGACCTGCGGATAAATAGTTGGCTGCCCGAAAATACTTATCTAATTGTTCTAATTCTTGTTCATTGATTTCTTGATTCATAGTATCCCTCTTATTCTTCTCTATTAGTATATCATGTTCTTCCTCTTTTTTGATACTCTCTTCGTATTATTTTTTCTAGTTCTAAAACGAAACGGGAGGGACGTTTTTTCGAAGTTAGTAGATAAACTTCATTTTTCGTTCTTGTCAGGGCGACATAAAAAAGGCGTCGTTCCTCGCTATAGGGATAAGAATCTTCGTTGGGAATCATTTTTCTTATTACTTTCGGTTCTTTTCTGCGGTTCGGGAACCCATTCTGTTTATCTTCTAGGTGAATCAAAATGACATTTTCTTCTTCTAATCCTTTGGATTGATGCATGGTTTTATATTTTAAAATCATTTGACCTTGATGCTTCCAAATCAAAGTTCCTTCAGGTTGATACAGAAAATCATCTGATGCTATTTCCGTAAGATCCGCATGATTTCTTCCTAAAATTAGAAGTTTTCTTTTGTTCTCTTTCCACAGTTTTTCTAATAGTTGCACAAACGTTTCTTTTTCATTATCGTAATAGATAATTTTGATTGGAGAAGCATGGCTTTTTTCTGAAAATAATTTTTTTCTTATTTGATTGGGATTTTTTAGAATAAAAGAGCCAGCAATATTAATTAATGTTTGACTATTTCGATACGTAGTTTCTAATTTTAAAATTTGATGATTCGGAAAATAATCTGAAAAATGAAGAAATAGATTCAAATTACAACCACTAAAACGATAAATAGATTGAAAATCATCTCCGACTGCCATCAGGTGGGCTTTCGTTTTTTCTTTCAAAGATTTTACTAATAAAAACCGAATATAGGATGTATCTTGATATTCGTCGATTAAGATATATTTCCAAGGGAGGTTGTTTCTTTGGTCTACTTCTTTACGAGAAAGAAGAATCATGTCATCAAAATCAATCCATCTTTGAGAAGACAGTTCACTCTCATATTCATTCATGAGTAGATATAACATTTTTAAAAGGAAAAGCGAAAACCAATTTTTTTCCTTTCTACATAGATGAAGAAGTTCTTCTTTCTTTTTGTTTTCTGATTTTAATCTCGCAATTGTTTGAATCCATTCCTTTTTCTTTACTAGAAATTCTTTGGATTCCTTTAATTTTTGATAATTTCTTAACAAAAGAGGATTTTTGTGAAAATAGATTAATAATCTACGAATTAGTTTGGGATGGGCATAGATATACCCTTCAAAATATTCATTTACTACATATTCTAAGTAATGATTGGGTGCAATCGAAAACGTATTTTTTGGTAATAACTCTAAGGCTAACTTATGAAAGGTATAAACGGATACATTCGGATAGGACATTTTTTGTAATTTTTCTTTAAAGTCCGTGACCGTATCCCTCGTAAAAGAAAGAACTAAAATTTCTTCTTCTTTGACTTTTTTTCTTTCGATTAAATATTTTATTTTTCCTAACATGGTTGTCGTTTTTCCACTTCCTGCGGCAGCCACTACTAAAAGGGCATCCGAATCGTTATAAACAACTTTTCGTTGCTGTTCATCTAACCAATGACCCTCTATATTTTCTAATTGATTCCATTCCATAAAAAAACTCCTCGATACATTATACCGAGAAAGTTTCTTTTTTTTATTTTTCTTCTAAATTTTCTACTAGAATATCAACAATTCTTTCGCTTGCATGTCCGTCTCCATATGGATTGGATGCATGACTCATTTTACTGTATTCTTGTTCATCGGTTAACAACTCTTTCGTTAATTGATAAATTTGTTCTTCGTTGGTTCCTGCCAACTTCAAGGTACCTGCAGTAATTCCTTCAGGTCGTTCTGTTGTATCCCTTAGTACCAATACAGGTTTTCCTAAGGATGGGGCTTCTTCTTGTACTCCTCCACTATCACTTAGAATTAAATAAGCCCTATTCTGAAAGTTATGAAAATCAAATACTTCTAAAGGTTCAATCATCTTGATTCTTTCACAATCTCCAAAAACCTCTTTCGCAATGGCTCTTACTTTCGGATTCAAGTGGATCGGAAAAACAACCTTTACATCTTCAAATTCGTTGATAATTCTTTTTACAGCTCCAAAAATATGATACATTGGTTCTCCTAAGTTTTCTCTTCGATGGGCTGTCAACAGAAGCATTCTACTATCTCCTAACCAATCAAAAACTTCATGTTCATACTTCTTATTTACTGTTGTTTTCATCGCATCGATGGCTGTATTTCCTGTTACAAAAATTTTACTTTCTTCTTTTCCTTCTTTTAATAAATTTTCTTTACTTAACTCCGTAGGCGCAAAATAAAAATCTGTCATACAATCTACCATTTGTCGATTCATTTCTTCAGGAAATGGTGAATTTTTGTCCCAGGTACGCAATCCTGCTTCTACATGTCCTATTTTAATCTGATTATAGAAAGCTGCTAACCCTCCAGCAAGAGTGGTAGTAGTATCTCCATGTACTAAGACAATATCTGGTTTTTCTTCCTGCATAATTTTTTCTAATCCCATTAAAACGTTAGAAGTAATTTGACTCAAAGTTTGGCCTGGTTTCATGATATTCAAATCATATTGCGGTTTAATTTGGAATGTTTCTAAGACCTGATCTAGCATTTCTCTATGCTGCGCCGTAACACATATAATTGAATCAATATTTTTTCTTTTTTCCAGTTCCTTAATGACAGGTGCCATCTTAATTGCTTCTGGTCTTGTTCCAAAAATACTCATTACTTTTATTTTTTTCATTTTATCACCTTCCAATATTCCTTCAACCGATTTTCCCATGTAGATTCATTGATAATTTTTTTATAATTTGCAGTTTCAACAAAGGTAGTTTTGAGTGCTGTATCTAACATTTTTTCAAAATCTTCTTCCTTTTTGTAGAAGTAAACTAATCCATCAAATTGAACTAATTCATCCCAATAACTTGATACAATTGGTTTTTTCATGTATAGATATTCATATATTTTTACTGGATCCACATATTTAATTACATCATTAATCAGAAAAGGCATTATCATAACATCAGAATCTTGAATATATTGAGGAACTTCTTTGTGTTCAATTGGTCCAGGAAAAATAATATTCTTTTCCTTTATTTTTTTTATCTTTTTCTCAATCTTTTTGTTGATGGGTCCAATAACATAAAATGTAATATTATGGTGTTTTCTAGCATAAGCAATTACATTTTTAAAATCAAACCATTCATCGATGGTACCAATATAAGAAACACTTGGATGATGAATCGGAGTTTTTACTTTTTTGTAATTTTCAAAGGTTGTTTTATCATATCCATTACGAATGACTGTACAAAACGATTCGTCTAACTGATACATTTTCATAAATTTCTCTTTTAATGCTTCTGCGCTAACGATAAGGTGAGAAGCGCATTGAATTAATCTTCGTTGTTTATCTAAGTATCCTAAAACGTTAGGTTCCCATACTTCGTAATTATCCATTGCTTCGTAGTAAAATTTCACTCTTTTTAATTTTTGCACTTTCATGAAAAAGAAATCCATTTGATTCGGTTGCGTAAGAATAATTTTATCGTAGTTCCAAAAAGAAGTACGGATGATATTCCATGCTGAATTGAGGAAGATTTTCCATCTTGTATTAGCTGGAAATATTTTAAATGGCTTAATTTTTAACTTAGATTGCACATTTACTTCGTTTTTCACTACACTGTTATCATCTTTCGGCATGTATTTATCGTATAAACTTTGGTAACGATAATCTACTTGATATTCAGGATTTTTCGCTAGTTCTAACGCAACAAAATGAGGTCTTTGTTTAATCCATTTCCAGGTTACTAAGGAAAAATATAATACTTTTTCTTTCTTTCGACATTTTTTCATTAAATAAGTAAATGGATATAATACTATTTGAATCAAAAGAATTAGAAGTTTTATTCCCAAGACAATGTATTCAGAGAAATGAGTATTTCTTATTCGATTACAAAATCTTTCTAAGTGAATTTTTTCCTCTATTGGATGAAAAAAAGTAACAAAATCTAAAATCCATATTTTCCATCTTTGATATAGTTTGTTGGCTTCTTCATTGTACGTCTTATGATAATATCGTTTACTTTTTTGCAAATTTTTATATTTTTTCATGGAATTCATACTTTTGTCGACACTCACGGATTCAAAATGATTAAATTTACAAGTATTTAATACCACATTTTTGTAGCCAAGTTGGTGAATTTTATTTCCTAAAATATCTTCTTCAAAATATAAGAAAGTCTTTTCATCAAAATATCCTACTTTTTTGAATACACTATGTCGAATCAGAAAGAAGGAACCTGCTACACAATCCACTACTGCTTTTTTCTGATTCAAGTATTCCTTTTCATACATTTCAACATGAGCTTGACGATAAAGAACATTTAGTGAAGGAGACGAATCTATGGTATCTCCTCGGATGGTTCTTAATTTCCATCCCGAAAGAGGATGCGGATGATTGTTTAAATCGTACATTCTTGGGGCAGCAATCGCAATCTTGTCATTGTTTTCTAAGCATTGTAAGCATTCTTCATATGATTTTTCAGGAACAGAAACATCGGGATTCGATATTGCAATATACTTAAATTCCCCATAAGTTTGGTTGGCATAACGAATGGCATAATTATTTCCATAAGCATAACCTAAATTTGCCTCTGTTTGAATGACATCTATTTTTTTATTTTTTAATGCTTCTAATTTTTCTAGTGATTGGTCTGGGGATTGATTATCGACAATGATGATTCTATCAATGCATTTGTATTTTTTTATCTCATTTACATATCTGATTGTGTTTTGCGCATCATTATAATTGAGAATGATCACCACTAAATTTCTATTCTGATTGATTCTTTGATTCATTTTGATCACTACCTTTGCTACTACTATCCAGTCTAAATGCAGATTTTAAACTATAATTTTCATTATAAAAAGGATCCCTTTCTATGTATTTTTTCCATTTCTTCATCATCATTGCACTTTCTTGTAGAAAGCGTTCATATTTTTCTCCTGTGGTATCTAAACCTCTCGTTTTTGATTCAAAATGGTATAGTTCTACTTGTGGAAGAAAAACATTATAATATCCCTTCTCTAATAATTTTATACAAAAATCAATATCGTTGTATGCCACTTTCAATTTTTCTTCTAATCCACCGATTTCTAAATATTTTTTCTTACTTACCATGAGACAAGCTGCGGTTACGGCAGCATAGTTTGTAGGAACTTCTAGTAGTCCATTAAACGCTTTGTAATTTCTTGGCTCTCCTAGAAACGTATGAGAAGCCACTCCACCTAGTCCTAATACAACTCCTCCATGTTGGATTGTATTATCGTAATACAATAATTTGACTCCTACTGCCCCTATATGTGGCTGCATCGCATAACCAACCATTGTTTCTAACCAGTGGTTTGTCAATATCTCTGTGTCATTATTTAAAAGAACAATATAATCTCCCTGACATTTTTTCACGGCTTCATTATTCAAATAAGAAAAATTAAATTCACAATCGTTGTCATAGATCATTATTTTATCATTTTTGTTATATTTTTCTAATAATTCTAATGTTTTTCTTTCCTTGCTTCCGTTATTGATAATTATTATCTCATAATTTTGGTAAGTTGTCTTTTTTAGTACTGAATCTACACATTTTTCTAAGACATCTGCATAATCTCTTGTGGGAATCAAAATGGAAACTTTAGGTTCTTTTTTATAATGATAGTTCACTGTATAAAAAGAACTTTCTTTTTGCGTTTGGACTTCCCCATTTATTTTTCTTCTTTTTAATGCACTTTCTATCGCTTTTTTTCCATTTATGTAGGCATAGTCTTTGCTACTCTTTTTCAAAGAAGTGGAATTTTCAGCCATTCTCCAGTGGTATAAGATTTTGGGAATATGGTAAATTCGATTGGTAATTTCTGTAATTCTTAAATATAAATCGTAGTCTTGTGCTCCTCGATATTTCTCCCTGAATCCTCCCACTTTCTCAATAATCTGTTTCCGTATCACATTAAAATGGCTGAGATAATTGAAACTAAGTAGTGTGTCAGGAGAATAATCTGGTTTAAAGTATGGACAACACCGAATTCCTTTTTTATCTAACTTATCAAAATCAGAATAAAAGAAATCGATTTTCTTTTCTTTATTTAAAACTTTTATTACTTCCATTAGGGCATTTTCTGCGATTGTATCATCGTGATCGATGAAAGCAATCAATTCTCCCTCTGCTTGCTTGATTCCTTGATTGGTTGTTTTCGCAATATGCATATTTGTTTTGTTAAAATGAATTTTTATTTTTTCTTGTGATTCTAATTCTTTTAAATAGTCTATAATTTCTTTCTTTGTTGAGCAATCATCCACGATACAAATTTCGTAATTCTCGTACGTTTGATGTTGGATGGATTCGATACATGCTTTCAAGTCCTCTAATCTTGGATTATAAACAGGTAAAACAAAGGAAATCTTCGGCTGGTATTGGTATTCTTTTTTTTCTTTCTCGACTACTTCTTTCTTGATTATCCATTCTATATATTCTTTTTGATCGAATGGATTCCAACTATTATCGACATTTCTTCCATAATATTTATCAAAAAATACTTTTTTATATTTTGAAATCAATTTTCGAGAAAATAAGATTTTGGGATTTTTCATTAAAACTCTTGCGGTTTTTGCGATTAAGGTACTTATTCTTTTACATTTATTTGCTAATCTTTTTATAAGACGATCATCTAGAAAAATTCGATCTATTTCTTTTGTATCTGTTCTTAGGATTATTTCCAGTTTTCTAGAAAACTTAGGAAGTGAAAGTTCATAACTAAACCCTAAGGTCTCTTCTTTTTGATGGAAGTGATTACTGATATCTTTTCTTTTTTTATTGAGTGTTAAAGTTTGAATGATGTGATGACGATTCACGATATCTATTTTGGCATTTGGATCTAAAATCCATCCTTCCAGTTGTATTTTTTTCTTTACAATACAGGCTTTTTCTATATAATAATTCATTTCTTTCACGTCCCAACTTTTTTGTTTTTATTATCCATTCTTTATTTCTTTTTTTCTACTTCCTGTTTCAAAATGGAAAGTTCTTGTATTAAAAGATTGATTTTTTTATTCTGTGTAGAGACAATCACAGTAAATAGAAAACAAATGGAATATAATACAAAGATGGCTATTAAAAAAATCATATTCGTTACTAATTCAAAACCTAAAATGTGACAAACAATATCTAAAAGTTTAGGAACGAAGATAAATACAAGCATCAAGCAGGCACTTACTAACCAAATTAGTGCATATTTAATGTTGATATTGTCTTTTTTTATAAAATGAACAATTAAAAGTATTAGAACAATCATTGCTGCTAATACACCTATTTTTAGTCTTAATCCCATAGACTTTCCCCTCCATCTCGCATCGCGGTTATAATGATGGCTAATGATACATTTATCATGTAATAGATTGGTTTCCAAAATTGATTTGTTACAGAAGATGTTCCATTTTCTCTTGCTTTCATAGAAACAGCAACTTCTTTGGCACTATATCCCAGTTTGGAAATCATTACAAAAGAGGCAGGCTCTGGTGAATCTGACGGATAATTCTTAGCAAAAACATGAATTATCTTTTTATTTGCTGCCCTGAAACCACTCGTTGTATCTAAAATTTTCTCTCCTGTACAAGAAAGGATTAAAAAGGAAATAAACTTGATACCTACTCTTCTTATGAATGTTGACTGAAATTCACTATAATTCTTTTCTGTGAATCTTGATCCGATTGTTAAATCCGCCTTTCCTTCTATAATTGGCTCTACTAAATTTTTAACATATCTCACATCATGTTGCCCATCTCCGTCAAATTGTATTGCAATATCATAATCATGTTCTTTAGCATATTTATATCCAGTTTGAACAGCGCCACCAATTCCTAAATTTTGGATTAGTTGAATATGTGGGATTTTATTTTTTTGTAATATTTCCTCTGTATTGTCAGTTGATCCATCATTAATTACAATGCATTCATAATTTGTTTTTTCTTTTTTGTTGTAATCCATTACTTGTTGATAAGTACTTAAGATATTCTCTTCTTCGTTATAAGCAGGAATAATTAATAGTATTCTTGCTTTTTTACTATCAAGTGGCTTGTTTTCTTTCTTCTGTTTTTTTATGAATCCCCTACTATCTGTATCATGGAACCAAAGAGCAATAAGTGTTATAAAATTGATTACAACAATAGAGTTTACATATCGGGAAAAACTTGCTGCTACTTGCCATTCTCCTAAGTAAAAGATGAAAATTTGTGTGAATAGAACTATACCGATGTAAACAAATTCAAAAAACAAAATTAGCGCTGTCGCAGAAAGATATTTCTTATCCTCTGCTTTTTTTCTTTTCTTTTTAATGAAAATCACAATCACACTGAGAATAGTTATAATTAGAATAGTATAGATTAGCCAGTTAAAGTAATAATAATCCTTTTGAAGAGTTTGTGATAATAAATTCTTGAACCATAAATTCAGATTATTCGGTGATAATCTTTCTACTAGCATCTCAAAAAGTGTACCTTTATTTTCATTCTTACTGAAGGTAACAATGATGTGATTAGCTGTTTCTATTGTCTTATAAATGATTGGGAATAAAAGAGGAAGATTCATGATAAGGCATTCTTTTTTATTTATATTTTTCTTCCATAGTGCGATGAGCGATGTAACAAGAACGACTAGAATCATAAAATAGATTGCTTCTCTTCTTGTAAGTAAAGCACCCATACACATGAAAAAAGCTACCCATGGAATTCCCTTTTTCTTTTCTATTAAAAAGTGTTCTACCATTTCATAGGTCCCTAAGACAAAAAATGACATAAAATATATATTGGTATAAAAACTTTTGGCGAGTTGTAATAATTCAGAACTACACACTAAGAATAGCATGGAAGACAAGGCTGAAATATGCCTATTTACCTTACTGTTTCTAAGTTTCATGTAGATTCCTAAGGAAGTAAGTCCGTAGAAGAAAGGACATACTAATCTGGCTGCAATAATAGAAAGACCCGAGAATTCTAGTGACATGATTCCAATAAAGTAGTTTATTGGGGCATAATAGTTGTATATTTCTGTTATATTATGTGATAAATAGGTAATGGTGGAAGTAGTTTGATAAGCTGTAAATTCGTCAAAATTATAAAAATCCATAAATCCTGTATTTGCTATTTGTAATAATTTTACTGTAATATACACTAAAAATATTAGAAAATACCATGGAATTCTTCTCATATCATTTTCTATTTTTCTTTTTTTCTTAAAGCTTATAATTGATATGAGGCTTATGGTAATAAATAAGTATTTTTCATAATAAATTCTAAAAAAAGATAAAAAGAGAAAGATAATCGTATGAATTACGATTCCTAAAGGTAAGGATAAAACAAAATAGTTTGATAACTTGTTTTCTTTAGAAGCAAAATTAAGAAACGAGGCTCCCGTAATTGCACATAGGAGTAAAAATACAAATTCCATTAAAGTTCGCCCTCCATTTCTTCTTTTATCTGATTGTAGGTCTCATCACTACAACTATCTATATTTTTGCAGTAATCCAAGATTAGTTTTGCATTCGCCTCATCTTCTCTAGATAAGTAAATTTTTACCTTATTTATATATATGTCTGGGTCTATTAATGGAAGTGTCAAATATTTATTGTAATATTCTGTAGCCAGTTCCTCTTCCCCATTTTCGGTTAAATCATTGGCATACTGATAATAATCGTTATATAATTCAAAACCGTATTGAAAGTTATATGTTTTTTCATATTGATTCAAGTAATTCATCGTTTGCTTATAATAATCCTTTTTATATTTCTTAGACATTTCTCTCATATTAAATAATGTATTGTCATAATCTACTACAAGTTCTAAGTTTTGATTTTCTGCCACCTTGTAAAGAGAAATTTCTTTTTTGGTCGTGATATTTAATTTTTTTACGTCTTTTCCAACGATGATAATGTAATCGTTTTTCTCTTTTTCTAACGATTCTTTCAACGATTCATCTGTGTAAGATTCTATTGGCATTCGTCTATGTTTTTCTGGCAGTTCCATGGGATAAAATAATAATCTGTTAGCGTTATATAAAAAGCCAATATCATAACCACAATCTTCTTTAAAAAACACACTGATTAGTTTTCCATCTGGCTGATTAATGAATTCTTTCACAAAGGCAAGATTATTAGATAATAAGACATAATCTACCCTGATACGTTCTGTTTGATATTTTGGATTTAAAATATATCCAGAAAAAGACTTTTGGCATATCGAATAACATTGAAACAGAAAAACAACTGTTAATAATATAATGGCAATTCCTTTTGCTTTTTTCATTTTTACTCCCCCTATTTCAATTTCTATAATTCTTCAGCAAATCCCTTTTCCAACTTCTTAAATATAGAGAATCCACATATAAATATAATTCCAGCAACAATTAATAAGTATAAGAGATCACTAAGTACGGGCACTTGATGATATAAAAATATATTTCGGTAGGCAGATATAATTCCTGTCATTGGATTTAATTGTAAAATTCTCTGATATTTTTCTGGAAACAAGCTGATTTGATATACGATTGGAGTCGCATAAAATAACATATTGGTAAAAAATTGAACAATATATTCTGTGTCTTTAATATAGATATTGATAGCACTTAAAGCTAATACAATTCCTAGGACAAAAAAGAATTGTAGGATGGCAACCAATGGTAAAAAAAGAATGTGCCAACTAATTCCTACACCGCCTATCATACAAAATAGTAGAATCACAACGCAACTAATAAAAAAATTGATTAATCCACTGACTGCCACAGATATTGGTAGAATCTCTCGTGGAAAATAAACTTTTTTAATAATACTATCATTGGTTCTTACCGTAATCATTCCTTGATTAATTACATTGACAAAGAAGGTCCATGGAATAATTCCTGTTACTAAATAGATTAAATAATTTTTTGTTTTAATTCTCATAATGTAGGGAAACACAATCGCATAAACCAAGACTTGTAATAAGGGGTTTACAAACGACCATAAAATTCCCAAAAAAGATCCTTTATACTTTCCTCGAATTTCTTTTTTGACATTGCTTTTTAATAGTTGTCTATACGCATATAGGTTATTTACCATTTCTCGCATTTTATCCACACACCTTTAAATATTCATCGATGACTTTATTTATCTCTCCATCCATACGTACTTGTCCTTCATATATCCAAACACCACGTTTGCATAATTTTTTTATAGATTCTAGGCTGTGACTGACAATAACAATTGTTTTATCACTGTTTTTCAACTCATTTAATTTCGCAAAGCATTTTTCTTGGAAGTGTTGATCTCCGACTGCTAGAATTTCATCTATCAAAAGAATTTCGGCATCCACATTGATTGCCACAGAAAAAGCAAGCCTCATATACATTCCAGAAGAATACGTTCTTACAGGATTATCTATGAAAGTTCCTAATTCTGAGAACTCAATAATATCAGCAATTCTTGCATCAATTTCCTTTGCTGTTAAGCCAAAGATGGATGCATTAAAATAGATATTTTCTCGGCCTGTAAAATCCGGATGAAAGCCAGCTCCTAATTCTAACAATGACGTCAATTTTCCGACTGTCTTAATATTTCCTTCTGTAGGATAGATAATTTTTGTCATTAATTTAAGTAATGTACTTTTTCCTGAACCATTCGTACCAATTAAGGCTACAGTCTCTCCTCTTTTAATATCTAAATTGACGTTTTTTAATACTTGGTGTCTCTCTGTTTTATTTTTGTTCCAAAAAACAATTCTTTCTTTTAAGGTACTTGGTTTATCCGAATATATCTTAAATGTTTTGGAAACATTATTCACGGATATTACAATGTCATTCTTCTGGTCTATCTCTTTTTTTTGTCTACTCACATTCCATCCCTCATTTTACTTTTCAACATTTTTATTATAACATAATCTAAACTTGCACTGCAACCCAATATCATTCATGATAGGCATTAAAAAGAGTGTATTTCTATTCATGAGATTTGATATATTTTGTTTTTATAATCTTTTTATTTTCATAAAAAAAGAGTTATTAGAACTCTTATTCACAAATATTGTATTAAAAAATGATGATTGATTTTGTTATAGATAAAACCATTCTATTATAGATTTACTTTGTTACCAAATATCTTCACGCAAAGATATATAAGGGTATACATTTTTAATCTTAATGCAATTAAGTAGCATTTGTAATAAAATGGTAGAATTTTAATATATTCATTTTTATACCATTCTGGATATTTTTCTTTCACATACATCTGGATATCACGTATCATTGATGGAGAAAATTCTTTGTGGCTTTTTGCCCGATAGACGGTTCCTATCGATATGTGATAAATATTCATAAATTCTAAAACAGAATACTTTCTTTTATATAGTTTTTTTTCTTTCATGTAATTTTCCGTATTTTCTATTACACTATAAATGTCAAAGATTCGATTATCGGCAGTGTGTGTTATGGAATTGGAACGTTGCACATAATTATACAACGCCTCGTCTACTAGGGCGTATTTATATTCCATTGTCATTTTGGGGGTAGTTGCCAAATCTTCGTACCATTTTCCTACTGGAAATGTGATATTGTTGTTTTCAAACAATTCTTTTTTATACATTTTGTTCCAAGCTGCCGGTCGTATACAAAGTTTGGCTTTTATGTCATCAATAAAATCGATACTTGTATGATTATCATAGACTCTTTTTATATTACAGATAGAAATATCACATTGATTCTTTCTTATCGCCTCATAAAGTTTTTCAACAAATTCATTTTCGATGTAATCATCACTATCGACGAAGCAAATATATTTTCCTTTGGCTCTTGCTAAACCGTAGTTTCTTGCATCACTTAATCCTCCATTTTTTTTATGGAAGAATTTAATTCTTTTATCATTTTCGGCTATTTTTTTTGCGATGTTCAATGAATTATCTGGTGATTCATCGTCTACAACTATTATTTCTAAATGTTTATATGTTTGATTTATCACACTCTTTAAACATCGTTCAATATAGTCTTCTACGTTATATACAGGTATGATTACACTGATTAAATCTTTCTCCATTACCTCACCTCAATTTTTGGAGTTTTTTTCTTACATATGTCTTAAACCGTTGAAAAAGAGTTTTTTTCTTAAATTTATCAACATCAAAATATTTTGACTTGTCTTTGATAAGGATGGCGGCATTTTCGTTCTTTGGCCATCCCTCTACTTCACAAAAATCACTTAATTCCCTATAATCGTTCCGATCCAATATATAGCGATTAATTTGAGACTCATCGTGCCATTTGGCTATGATATTGTTTCTTAAATCTATATCGATATTGTCTTTCAATGTTTTGATTAATTTTAGATAATCCTTACTCCCCCCCCATTGAATCCACCGAAGATATAGGTGTTTCCATATCCTCTTTTTATATATGCAGTTGAATTCTTTCTTCTTTCATACGGATAAAAAAGATTATATTTATGATGATATCCAATATGTTTTACAACCAACAATTTTTTAGGATCAGGTAAAAATTCTTGTTCGGTTATGGTTCGTTTGATTTCACAGTTTGCGTTAAAGAAATAAATATAATCATATTTTTCTAAATCTTTTTTTATACTCCAAAACATGTGAAATCTTTTTAAAGTATTATCTGGCCATCCCAAATTTTCTTGGTATATTTTATGTATTCTTTTATTTTTCTCTTCATCGTAAATTTTCTCAGCATCCGTGAATACAAAATATGTTTTTTCACAATTTGGCAACAAATATTTTTCACTACTTTTATAAAATTCTTTCCAAAAAATATCATATTTTCCTGTACAGATATATAAAACGGCAATTTTCTTCATTTATTACTTCTCCTTTTATCTTGGTTTCGAACTTATTTGCCTCGTTTTTCTCTGAAAACTTTTGAGAGTAATGAAACATATTATAGCCAAAAATTGCATTCTATTTTATCTTTTGAATTGTTTTTCTTACATATGTCTTAAATCGTTGAAAAAGAGTTTTTTTCTTAAATTTATCAACATCAAAATATTTTGACTTGTCTTTGATAAGGATGGCGGCATTTTCGTTCTTTGGCCATCCCTCTACTTCACAAAAATCACTTAATTCCCTATAATCGTTCCGATCCAATATATAGCGATTAATTTGAGACTCATCGTGCCATTTGGCTATGATATTGTTTCTTAAATCTATATCGATATTGTCTTTCAATGTTTTGATTAATTTTAGATAATCCTTACTCCCCCCCCATTGAATCCACCGAAGATATAGGTGTTTCCATATCCTCTTTTTATATATGCAGTTGAATTCTTTCTTCTTTCATACGGATAAAAAAGATTATATTTATGATGATATCCAATATGTTTTACAACCAACAATTTTTTAGGATCAGGTAAAAATTCTTGTTCGGTTATGGTTCGTTTGATTTCACAGTTTGCGTTAAAGAAATAAATATAATCATATTTTTCTAAATCTTTTTTTATACTCCAAAACATGTGAAATCTTTTTAAAGTATTATCTGGCCATCCCAAATTTTCTTGGTATATTTTATGTATTCTTTTATTTTTCTCTTCATCGTAAATTTTCTCAGCATCCGTGAATACAAAATATGTTTTTTCACAATTTGGCAACAAATATTTTTCACTACTTTTATAAAATTCTTTCCAAAAAATATCATATTTTCCTGTACAAATATATAAAATAGCAATTTTCTTCATTTATTACTCCTCCTTATCTTTGTCAAAAATCCACATGTATACTCCTCTTTCATTATAATTAAAGAGGCAAAGTAAATCAATGTTCCTGTAGTGATTTTTATCACTAGATCTATGAATAGCGAAATATGAATTTTAGACATTCCTATTAGAACAAAACACATAATCATTGTCGCAATGGCATACTTGTAAATGCCTTTAAAAATATTTTTGTAGTTGAAATCTCTTCTCGAAAAATATAGTTGAACAAGTAATATCAATAATTCTGAAAGACTCGTTGCTAGTGCCGCTCCCTTAGCATAAAACTTTGGAATGAAAATAAAATTGAATATTACATTAGAACATGCTCCAACGACTACAGAGACAGTATATTCCTTGTTCTTTTGAGTCGGTAGAAAAAATTGACGACCAATTACATTCGATAGACCAGAAAATAGCAAAATAGGACTCATCCAATTAATTATCTGAATGGATTCCTTATAATCTTTACCTAAAAATAAAACTACAAATTCTGGTGCAATTGCTATTAACCCTATAATGAGTGGTAAAGAAAGTAAAAAAACAATTTTAAATACTTTGTTTAAAAGTGATTTTATCTCATTCTTTCTACCACGCTTATATAAATTAGAAACTCTTGGAAGCATTACCGTGCCGATGGAAGTTAAAACTAATAGAGCCATTTGCACAATTTTTTGACCATATTCATAATACCCTACTTGTGATATATCACTTACTAAATTTCCCAACATAGTCTTATCTAGCACAGTGTATATTTGCACAGCAATTTGTGGTATAAATAAGCCTATTACATATTTTAAATGGCGGAAAATTCTTAACTCGTTCCATTTTATAAATTTGATATATTTTTGAATGGATACCCATAGGGATAAATTTCCTAAAAGATTGGTTAATGCATAGATAAAGACGTAAAGGTATAAATCCTTTTGACTTCTTACTAGAGCAAAAGTTAAGAATAAACCTACAATTTTTATTAGAGAATTTCGCCATAGGATTTTCTTAAACTGTTCTAGTCCTTGGAAAAACCATGTGATATCAATAATGTTAGATGCAATTTCTAACAATAATATTTTATAGTACATCGCATATTGATTATCGATACAAAAAGTGACGTAAAAAATTCCCAATGCTATCAAAAGCAAAAAGGTTTTTAGTAAAAATATTTCCCAGAATGTTTTGTTCTTTTCAAATTCATTATCTCTTACATAGGCAACTTCTTTTTGTCCATATAAATTAATTCCTAAACCACCTATGAGAATAAAATAAGTGGTAACTGATAAGGTAAAACTATATATACCAATATTTTCAGTTCCTAATACTCTTGATAAATATGGCGTAGTGATAAAAGAGGCTATAATCAAAATAATTTGATAGTATAAATTATACATATAATTTTTAAAAATTGAACTTTTTTTCATACTTATATTTCCTTATGTTTTACTAATTTTAATCAATTAAAACCCAACCATCCATGTATAAGTCTGGATTTTTTTCTTTCTTATGCCATTTCTTCGGTGCGATGACCATTTTATTCTCATACGTAGCTAGGAACTGAGCCCACCAACTAAAAGTGGAATTCGAAATAATAAAATGCTTGCAGTTAGTCATAATACTTAAATCTTCATAACTGGAATTTTTCTGATCCATATATACACAATTTTTTATTTTAATATTTTTCTTTGCCCATTCCATATCATCGGAAAAAATATAATATTTACATTTATTTATCAGCTGATTCATTTTTTTGATAGCATTTAAATAATAATCAATGGTGCAAACTTCATAATCACTGCCTACATAGTCTCCTCTACGAATATGAATACAGACTGAATTTTCTTTTTTCATATTACGTATAATGGCTTGATTTTCTTTTTTTAGTGGTACGTTTACCTGTAGTTCTTTTCTTATAATAGATTCATGCTTTTTAAAGTAGGAATAAGACTGAAAATATCCAAACAAATATTTGTTTTTTCTGTTACTTTTGTTTACTTTTATGTAATTATTTGGTATACAATAGCATCCGATTTTATTTAGTGCTGGTTGAATTTTTTTAATATAATCATCTTTCTTCTGATTATTTTTGATTATTGTACAATAAATTGCATATACACAAAAATTAATATAGTTTCGGAAAGACTTCATGTTACTTTCACATTTTATATCTTGGCTTATGTTGAATTTGTCTAACGTGTATACATTATGCGCACTTTTTTTTATTCCCTTGACGCCTGAAACGTCGATTGTGCCTTTGTCGTTATGATCTATCATCATACTTCTTAAGAAAGCATATTGAAACATTTGATTTCCAAGTCCGCCCATTAAGTGTAGGTATATCATATTACTTCTCCTCTTTTATTCTGTAATTCTATTTCTTATGTTCATTATAACACATTTTTTTGCTAACTACACGTGATTATGATAAAAGTCGGTGCATACCTGCTTTGCATCGACTTTATCTTTTTTTCTGAATTTTATTAATTTATTTTTTGTAGATCAATTAATTCTTCTCCGTCATGGCAGAAATTATCATCAATTAACAAAACTTTTGCCAACGGTCCTTCACAATGTTCCAGAAAATTACATATGAAATGATAATGTTCACAGATGATATCCGTATTCCAATCTACTCTACTTACTTTTTCGAATTCCTCCATTCCATCCAAAATTCCTAAATAAATTTCATCTAGGAATTGAATTTTGTATCGATTGTATCTACCGTCACTGAATTTTGGTGTTCCATCTTCTTGAAAATGAAGCAATTGTCCATCAGGGGAGGATAAAAAAGATTCTAAAAATAAAGATTTTTTATAGATTAGATTTTCTTCATCGATTTTTCCTTGGTTATCTACATTAAAACAACCGGTAATTTTACATCCTATTTTTTTTGGCCTTAACTGATTGGTAAGTGCAAAATAATATCCTTCTATTTTCTGTTCTAGCATTTTAGACAAGTAATATTGTGTCGTACCCGCATACCCTAAATCAAGAATCGATAATGTTTTTTCTTTTCGATTAGGAATCATCTTTGCTATGTATATGGCATAATTTTTTTCTTCTTGATTGGCTTTTTCTAATATTTTTTTTGCATACTTATCAATTAGGGGAAGCACCTCGTTTTTGTCTCTAGGCAAAAAAATCTCTTTTTCATTCTTTTTTGGCAAAAGAAAATTATAACGATTTTTAAATAAACCTGAAATTGACCCCTCATACCCTAAGTCTAATAACTCTATCAAATCTTCTTTGTTTCGACAAGAGGCAAGACTCACTGCTCTTCGTGAGGCAAGAAAGTAAAGATTTTCGATTTCTTTTTTATTATGAAGTGCACACCATTTCTTATAAATTTTCTGTAGATAATAACCCTCTCTTGAGATAAATAGTATTTCATTAGATGTATTTACTTTTTGAAGCCAATCAAAAAAAGTAATAAAAATAGGTGACAAAAAATATTGCCCATACAGTTTTAAATTATTCTCAATTTTCTCTTTGGAAAAGAATGGAGAATTGAAAATATATCTGTTATAAAGAATTCCATAAGTACTGCTATTTTCTATTTCTTCTTTTGGCATATAATATTCTTGAAGAAATTCTCTACTACTTAAAACTTTTACTGCATCTCTACCAAAACTAAAAACTTTTAGAGCATCAGATTGATAATTATCGCCGATATGAATTGTTTTTTCTTTATGATTATCAAAGTAGTACTTCCACAAATCCCCAGTATCTTTCCTTTTATTTTCTTCACAGGACATCAATAAATCTCGATACCCTGTAATGCCACATTTTTCTAGTATTTTGGTAATGATATCTTTAGTTAAATACATATCAGATATTATATCTAGGTTCTTTTTTTCTTTTTTTAATTTATGAAAAAAATCAACCATCTCTTTTCTAGGAATAAAGTGTTCTAACTCCGTGTCTATTTCTAATTTTTTTAATTTGTTTGCCTCCTCTTTAGAGAGATGATTCTTTTTTGCCAATTCATCATAAATCTCATGAATGTTTACGTCTTTCTTCCATCGAGTTCTTGCGCTTGCTTCTGCCTCTTTTCTCATCTTTATGAAACTTTTCTTGTATTTTCGATTCATTTTCTTTTCCATAAGCATAAAAATATCATCTGGATGAAATACCATTCTCGTCACTAATGTATCAAAAATATCAAATGTTATTGTGTCATAATTCATTACTTTTTGATACAAATCTTTCTCCCGGATAGAAAAGCACTCTATATTATTGGTTTTCTCGTATTCTTCTAGGAAAAAGATTTTGTCATAGCGAATTCTTCTTTGGGAAAGCAAGTATAGAAAGCGAATCAATAATTGAACTGTTTTTTCATCCCAGTTTGGAATTTCTTTCAAGAAAAAAATATCTGAATCTTTTAGAATGCTTGTATCAAAAATAATATTTTTACCAATTTTTAATTTTCTATTTTGGTAAATATCAAGCATATCTATATGATTACTTGATACTAAATTTGTAAATGAAGCATTTTGATATAATATCGCAGAATCATATTGTTCCTCCATCGAACCAATGCTTATGAATTCTCCTCTTCTTTCAGCGAATATTGTTAGAATCGATTCAATCCATCCATAAGAAAACAACTCTATATCATCTATATTTTGAATGTGAATTACATAATCATATTCTTTTATTTTAAGGGGATTTCTTAATAAATCTTCTTGAAAAGTACGATTTATAAAGCAGGTCTTCTTTATTTTTATTTCTTCATTTAGGTACAAATCAAATGGAAACAAGATATTTTTTATAATCGTGTTTATTTTTTTATTATCTTTATCACAGTCATTTAAACATATAGCGATTTTTTTATTGGTATACAAAAAAGGTTGAATTTCTTTTCTTTCTCCCTGTTCCTCCCATTGATATTCTTTCATAGGAGTTAAAAATATTTGACCTAATTTTTTACTAAATTTCGCTTTATTTAGAATTTTTCTTTTTAATTTTTTACTTGGAATTAATCTAACATATTTTTCATTCACGGTCTTCCCTCTTATCTATTTTATTCTATTGGTTATCCATCTTAATGGCTTCGTTATTTTCCATGATTTACTGTGGATGATTTTCTCGTATTCATTTTTTGATTGTTCTAATTCTTGTTCTAGTGTCTTTATTACTTGATCTTTGTCTATTACAGGATGATTTAAAAGGTTATCTATCTCTGTCGGTTCTAATTTTTGATATTCTTTTAAAATAAATTCCAATCTGTCACATACTGGCATCTTTAAAAAACTTTCATTTAATTTCATAGAGTTCGTAATTATGTGTTTTAGATTGTACTCATAAATTTCTGTGATTGATGGATTACTTAGTCTCCATAAAATGTAATCCTTATTGAACATCAAATCATAAGGAGCATAATAACCAAAAATGATAAAATTCAGGTAGCTTATATCACAAACTTTTTCTTCCAATTGGTCTAGAGTACACACACTTCCTTTTCTATAAGGAAAGTTGTTTCCTAGATTATAGGCTGTTCTTCCTACAAGCATCGTTTCAAAATTGACATTGGATCCGATACTTGCAATTCGTTTATTCTTTATTATCCATTCTAAAGCATCTTTGGAATGATCTAATGCATATCCTTCTAATTCTTCTGTTTTCTTTCGCCCAGCCGGATGAGTTCTTAAAGAAATATTTTCTTTTTTAACGATTTCTTTTAATTTTGTTAAGATTCTTTTTTCATTCATTTGGCAATGTCCTTGCGCAAGCGGATCCCAATCTGGACCTATACTGACACCGAATTCATATTGTGGTGGTTCTTCCATCTGTTTGATGATGTGTAAATTCTCTTTTGATAAAAATAAACTTAATAATTCCTTTCGATTAAAAAAAGTTTGATTTTTATTCTGTGACATAAACTCTTCATAAGATTCATCCATTTTGTCGTTATTATATTTATCATAGAATTGAAAATATCCCAGTTTGATACGATATGTATCTGGTCGAAAGGTAGTTTGTTCTAAGTAGAGTAATTCTATTTTTTTCTTTTTGCAACAGAATTCTAGACTCGGATACCATGTCCATGTGATCATTATTTGAATTTTACCATATTTTTTTTCGACTTCTTCGATTTTTTTATCAATTATTTTTTCAAATTCTTTGTCACGCTGTTTAATAATATTTAACTGAAGATTTTCGATTGTTTTATGTTTCTTTAATAACCCATTTTTTTCTGAATCTAATATTTTTACTTTTTTTAATCTCTTCATCATCTCATCTGTTGGCTTGATAAATTCATGTTTGTAGTTATAACCGTTTATGACATCTTTAAATGGATAACCCCCCCCTTTTTCATAAATGGAAGGTTTTTCAAAATAAGCTTCTTCTGCAATTACTGGATAGTCATTTTCTAAGGCAAACTCCATGTATTTATAAAAAATCCATAAATAGTGAATTGGATTTTTCTCAGCACCGAACAAAAAGGGAACAATCATAGTATAAAACCTCCTTTATTTTTCCTATATTTTCCATCATTTCTATAATTAGATTATATCTTTTTGACGTGCTTATTGTCAAATCTCTCTTGTTTGAAATTCTCTATTTTAGTAAAAAGTAAAAATCCACCCTTAAAAAGGGTGGTTTTTCTCTGAAGCCTGTAAGGCTTGACACTGGCAGCTACCATTTGGT
>CANQHQ010000002.1 GCA_947623825.1 uncultured Bacilli bacterium
CTTTTCAAAATATCTAATAGTAGTTTCAAAAATCATATTACTATTAAAGGTGGTGTTGTTATGCACTCTATATCTAAAGATATTCGTCGTGCAACTCGTGATCTTGATTTAGACTTTATTAAATATTCTTTAGATGATGATTCTATTAGAAATTTTATTGATAAGCTTAATCATGTTAATGATAATATAGAAATTAAAATGAATGGATTCATAAAGAAATTGCACCACCAAGATTATAATGGAAAAAGAGTTCATATACAACTTTTAGATTCTTTTGGTAATAGTATAAATACGAAGTTAGATATAGGTGTTCATAAACAATTTGATATTGAACAAGATGAATATTGCTTTCATTTCGATATATTTAATCAAAGTGCTAATCTATTAATCAATTCGAAAGAACAAATTTTAACTGAAAAATTAAAGTCATTATTAAAACTTGGTTTTCGGTCTACAAGATACAAAGATTTATTTGATTTTTACTATTTAATTTATATTGCTGGAATTGATAAATCAAAATTAGAAAAGTGTTTGGAAATTTTAATATTTAATGATTCTAATATGAAAGAAAATAATATTTCAGATATTATTTCAAGATTGAATCAAATTTTAAGTTCTAAAAGATATTTAACAATGCTAAATGATCCAAAAGTTAATTGGTTAAATATTCCAATAGAAAAGGTAATTCGTGATGTCATACAATACTTTGATGATCTTCATGTTGTATCTGTATAAAGGTGATAAAAATATTTGTTATTTTTTTTTCGGATTTTTCAAAAGTTTTCAAACAAAAGGAGAAAACGTTTTGTTTTCTCCTTCTTTTCTTTTGCCATTTTTTTTATGATACGATGATGCTTCTTGTCTTTGTTAGTTTCTTTCCATTGATTTCAACCGTATAAGTAATGGTGTAGGTTCCTGTTTCCAATGGGGTTGTCGTTCCATCGATTTCTGTTACAGTTGTACCTGATGGACTTTTAATTGTTGTGGTTACAGTGTATTCACTACTTGAAACGGGTTTTCCATTTTTTAAGACCGTTACTGGGTTTTCTGAATCTGTGTATTTTGCGTTTTTGTTGATAGATACTTGTTCTTCTCCACTTAGTGTGATGGTGTAAGTGTCTTCTGTTGGCATTGTTTGACTTGCAAGAGAGAATTCGAAGGTCGCTGGGGCACTTTCCATTCCATCATAGTTTTCAAAAGAAGCCGTTACTTTGTAGGTTCCCTCAATATTCTTATTGGCTTTTAATGTATAAGTTGTATTGGTTGTGAATCCGAGAAGAACATTTCCAAAGTAGACATTGTATCCGAAGTTTCCATAACTAGCGTTTCCTGTTGGTGTATTTTGTGGATTCCAACGAATTGTAATGACTTCTGATTCCGTGTCGTAAGAAACCTTTAATCCGGTAGGGGTTGCAATTTTGTTGTAGCGGTTTGATATTTCTTGTGGTTCAGTTCCTTTTATGAAATATTCATAAGTGATTTGATCTGATGGCGTACTACTACTTGGTAGTCTGGCTGGATTGCTTCCTACTTCTACTCCTACTCGAACGACACTATCTGGTACTTGGAAGGTTTGCCCGTTTTTCGCAAAGACAACATTTCCTAACGCGTTGTAGAGATTTCCTCTCGCTTTTACCGCTTGCACATCGGTATTATAGTATCCTCTCGTGTTCTTTTCGTATCCATACCACATCGCAATGGAATATTCTGGGTCGTATCCGACAATCCAAGCATCATTGATGGCATTTCCTGGAAATCCATAGTATTTTTTATCTTCATCTGTATAACTTGAAGTACCTGTTTTGGCAGCGACTGTGACACCGTTTACTTTGGCTCCACCACTGATTCCGTTTTCTACAGCGGTGATTAACATGTCCGTAATCATGAAGGCTGTCGAATCACTCATCGCTCTATGAGAAGTTCCTTCACAGTTGATGACTTCTCCTGTCGATCTTGTGACAATTTTATTGACTGTGAGTGGTTCGTAATAAGTTCCTCCATTGGCGAAAGCGGCATAGGCTGCGGCCATTTGGAGAGGTGTGGTTCCTTCATTGGTTGTGAAGGCTCCTAAAGCGTGGGCTTCATGAACATAGCCATTTTGTACTTCTGGATGAATTCCTAAACCGGTAGCGAATTCGAGTATTTTTTTATTTCCTACTTGACTCTGTACTTGTTGGAAGGTTTTTAAAGCAGGAATGTTTCGTGATTGCGCAAGAGCGGTTCTCATACTCATCCATCCCCAGAAGCTTCGGTCTGAGTTGTTTACGCTTTGACCACCAGAGTAAGTCCAAGGTTCATCATTGATTTGTTCATAAGTAGACCAACCAAGGTATTCGATGGCTGGACCATAATCGAAAATTGGTTTTGCGGTAGATCCAATTTGTTTATTTAATTGGGTAGCCGTATTGATTGTCATTCCTGGTGCGGTTTTGTCTCTTCCTCCACCAATCGCTACAATTTTTCCGGTATCTACATCGATGACAGCAACTCCGGCTGTAATTTTATCATCTTTCCATTGGAAATTAGAATTTCCATTGAAGATATCATCGATTCCTTGCTGTTTTTGTCTATCCATATTTGTGTAGATTTCTACACCTGTATAGTAAGGGTCAATTCCCCATTTTTCTTTTAGTTCTTTGACTACGACTTCAATATAAGAGTAAAAATATTCACTGCTTTTTGACTTTTCGGCGGTAAGCTGCGTCATTGGAATGGCGGCCGCAGCATTGGCTTCATCCCAAGTAATATATCCATGTTTGACCATGAGTTCTAGAACTTGCCATCTTCTGCTTTCGGCTTGATTTGGATGGGTAAGGGGATTGTAAGCCGTTGGGTTATTGAAGACCCCTACTAGGGTCGCTGCTTCCGATAGATTTAAGTCTCTTACACTTTTTCCAAAGAAAGTTTGGGATGCTTGTTCTACTCCAAAAGCATTGCTTCCTAATTCGTGACTATTTGCATAATATTCGATAATTTGTTCTTTTGTGTATTGTTTCTCTAGTTTGAATACAGCGATATAAATATCGGTAAACTTACGGATAATTCCTTCAGCATCTAAGTCACTTTGTTTGGCATCTGTATAGGTGTTTTTCGCAAGCTGCATGGTAATTGTCGAAGCACCACCTGCATTGGATTTTTTGATTTTTAATTTATTGAGTACTTGACCAATACTTGCCTTGATAAAACGAGGTGCATCGAATCCATTGTGTTGAAAGTATCTAGAATCTTCAGTAGCGATTAAAGCATCGATGAATACTTCTGGTAAATCATCGTAAGTTACATTTTCTCTTAATTCAGAACCTAATTTGATGACTTCGACTTCTTGATTATCATAAAGAATACTTGCTTCTCTTTTATTTAAACGTTCAATGTCAAATTCTGGTGCGTTTTGAACGATATAGACAAAGAAGTAAGCGACTCCTCCGCAGGCTGCCAAAGCGAGAACTAGGAAGAGAATGATAAAGACATTGACGATTCTTCGTAATATTTTATGTCTTCGAATCCGTTCCATCAATTTGGCAAACCCGACAATGAGTAGAACTCCGATTGCCATTACTGCGGTCAACATTCCACCGATTTTAAAATAACTAAAGATTAAAACCGCTGCGAAAATTCCTAAACAAACACCCAGAAAGATTCTTTCTTCTTTCTTCGTGACATGGGTTTCTTTCTTTCCTTTCTTTGTATAGTTTGATGAAGTTTTTTTATTTTGTATAGCTGGTCGACTATTAAATTTCATTTTTGTCACACTTTCCACCTCCAATAATTTCTTCGACAATTTTTAGATAGTTTAATTTCGGACGAAATCCTTCTTCGATCGGATGTCCTTGTTCTTGAAAATACGTTAGAGGAATTGACTTCCTTTCATGATTTTCTATGTAATCAAAAAAATCTTTTGCTTCGAGTAGATACGTTTTTCTCAATAAGGTAAAACGGACGATAATAAAACCAATTCCTCCGCAAATGGTAATATTTCGTAAGTGCTCTATTTGATGTGGATGAATGTTATCTAGAGGAAAAGACGTTGTAGATTGGGTCTCTTTGGCTTCAAAATCGATGTATTTTCCAAGATAAATTCCGTTATAGTCTGTCGTCGAAGGAGCTTCAAAATAAGCTTCTTTGATTTTAACAGCCGTAACACTTCCGTTTTTAGTTGGATAATCTACTTTGACTAACCGAATCGGAGTGGGCTTTTTATAGATGAACGCCACCTTTTTTTCTCGGTAGTAATCATTCGATTGATTGATGTCTTCTTCTAAGTCCATTCCTCGTTTGGCATAACTAGTCTTTTTTTGATTTAATAATTGATATAATTCATTTGAATGAGTGCCATTTTCTGATTTTGTTTTTGCTTGTTTTTTTTGTTCTTGGATTCTCATAATGTCACCTATAGTGTATTATACTATATTTTCTTTTTTCTTACCATCTTTTTTTCAAAGAATTGCTTCTCTTCTTTTCGTTCCTTTTTCCTTGATTTTTGAGGATTTTTTTTCTTTCTTTGTCTCTTTTTTTCTAGTTTTGTCGAAAGGGATGTCAAAAAAGAAATTTTGTTGTAGATTTGTGTTGGGTGATATCGATGGGATGGTTAGAAGTGTTTGAAACGTTAGGAAAAATGGAACAAGATACTTTGATGATTCGTCTTTATATGGGGACAAAGAGACATCAACGTGGTATAATGAAGAGTAGGAAATTACTTATGAAGGGAAGGAAGGACAATGGAGATTTCATCTGAATTTTTGATTTCTCATCGTGGATATCATGGAAATGGAATTGTCGAGAATACGATGGAGGCTTTTCAAAAAAGTTTGAAACATCATTTGGCTATTGAACTCGATTTATATCTTACTACGGATTCTCAATTGGTTGTGTTCCATGACTCCAATTTGAAACGGTTGATGGGAGTATCTCGCCAGATAGAAGATTGTAGTTTTCAGGAACTTTCTTCCTATTCTTTTTTAGAAAGTTCTTCTAAAATTCCTCTTTTTTCGGACGTATTAAAATTCGTTTCCGGAAAAGTACCTCTTTTGATTGAAGTGAAACGTTGTCGAAATTATCGAAAAACTTGTCAGGAAATTTTGAAGGTTCTTTCTACTTATTCTGGAGAGGTTCGTCTCCAATCTTTTGATTTTCGAATTGTTTCGTATTTGAAACACCATAGTGATTTTCCTGTTGGAATCCTTATGACACCAAAAACAGAGGAACAAAACCCTCTCTATTGTTTCTTGGTTCATCGTTCTTTGTTTCTTTCTCTTTTTATCCATCCTGACTTTATTTCATATGATTTGTCAGGTGTTCCGAATCGCTTTGTGAAACATTGGCGTTCTTCTGTTCCTATCTATTTGTGGACCATTCGTTCGGCGAAAGACTTGAAAAAAGCAAAGAAGTATGGGGATTTCTTTATTTGTGAACGTCTTTCTTCTTTTCGATAGGAAAAAATATGATATTCTAGGACGTTGACTTTTCCCTTCTTTTTTGGGATAATATTAGGCGTAAGGGTTGGTGATAAAAATGGACGAAAAGCCTGTACTTTCGGTACAAGATATTTTGGACAAAGATTTTAAAATTGATACCAGAGGATATCGTTTAAAAGAAGTCGATCAGTTTTTAGATATGGTGATAGGCGATTATGAAATTTATGACCATAAAATTTTAGAATTGGAAAAAGAAAGAGAAGCATTACAATCGGAGATTATGAACTTAAAAAGAGAACTTCGGAATGTGAGAATGAGTATTGATATTGCGAAGACGGGAGAGAATAAGGAAGTAACCAATGTAGATTTGATGCGACGTGTTTCTAATTTGGAAAAAATCGTTTATGGGAATCCTTCTTCTAGAAGTGAAAAACGTAGTGTAGAAGTAGGACATGACGAAGAAACAGAAGAAAGTGAAGAAGAGGAAGAATAAATCGTACTTGGGCAAACGCTATATTCTTGTAATATAGAGGAAAGTCCATGCTCACAAAGGCTGGAATGCCTTTCGTGTTCGTGCTAAGGGAAAAAATAACCTTAGGTAGCATTGCTAACGGCGATGAAAATTCCTAAGTCATTGGATAAGGAATGAGTAATTGTAAAGTGCCACAGTGACGATACTTTTTCGAAAGAAAAAGGTGAAACGTGGTAAACCCCACGAGTGAGAAACCCAAATATTGGTAGGGGAGCTTCGAGGAAGGAATTAGAACGGAATCGGGGACCGAATTTTCGGTAGATAAATGTTTGCCACCTAGAAATAGGTACAGAACATGGCTTATTAAGTACTATTTATTTTTTTATAAATTGAGGTGTTAACCATTGAAAGAAATTGGGGAATATTTGAAACAAGCTAGACTAAAGAATGGAGTTAGTTTAGACGAAGTAAGTGAAGATTTGAATATGTCCGTCGTGCAACTGGAAAACATGGAAGAGGGAAACGTCCGGGCTTTTAAGGATGTTTTTTTACTTCGAGGGTACGTCAAGGACTATGCCAAATATTTAGGATTGAATGTGAATATGGTTTTGGAGGAATTCAATGATTTTATGTTTGAAAAGACTTCGAAGATTTCTCTAGAAAATATTAAGGAAATTCGTTCTAAAAAGAAAGGAGAAGACGAAGAGAAAGAGAAAGTAGTTTCTCCTTATACGAAAATTCCTGTAAAAAAAGAATTTCCCTTGAAACCAGTTTTATTTGTATTAATTGCGATTCTTATTCTTTTATTAGTGATTTTGGGATGGATTCATCTTTCGAATAGAAAGCCACCCGTCACAAGTGAATTATTAGGAAAGAGAAGTGTTTTATATGAATGTACCTACTAAATTAACCGTGTTACGTATTTTTTTAGCAGTTGTGGTAATGGTTCTTTTACTATTCCCTTTCGATATGGTGGGAGTGGAATTTCCTGTCGTTCGTACTTTTATCGATTTGGATTTGCGTTATGTGATTGCGGGAGGAATTTTCTTACTTGCTTCTGTCACTGACTTCTTGGATGGATATATCGCTAGAAAATATAATTTGGTAACGGATCGAGGAAAATTATTGGATTCGATTGCTGATAAAATTTTGGTGAATCCAATTCTCATTATTTTTGCCGCAGAAGGATATTTACCTGCGCTAGTACCAGTTGTTATTGTTGGAAGAGATATTGTTGTGAACGAAATTAAGATGGAAGCTGCTTCTAAAGGAAAAGTAGTGGCTGCTATTTCTTCAGGAAAGGTAAAGACGGCTGCGATGATGGTCGGAATGACTTTAATGTTCTTTCAGAATTTACCATTTGAATATTATGGAGTTCGCATCGATTTATTCTTTATCTATTTTGCGACTATCATGTCTTTGGTTTCGATGATTCAGTATTATTCACAAAATAAAAAGATTCTTTTTAGCGATGATAAATAAAAAAATGAAAATTTTGTTTGTCTTAGAGTTCGAAAGAACTCTTTTTTTTGTATAATAATGGTAGATAAAGAACATCATTGATATTCGAACATACATTTTATAAAACGATTGTTTGATTTAGGGTTGATTTTTTCAAAAAAGTGTATTATGATGGATTTATCAAGATACAACTATAGGAGGATTTATATGGGAAAAACAGATGCAAAAGATGCAGCATTAGAAAAAGTACTTAGTGATATTGAAAAACAATTTGGAAAAGGTGCGATTATGAAATTGGGAGAGAATAAGCACATGGAACTAGATGTTACTCCCAGTGGAAGTTTGGCTCTCGATATTGCTTTGGGTGTAGGAGGATATCCAAAGGGAAGGATTATAGAGATTTATGGACCTGAGTCTAGTGGTAAGACCACATTTGCCCTTCATGCCATTGCCGAAGTACAAAAACGAGGAGGAAGGGCCGCATTTATCGATGCCGAACATGCGCTCGATCCTGTTTATGCGAAAAATTTGGGTGTGGATATTAATGAACTTTTGTTGGCACAACCCGATACAGGAGAACAAGCGTTAGAAATTTGTGAAGCATTGGTTCGCAGTGAAGCAGTCAATATTGTGGTAATCGATAGTGTTGCGGCACTTGTTCCTCAGGCAGAAATTGATGGAGATATGGGGGATGCCCATGTTGGATTACAGGCTCGATTGATGAGTCAGGCTCTTCGGAAACTTTCGGGAACGATTTCAAAGACGAAGACGACGGCTATTTTTATCAACCAGTTACGTGAAAAAGTCGGTATCATGTTTGGAAATCCAGAGACGACTCCGGGTGGTAGAGCACTCAAATTTTATGCCAGCATTCGTTTAGATGTCCGTCGTAGCGAATCGCTCAAAATGGGAGATGGAATCATCGGTAATAAGACGACCGTGAAGGTAGTAAAGAACAAAGTAGCCCCTCCCTTTAAAACAGCGATTGTGGATATCATGTATGGGGAAGGTGTTTCTCACGAAGGAGAACTCATCGATTTGGCTAGTGAAGCAGGGGTCTTAGAGAAGAGTGGGGCTTGGTATGCTTACCAGGGAGAGAAGATTGGACAGGGAAAAGAAAATGTCAAATTGTTCTTAAAAGATCATAAGGACCTTGCCGATGAACTAGAAGGAAAAGTCCGTGAATATTATGGTATATCGGAACATAAAGATTCAAAAGAATAAAGAAGAAAGAACCCCTTTTTTTAGAGAAAGGCTTCTTTTTTTTGTTTACTTTTATTTTACTGTAAATAAAAAAAGAAAAAGATTTGTCAAGCATTGTTCCTTTTCTTACAGAAAGTGTTATATTTTGTCAATTATTGGCGAAGATGTTTGTGGCTTTTTTCTTTCTGTTTGTTTAGGGGTTATGTAGATTTTCTTGACTTATTTTGGTGGAAATCTTAAAATAGAATTAGATGTTATGATTTTTAATTAATTATATACATGAAAATGGAGGGAAATATGATGTCAGTTGGAATCTCCATTTTACTGTTCGTTGTGGGACTATTTATTGGATTTATTATTTGTGTTCTTGTGAATAACTATAGAGAGACGAACGCTTCTAAAAAGATTGAGGCTTTGTCTGAAAAAGCACGCAAAGAAAATGAAAAAGCAAAGAGAGACTCTATTTTAGAAACGAAAGAAGAAATTCATCGTTTAAAAATGGATTATGAGAAGGAACTAAAAGAAAAGAAAAACGAAGTAAAGCTATCGGAAGAACGTTTGATTCAACGTGAGAAAAATATGGATAAACGTGATGAACTATATCAAAAAAGGGAATCTACGTTGGATGAACGAGAAGGAAAATTATTTGCGAAGCAAAAAGAGATCCAAGATGAACAAGTAAAAGTGGAAGAAATTAAACAACAACAGTTGAATTTATTACATGAAATTTCAGGAATTAGTCCTGATGAGGCAAAAGAAAGAGTCATGGCAGAAGTCAAAGAGGCTATGTCGAAAGAGATTACCGCTTATATTCGTGAGACAGAAAACGAAGCAAAATTAGAGGTAGACAAGAAATCAAAGGAATTGATGGTCAGTGTTATGCAGAAGTTTGCATCCGATGTTGCGAATGAGCAGACGGTTACGGTTGTCAATTTACCGAATGATGATTTAAAGGGACGAATTATCGGACGAGAAGGAAGAAATATTCGTACGTTAGAAGCAATTACGGGTGTGGACTTGATTATTGATGATACTCCAGAAGCAGTTGTGTTATCTAGTTTTGACCCACTTCGTCGTGAAATTGCGCGGGTTACTTTGGAAACTTTATTGAAAGATGGAAGAATTCATCCAACGCGAATTGAAGAGTTGTACGATAAAGTTTCAAAAGATATGAAAGCGAAAATTATCGAATATGGAAACAATGCTTTGTTTGAATTGGGATTGACGAAAGTAGATCCGGAATTGGTAGAATTGATAGGAAAACTTCAATTTCGAACCAGTTATGGTCAGAATGCGTTACAACATTCTATTGAAGTTGCCCATCTATCAGGACTTCTAGCAGGAGAGTTAGGGGAAAATGTCACTTTGGCAAAACGAGCTGGACTTCTTCATGATATTGGGAAAGCCATTGACCACGAGGTAGAAGGAAGTCATGTTTCTATTGGTGTTGACTTAGCGAAAAAGTATCATGAGAATGAAGTGGTTGTGAATTCTATCGCTTCTCACCATGGAGATACAGAAGCAACGAGTATCATTTCGGTGATTGTGGCCATTGCGGATGCGTTGAGTGCTTCTCGACCTGGTGCGAGAAATGATTCTTTAGAGAACTATATCAAACGGTTAGAACAGTTAGAGTCTATTGGAAATGATATTCCAGGAGTAGACAAGACATTTGCTGTTCAGGCTGGACGAGAATTACGTGTGATTGTCAAACCGGAAGAGGTAGATGATTTAACTTCTCATAAGATTGCTCGTGATATTAAAGAACAAATCGAATCGACGATGCAGTATCCTGGAACTATTAAAGTTACGGTCATTCGGGAAACAAGGGCACAAGAAGAAGCAAAATAGAGGTTGCTTCTTTTTTTTGTTGACTTTTTGAGAGAAGTTCATATATACTGTAGGCATAGGATAGGAACCGTAAATGCAATTTTTATAAATAGAATACGTGTTTCTTTTTCTTTTTTGGTAAAAAATAAGGTGCCCTTGTTTTTTAGATGGAGGAAAATTTATGAACCGTTTTTTTTTAAAGATTCATAAGAATTTGAAATTTGTATCTCTTGGGTTACTAGGCTTTTTTATGATTTGTATGGGGCTTTTGATAAACTCATATGCTTTAAGTGAACCAGTACCCAAGATTTCTTTTTCTTCAAAAACGTTAAGTTATGAAGAGAAGGAACCAGGAAGTTGGCAGGTGGAAAAGAGTGCCGAATGGATTGGATTAGGAAAAGCCAGAATTACTTTTCAAGTCGATACGGTTTTGAAGAAAAAAAATCCGAATACGGATGTTATTCTAGTTCTTGATGTTTCAGCGTCTATGTCAGGAAATAAATTGAATCGAGTGAAAGAAGATTCTATTGATTTAATAGATTCGTTACTCTCGGATCCTAACAATCATGCCGCATTGATTAGTTTTGATACGGATTCGAAATTGATATCGGATTTTACTAATGATAAAGATGGTTTAATAGAAAAAGTTCGTCTTCTTTCTGAAGAAGGTAATACGAATTATTATCAACCTCTTGTAGATGCGGATGAAATCTTAAAAAAGTATCAAAAGAAAGAGGATACGGATTGTGTTCTCCTATTCTTGACTGATGGGTATCCTAATGTTGATGTTCCAAATCAAATCGGAGAATATTACTATTTGAAGACAGCTTACCCATGGTTAAATATTCATGGAATTCAGTATGAAATGGGAAAAGAAATATTGGATCCAATTAAAGCAATTAGTGACAAACAATTCATTGCGGATATGATTACATTGAGAAATGCTTTAGTTGATGCCTCTGTTGTGCCGACTCTTTATGAT
The DNA here is from genome assembly GCA_947623825.1 of uncultured Bacilli bacterium. Classification (GTDB taxonomy): domain Bacteria; phylum Bacillota_I; class Bacilli_A; order RF39; family UBA660; genus Alloscybalousia. Next base: position 11,360 of record CANQHQ010000002.1, read on the forward strand.
AATTTTATATTAACGGATTGGATTAATAATGACTATTTTGATTTAAAAGATGTTTTGAATATTCAACCTTCTTTTGGAACAGTAAAATTAGAAGATGATAATGGAGTACCCAAAGTCACATGGGATTTGAGTGGTTTAGGATCAGGTCAGAAGGTTACTTTAACGATAGATGTTGAATTAAAGGACAATTCTTATACGGGAAGTGAAATTAATCCAACGAATAAGAAGAGTAACGTCGTTTCTCAAATAGAAGAGGATGAAGAAGATACTACGGTAACCAACAGTCCAAGCTTAAAAACACATTATAAAGTAATTTATGATGGAAACGTACCAGATGGATGCCGTGTGGATAAGGTACCTGAAGTAAAAGAGTATGCTGTATATGAGACAGTTGGAAAACATGATGATGTTTTAACTTGTGAGGGATATCAATTCAAAGGTTGGAGAATTGCTACGGACGGGGTAGGAATTATTAATGATGATTATTTCAAAATGCCAGAGAAAGATGTGACGATTAAGGCAGAATGGGGAAAAATGGGTCTATCAAAAACTATGGATGGGACTGTTTATAGAGAAATTAGACCGATAATACAAAAAATAGGTGTTGATGGTTATGAAGGTGAGTTGTGGCAATATAAAGAATCTATTACAAAGATAGTAATCGAAGGAGAGCAAACAACGAAAGATGGTTCTACGGATGAACTTACCTGGGATATTTCGGAAGCCAAAGATGGTTCTGTTCGTGGATTATTGATACCGAATCCAGAAGACCCTTCTACTTATACTGCTTACATTCAAGGATTAGGTGGAAAAGTAATTGCAAATCCGAATAGTTCTTATTTGTTTGGCGGTGGAGATGGATATTCTAATTCATTTTTAAAACTAACCACAATTGAGGGATTAGAATTATTAAATACTTCCCAAGTAACCAATATGAGTCATATGTTTTATAGTTGCGAACCCTTAATTAGTGTTGGAAATCTAAATGGCTGGGACACTAGTAAAGTAGTAAATATGGACTTTATGTTTCAAGGTTGTCATTCTTTAATAGATTTAAATTTTATTAGTGAATGGAATACAAGTCAAGTAACGAATATGAGTCAGATGTTTGATGGTTGTCGTGCTTTGACAAGTTTGGAAGCTATTAGAGAATGGGATACGAGTCAGGTTACCGATATGAGTTATATGTTTGCTTACTGTTATGCTTTAACAAGTTTGGAAGCTATCAGTGAATGGGACACAAGTCAAGTAACTAATATGAGTAATATGTTTTATAGCTGTGATTCTATTGAAAGTCTCGAAGGTATTAGCAAATGGGACACAAGACAAGTATTAGATATGAGTGGTATGTTTATTAACTGTAGTTTTGAAAGTCTTGAAAGTATTAGCGGATGGGACACAGCTCGAGTAACCAATATGAGTTATATGTTTTCTGGCTGTAATTTTATTGAGAGTCTTGAAAGTATCAGCGGATGGGATACAAGTCAAGTAACCAATATGCAGAATATGTTTGAAGAATGTGGTTCTCTAACGGATTTGGAAGGTATCAAGGGATGGAATATGAGTCATGTAACGAATATGAGTTATATGTTTTCAAAGTGCTATTCCTTATTTGATGTAGATTTGAGTAACTGGAATACTCTCAGTGCGGTAAATATGAGTTACTTGTTTTCTAATTGTAATTTTTTAAGAAACTTAAATTTGAGTGGATTGAAAACCGGTCAAGTAACCGATATGCGTTCTATGTTTGAAGAATGTAAAGCTTTGACTAGTTTGGATTTAAGTAGCTGGGATACAAGTAAAGTAGCCAATATGCGTTATATGTTTTCTGGTTGTAACACATTAACTAATTTAGATTTAAATGGATGGGACACTGGTCGAGTAACCAATATGGAAAGGATGTTTTATAATTGTATCGCCTTAATTAGTTTGGATTTGAGTGGTTGGGATATCAGTTCGGTATCAGATTGGGACTTTATGTTTTCTGGAACTACTGGTGAGTTAATCGTAAATAATTGGAAAGTTGGTTTGAGTTTAAATGAAGTTTTTTATAGTTTTAAGGGTACCGAAATCAAGGGATTAGATACTTGGGATACAAGTCAGGTAACTGATATGAGCCAGATGTTTCTATTTTGTGATTCCTTGACTAGTATAGAGGGTTTGAGCGGATGGAACACAGGTCAAGTAACCAGTATGAGTCAGATGTTTTCTAGCTGTAAATCCTTAACCAGTGTGGGAGATTTAAGTCAATGGGATACGAGTCATGTAACCAACATGTGGGAAATGTTTTCTTATTGTAAATCTATCAAATCTTTATCCTTAAGTGGTTGGAAAACAGATCAAGTAACCAGTATGGGTGATATGTTTGATAATTGTTCATCCTTAATCAGTTTAGATTTAAGCGGTTGGGACACAAGTCATGTAACCGATATGAGTAGTATGTTTATCAGTTGTGGAGCCTTGACGAGTTTAGAAGGTATTAGTGATTGGGATACACGCCAGGTGAATAACATGCGCTCTGTTTTTTACGGTTGCCAATCCTTAGTGAAGTTAGATTTAAGTAGTTGGGATACTAGTGAAGTAACCGCCATGAATGGGATGTTTTCTGGATGTACGTCTTTAGAAAGTATCGGAAATATCGAGAGTTGGGATGTGGGTCGAGTAACTGATATGAGTTCCATGTTTTCTGAGTGTCATTTTCTTACTACAACAATTAGTATTTTGAATCCGTTGGTAACTTCTTATTCTAAGATGTTTTATAATGCAGCGACAACCAATGGTGCCCGAATTATTGTTATTTATTCTAGCGGTTCTCTTGATTTAGTAGAGGAAATGATTGCAACTAAAAATAATGAAAACTCGAATGTAATGAAAGGAAACCAACAAGAATATCAAAGTCATTCTATAACAATCCAGGGTAGAAATGACATTGTTTCTTCACAATCATCTGCATTCCCATATGTTGAAATTAAGTTAACGTCGAATCAGGATCATAAATTGATAACTTCCTTTGAGATGAATGGAACTCCAATGGAAGGAAATACTTTCAAGATGCCGAATAAAGATGTGATTATTACCAATGTAACGGTTGTGGATGGATGGGAATCAGAACATAATCCGTATGGTGATAATTTGAATGAGGTCTATGAAGCAACGTTTGAAGGAGCCGGAAGTTTGACTATTATGTTACACTATTCTACAGATGAAGATTATATCTATCTATATGATCGTACTGGCAAACAATATGGGGAATATGAAGGATGGATGAATGCGGGAGACATTATCATTATTCCGGGAGATTACGTAAAACTTAATTTTGTTACCAATGGAAGTTTCAATGAACTTTACGGTTTTCAGGCTATTATTACTCCTAATGCACCTCATTCTGTTGAATTAAAATCTCCACCATATGATATTGGTTTGAGTAACGATTCGCCTGTATTAGGGGATACAGTGGAGTTAGTGTCACCTTCAGAAAATTATGTGGTGACATCGTTTAAAATGAATGGTACTTTGGTAGAGGGAGACTCCTTTGTGATGCCAGACGAGGATGTAGAGATTTCCGATATTATAGCAGTGAAAGGAAAAATTCTTGAGTCAGAGCATTATCCATATGGTGGTAATTTGAATGAAATCTATGAAGCAACATTGGATGGTGCGGGAAGTTTGACCGTTACTTTAGATTATCAACTCTATGGTTATGGCGATATTTATGGTGATAGTATTTATTTATATGATAAGTTAGATAACAGATATGATATAGATGGAATTCATGACGGAACAAGTAACAGAAAAACGACAACGATCGTTATTCCAGGAGATTATGTAAAATTAAATTTTGTTACAGATGACGATTACAATAGTTATTATGGCTTTAGGGCAATTGTGATTTATAATGAATCTCATCCTATCACGGTAGAATCTCCACCGTATGATATTGTTGCTAATCAAACCTCGACTGGATTAGGAGATACAGTGAAGTTGGTATCGCCATCTGGAAAATATGCCGTAACGTCATTTCGAATGAATGGTACTTTGGTAGAGGGAAATTCCTTTATAATGCCAGACGAACCGGTAACAATTTCAGATATTGAGGCGTTTGAAGGTGCAATTTTTGAATCGGATCATAATCCGTATAAAAATAATCTCAATGAATCATATGTGAAAAAATTTGCGGGAGCTTCTTCCTTAACAGTCACTCTAGAATACCAGACGGAAACGGACTTTGACTGGGTTTACTTATATGATAAATCCGGAGTGGAACTTGGTAAGTATGGAGGTTCGACAAGAACAACGGAAACCATAGTGATTCCAGGAAACTATGTTAAGATTGTTTTTTATACTGATTCCGCCACGAATGCATACTATGGATTTAAAGCGGTTATAACGGTTAATGAACCTCATTCTGTTACCCTAGAATCTTCGGTGTATGATATTGTTGCGAATAAGGAACAGACCTCATTAAAGGACACAGTAACACTGGTGTCGTCCTCTGGAAATTATAGAGTTGTATCGTTTAAAATGAATGGAAAAGAGATACAAGGAAATACGTTTGAAATGCCGGATGAAGAAGCTAAAATTACAGATATTGTCGTAGAAAGTAGACATTCGATTGTGGTTACGGGAAATGAGGATATTGAAGCACATCCAGACTCTGCTTTTGTAGGAGATACTGTGACGTTATCATCTGTTTCTGGAAATAATCTAGTAACTTCGTTTGACATGAATGGAAGTAAGGTGGAAGGAAATTCCTTTGTGATGCCGGATGGATCCGTATCCATTTCTAACATTGTGGTAGTACAAGGCTTTGCTTTTGAATCTAGTCATAACTCCTATGACAATAATCTAAACGAAGAGTACGAAAAGACCTTTGCGGGGGCTACTTCTTTGACTGTTACCTTGGAGTATCAAACCGAAGGTATCAATTGGGATTATATTTGTTTATATGACAGAGTTGGAACAGAGCTTGGAAAGTACGGAGGACATATGAAGAAAACAGAAACGATAGTGATTCCTGGTGAATATGTGAAGATTTTATTCCATACGGATTCTTCTATCAATGAATACTATGGCTTCAAAGCAACTATCGTTCCTAATTATGGATAAGTTATCTAAAAAAACTTGCATGAACACTTTTTAAACTGTATACTGAAAGAAAGTAAATAGATTCTATGGAGGTGGAAGAATGAAAAAAATTCCAAAGAAAAATTTAATTATTATCGCAAGTATTTGTTTTGTATGTTCTATTATATTGTTTATTTCAGCATCTTATTCTTATACGGATGGACAACTTCCTACACCGATTAGTGATGATGGAAATGTCACTTATGAATTATGTAAAAAAGATGGAACTTGTATGCCAGAAGGAAGAGTTTATGTTGGTAGAGAAGTAGGAAATATTCAAAATCATTTAGATTATACAGCCACTTATGATAGTGAAATTTCTTATGATTACGACTATTATGTAAAAGGAAAAATTGTTTATAAAGATGGAAATGGAAATGTCGTTCATGAGGAAGAAGAAATGCTAAATGATAGTCAAAAAGTTACTGGAACTGGTACTTCTTTTCAAATTCAAAGCGAGGTTACGGTTACTTATTCTGATTATTATGAAAAGGCCAATAATTCTCTTTCCAGTCATGGAGGAGTTACGGCAGACTTAGAAATTTCCTTGGTTTTGAAAAAACTTGATATGGAAGAAGTGGTGGCGACCGTTCGTTATCCTTTGAAAGAGGATATGTTTACCGTTACGAAAGAAGTTGTTTCGAGAAGAGTTGGACAGGAAGAAAAGAAATAGAAGAAGGAGGAGGAACTCCTTCTTTTCTTTGAAATCCTACTTGTAACTTTTTCTTTATTTTGATATATTTATATAGAATAGAAAGGATGATTTCTATGTTTAGTGAAGATCAAGTCTTAGAAAAAGTTTCCAATAAAAAACAAAAACAAATTTTAATCTTTATTATCGCAATCTGCATCTTTCTTATTGTTGTTTTATTGGTATCTATGTATTTTTATATGGATAATCAACCTTTGATTAGTTTTCCTACTTATCAGTTATCCACAGAAGAGTGGACAACGGATAATGTGATGATTGAAATTACGAATGATAGTAAGAATATTCAATCTTATTCTTTTGATGGAGGAAAAACTTGGCAAACGAATTCTACTTATGAAGTAACAGAAAATGGAGAATATGAAATTCAAGTTATGGATATAAAGAATAAGTTAAGTAAGAAGAATCTTGTTGTTGTATCGAATATTGACCGTACTCCTCCTACGATGGTGTTTGAAAGTTCTACGACGATACAAATGGGTTCTAATTTTACTCCTTCTTATGGCGTACAAGTATCTGATAAAGAATCGGGCTTAAGTAATAATTATACAGCAGTTCCTAGTTCGATTGATACCAGTGTCGAAGGAGAATATAAAATTACTTATTCGGCATTCGATCGTGCGGGAAACTTTGTAGAAAAAGAAAGAACCATTATCGTAAAAGATATTAAAGGTAGAACGTATTATCGTTATCGTGAAGGAACGATTGAGTCTTACGAGTGTGAACCGTATCTTTGTCGTTGTGTTTCTTCGAATCTTGCTTCTTCTACAGGAACTTGTCCTACTGGATATACTTTAAATGATGAAGGTCAATGTTGTAACACTTGTTATAAGACTTGTACGAAAACCAATTGGGGAGAATGGAGTAAGTGGGATCAAAAAAAGGTGACTGCTACTCCTACTCGTGAAGTAGAAAGTATTCTTGTTGAGGATGGACAAGAATTAGAAGGGGTGACGGATCAACGATGAAACAGAAAGTAACGTATCAGGGCCCTATTGATCAATATGGTCGCCCTCTAGAGAATAGGGGAAACAAGAATGGCTTGGGAGAGAATCAGAGATTAGGAACCATGATCTTCACTGCTTTGGGTATCGCTCTTATTCTTATTGTAATTGGTTTATTTGTTTATAATTATATTTCTCAGAATCGTTTGGAGATTCCAACGGCTTCTCTTTCTACGACAGAATGGACCAATGAGTCAGTGACAGTCACTGTAGATCAAAGTCGTGGAAAAGGAAACGAATATTCTTTTGATGATGGAAAAACTTGGCAAACGCAAAATACGTTTGTGGTAGATGAAAATCAAGAATTGGTGTTACGAGTACGTAATTCCAAAGGAAAAGTAAGTAAGCCAGCGACGGTTATTGTTTCAAATATTGATAAAGAGGATCCAGAACTTTATTTTATTTCTCCTTATTATATACAGGTAGGTTCTACCTTTGATGGAAAATTGAATGTTTCTGCAGATGATTTAGGTTCTGGTATTGAAACCTATACGATTGATACTTCTCGTTTGGATATGAATGTCCCAGGTACGTATGAAGTTTCTTATCTTCTTACGGATTTGGTTGGTAATACAACAAAGAAGGTCCGTACGGTTGTCGTTCATGAGGGTGAAAAGAATTATTTTTATCGTTCTCGTTCTGTAGAATTTGGAGAATCCGATTGTCCTTATGAATGTGAATGTGTTCCTCCTACAGATGGGCTTTGTCCCGCAGGAAAACACGTTTCAGAAGATAAGACGCAATGTTGTGAAACTTGTACGGAAAAGTGTGAACAATTTACATATGGAAATTGGTCAGAATGGAGTAGTGTACGAATGATTCCATCTAGTCAATTAGAAGTAGAAATGCGTATGGAATAGGGGTAATCCCTTTTTCTTTTTTTTGGTAGAAAGGAGGATTCTATGGACGAGTACCGGAAAGTAATGCGAATTCGTTATCATCAAAAACTTTTTGATGTTTATGTCGACGATAGGCATCGTAAGACTTTTTTAGAAGTTCGAGACGATGAAAATTTCTGTCGAAGTCTTTATCCCTATTTGGATGATTATCTTTCATTGTACGTGAAAATGAATTTTCCTTCTCATATTCTTTATTCCAAAAAATTTCGCTTTCCTAAAAAAGTCTTTTTTCGAGAAGAAAAGAAACCTACACTACGAAAAGTGGCCGGAACTTTGGGAATGGTTTTATCTTTTGAAATTTTAGGAGCGATTCTCTGTCTCAATCCTAAATTTCAAAAAAGTATGATGTCTTTTGGAACGGTTTCTTCGTTGGATGAGGAAATAGATAGGGAAATTTCTTATGATACATATGATGGTTCTATTTTTCATATCGATGAAATCGCTTCTCTTTCTGAATTTGGAATGGAACCGGTTTCTTTTTATGAAGTACGAAAGACATTAGAAGAAAATATCAACCTTTCTCCTCGTTTTAAGGAGGAAGCCCGTCTTTTCCTTGATCGATTAGAAGAACGATTCCCACAAGTGGATCTTCGTATTTTGAATCAAAATTTAAAAAAGATGTACGATGAAATCAATCCATCTTATCCATTGAAAAGAGGAGATGGATTGATGACTGGTTCGTTTTCTCCTTCCTTGGGAAAAGTTTCTTTAGAAGAAAATTATTCTGAAATGACTGCTTTTCATGAATTGTGTCACGCCTTAAATTCTTTTATTGGAGAAATTTCTTCTTCTAGTTCTTCGGATACGTATCAGATTCATTACTTTTTCCGAAAAGATTCCTATGGAGAAAGTTTTGTGGAAAGTATGAATACGATTTTAGCGGATTATCTTTTAGCGGAAGATTGGAAGAATTATTTTACTCCTACGGAAAGAACGTATTCTTCTTATCGTAGTATTTCTTATGAAACGTATCAATTATTGAAACTATTAAAAGGGTATTCTCTTACGGATTTTGTGAATCGAAATGTGTCTTACTTCGAAGAACAATTGAAAAAAGTTCATTTAGAAGAATATATCGATTATTTAGATACTTTTTATCGTGCGGAATATACCGATATGGAAGTAGTGGATACGAAGGATTCTTTGAAAGAGGAGTTACAGCATTCTCTTTTAAAGCAAAGAATTCTTGAAGAATGTGGTGATACCGTTACGCCAACGATGGTTTATCGAATGGCAGGAGCGATTCATCTATGTGAAGACCAAAAACTTGATATTTGTAATGAAATATTAGAGGAGGATGGGCAGGTTTGGTTATTCCGAACGCCTTCTTCGCCTTTTTATGATGAGGATTCCGATTCTTATGCTTATATTTATCAGGGGGAAGAAAAGATTTTTCAAGGAAAACAGAATGATATTTATATTTACAAAAGTGTAGAAGAGAATCATACGGTTTTTCATATGGCTTATTATGAGAATGAACAAAGAAAATATTATGATTTGGTAGAAAAAAAAGAGATTGATTTTCCTTCTTCGATTCTCTATCCGATTCCGTTAAATTCCGTTTGTGGATGGTTCCATATCGATGATTCTCATTTGGATTTTAGTATGGATGTGTTAAAGGAACCTTCTTTTATCAGTTATTTGAATTCTGAAACGAGAGAGGTACGGTTATATAATCAGGATTCTTTATTGTCACGAGAAAAAGTTGATTCTTTGTATTGGTATAAAAATTTTGATTCCAAGATGCCGTATTCTTTGACTTCCTATGATTCTTTGAATGATCTTTATTGTGATTATTTTACGAAGAAACCCATTGATTATAAAAAACTAGGACCAGTTCGTTCTTTTTGGAATACGATTTATCAGTATACAAATTTTACTTTTGAAGAAGAGGGTACTTTTTCTTCTAGTGACTCGTCTAAAACTTTAATTCAAAAAGAAAAAAACAGTTACGATTTACGAGTAGATATTCAATTATTACAGGATGTGTCTTTTCTTCATTTTTTGGATCAATGTGCCCCTATTTCGATTAATTTTTACGATGGAAAAGAAGTCAAATACTGTTTTGATATCAATCAGATTTTCTTGTATGATGCGTCTTTACAAGGACCATCTCAAATTCGATTTGGATACTACGATTATGAATCTACTTCTGATGTTGATTTTCTAACTGGAAAACCAGTCGATGTCGATTGCCTTGGTTCCATTAAATATTTTAATGAAATCGTCGATGCAGGTAGCGAAGATTTAGAGTTTGATTTATCTTCTCTTTCGCAATATCCATTATTGGAATATTACCATTCTTCGGTAGAGGATTTTTCTCTTTCTATTCCTAAGATCAAACAAAAAGATTAGATGCTTTGGAAAACATCTAATCTTTCTTTATTGATCGATTTTTATTTTTTTATATCGATGATGACAGGAAGAATAATTGGTCTTCGACCGGTGACCTCTTCCGTAAAGTTGATTAGTTCACTGATTAATTTACTTTTTAGTTCATTGATTTCGTCTTTTGTATTCGTTAGGAAATCGTTGATGATTTCGGTAGCGGTTGTTTCAATTTGTTTAATTAATTCTTCGTTTTCGTTTACCAAAATAAATCCTCTCGTTGTAATATTTGGTTTAATGAGTAATTTTCTTTTTGAAAAATCAATATTTGCGATGACAACAAGGATTCCATCGTTAGACATCATCTTTCGATCACGAATGACAACGCCACCTACTTCTCCAATTCGATTTCCATCGACGTAGACATCTTCTCCTGATACTTTTTCTCTCGACTTGGTAATGACATGATCTTTTAATGTTAAGACATCTCCATTTTCGAGAACAAAAGTATTTTCTTTCGGAATTCCACAATCAATGGCGATATTGGCATGTTTTTTCAACATCCGGTAGTCTCCATGGAACGGCATCACATATTTTGGCATAATCAGACGAATCATGAGTTTTAGTTCTTCTTCATTCGCATGCCCTGAAGTATGCAAATCCCCATCAAATGTACTATTTGTGAATACTTGAATTCCTTTTAAATATAATTTGTTGATTGTTTTGGCAATCGATAAGGCGTTTCCTGGAATAGGGGAAGAAGAGAAAATCACAATATCATCTGGTCTAAGTGATACTTGTTTGTGTGTTCCATCTGCAATTCTAGATAAAGCAGCCAAAGGTTCTCCTTGGGAACCGGTACATAAAACAGTAACTTCTCCTGGTTTCAATGTATTGGCTACTTCTGGAGTGATGATTAATTCTTTATGATTGATATATCCTCCATTAATTGAAATTTGGATGTTGTTTTCCATACTTCTTCCGAAAATACAAATTTTACGATTGTGTTTGTAACAAGTTTCAAAAATGTGTTTTAGGCGATAAATATTAGAGGCGAATGTGGCAATAATGATTCGACGATTTGGATACTGATTAAAAATATCCATCATTGTATCATCGACTTTGGATTCGCTAATCGACATTCCTTCATTGAGGGCATTGGTCGAGTCACTAATTAATAAATCTACTCCTCTTTTTCCTAACTCAGCCATTTTATGTAAATCAGCCATCGGTCCAATCGGAGTCAAATCAAATTTAAAGTCTCCGGTTGTGACAACACTTCCATTTGGTGTTTTTAGATATACACCATGAGAGTCTGGAATCGAGTGAGTGGTTCTAAAAAATTCAATTTCAAAATTCTTTAATTTAATTTTTGTTTTATCATCATACGCATAAAGATGGTCATAACGAATATTTCGGTCTTCTAATTTTAAAGCAATTAATTCCTTTGCTTGATTTGGTGCGTAAATCGCAGGGATTTCCACTGTTTGAAGTAAAAAAGGAATACTTCCGATATGATCTTCGTGACCGTGCGTAATGATTAAACATTTTATTTTGGATTGATTTTCTTTTAAAAAGGTAAAATCCGGTAGAACATAGTCAATTCCTAATAGTTCTCCTTCTGGGAAACTAATTCCCGCATCGATAATAACAATTTCGTCTCCATGCATTAAACAATACATGTTTTTTCCAACTTCGCCTAAACCACCTAAAACAATAATCTTTGTTTCAATTGGTTTATTAAACTTCATAAAGTCTCCTTTCGTTTTCTATTTTTTTTGGGTCGGAAAGAACTAACCGATATGATTATACTAAAAAATAGAGAATTTGTCTATTCTTTTCCTATGTTAATTCCTATTTGACATGATTTATCTTACTCCGCTTGCACCGTGATAAACTCTATGTTGACTTTTCAAGGCGGGGGGGGGTATACTAAGAATAGGAGAAAACTAGGAACCGTAAAGGATGGAAGATTTGTATATTTTCTCCTGAGCGTGTTCCTTTTTTGTAGAAAAAAATGCTCCTTGTTTTTATAATGGAAGGAAGAATGTTGAATGAAAAAAACGTTTCTTTGGATTCATAAAAGAATTGGAGTTCTTACGATTGGTTTATTGGCTGTTTTCATGATTGGAATAGGGCTTTTGATGAATTCTTATGCCTTAAATGAACCTGTACCCAAGATTATTTTTTCATCCCAAACGTTAAGTTATGAAGAGAATGATTCAGGAAGTTGGAAAGTTGACAAGAGTGCCGAATGGATTGGCGAAGGAAAAGCGAGAATTACCTTTCAAGTTGATACGGTTTTAAGAACAGGAAATCCAAATACAGATGTCATTTTAGTTCTTGATATTTCAGGGTCTATGTCGGGAAATAAATTAGAGCGCGTGAAACAGGATTCTATCAATTTATTAGATTCCTTATTATCGAATCCTAATAATCAAGCAGCATTGATTACATTCGATACAGGATCAGTATTGGTATCGGATTTTACTAATGATAAGGACAGTTTAATAGGAGAGATAAATCATTTAGAAGCTATAGGAACTACTAATTATTATCAACCGCTTGTCCATGTAGATGAGATTTTAAAAGACTATTCCAAGAAAGAAGATACAGAGTGTGTTGTTTTATTCTTAACGGATGGATATCCGAATGAGGATATTCCGAATCAGATAGGAGAATACAAATATTTAAAAAGTGAATATTCATGGTTAAATATTCATGGAGTACAGTACGAAATGGGAGAAGAGGTTCTAGATCCTATCAAAAAAGTTAGTGATAAGCAATTTATTGCGGATATGACTACGTTGAACAATGTCTTGTTTGATGCTTCTGTTCTACCTATTCCTTATGACAAGTTTATATTAACGGATTGGATTCATAATGAATATTTTGATTTAAAGGAGATTTCGAATATCCAACCTTCTTTTGGGGAAGTAAAGTTGGAAGATGATAACGGAGTACCCAAAGTGACATGGGATTTAAGCGGTTTAGTGGCAGGACAAGGTGCCACGTTAACGATAGATATTGATTTAAAAGGAGATTCTTACACAGGAAGTGAAATTAATCCAACCAACAAGAGTAGTGAAGTGGTTTCTCAAATAGATGGGGATAAAGAAGATGTTACAACAAAGGAAAGTCCTAGTTTAAAAACACATTATAAAGTGATTTACGATGGAAATGCCCCAAGTGGATGTAGTGTAGGTGAGGTACCTGAAGCAAAAGATTATGCTGTATACGAAACAGTCGGAAAAAGTGATGCAGTTCCTATTTGTGAAGGTTATCAATTTAAAGGATGGGAAATTGTAACAGAAGAAGTGAAACAACTGAATGGTGACTATTTTCAAATGCCTGAGAAAGATGTAACATTACGAGCAGAATGGGGAAGAATGGGATTATCGAAGTCTGTGGAAGGAGAAGTTTATGTCCAAAAAGATCCAATTCTTCAAAAAATAGATTCTGATAGTTATAATAAAGAACTTTGGAAATATAAAAATTCTATTACGAAGATAGTCTTTGAAGGGGAACAGACGTCAAAAACAGGTTCTACAGAGGAACTTACTTGGGATATTTCAGAAGCAAAAGATTGGTCGGTACGAGGATTATTGGTACCGAATTCAGATGATTCTTCGACTTATACTGCCTATATTCAAGGCTTGGAAGGAAGAGTGATTGCGAACTCAGATAGTTCTTACTTATTTGGTAGCAAAAGTTCTTCTACGTCATTTACAAAGTTAACGGCAATTGAGGGACTAAAGTTATTGGATACAAGTCAAGTAACCGATATGGCTTTTATGTTTTGCCATTGTGAATCCTTAACCAGTGTTGGAAATATAAGTGGCTGGGACGTGAGACAAGTAACCGATATGGCTTATATGTTTAGTTATTGTTATGCCTTAACCAGTTTAGATTTAAGTGGCTGGAACACAAGTCGAGTAAAAGGTATGAGTTATATGTTTATGTATTGTAAAGTCTTAACCAGTGTTGGAGGTATAAGTGGCTGGGACACACGTCAAGTAACTGCTATGTATTTTTTGTTTGATGGTTGTAGCGCCTTAAAAAGTTTAGATTTAAGTGGTTGGAATACAAGTCTAGTAACCAATATGGGTGGTATGTTTTCCAGTTGTTCATCCTTAACTAGTGTAGGAGATTTAAGTGGTTGGGAAACCGGCCAAGTAACCAATATGAGTTTTATGTTTGATGATTGTGAAGTCTTAACCAGTGTAGGAGATATAAGTGCCTGGGACACACGTCGAGTAACCAATATGAGTTCTATGTTTACTCGGTGTTACGTTTTAACTACAACGATTAGTATTTTAAGTAATTCGGTGGCTAGTTATGATTTGATGTTCTATTCTGCTGCTACTAAAAATAATGCCAAGATTACCGTTAATTATTCTAGTGAATCAGAAGCATTAGTGAATCAAATGATTGCAACAAAGTCTGATGGTTGTAATGTGGTAAAAGCAAGTAGTCCGTATGTGGCACATTCCGTAACGATTCAAGGTAGAAATGACATTATTGCGACTCCATCAAATGGAATGATGTTTACCAGAATTACGTTAACTCCAATCAATGAGGATTATATGGTTACTTCATTTGAAATGAATGGAACGAAAATAGAAGGTAATACCTTTGTTATGCCGAATGGGAATGCCATGATTACGAATGTAACTACTGGAGTGGGAACAGTGTTTGAGTCTAACCATAATCCATATGATAATAACCTAGATGATGAGTATGAACATACCTTTGAAGGCGCTACTTCTTTGACCGTTACGTTGGAGTATCAAACGGAAGAACCGGATGAATCGATGTATGATTGGATTGCCTTGTATGATAGAACTGGAAAAGAGTATGGTAAATATGGAAGAGAAACAAAAACAACAGAAACCATCGTCATCTCAGGAGATTACGTTAAACTTTTATTTCATACGGATGAGTTTGTAGATGGTTACTATGGATTCAAAGCCACTGTGGTCCCAAATTATGAATAAAAAAGAAGATGATTTTACTTGGATTTCATCTTCTTTCTTTTTTTTCTTGTGGAATGAATTGATAAAATTCGCAGAAAATTCCTTTGGAAAGACTAGGAAATCCTCTTTTTTTTTGGTATACTTATCTATGATACAGGAGGATTTATGGGACTATTTCAAAAGATTAAAGATATGTTTAAAGGAAATACTACTTCCTTTGATGATAAAAATGAGATTCCAGTACAAGAAAAAGAAGAAGAAATAGGGGAAAACGAAGAAGAAAATGTCGAAATTGAGGAAGAACAGGAAACAGTTTCTCCTAAGAAGGAAGTCAAAATTTATGAGAAAGGACTTACGAAAAGTAGGAAGGGATTCGTTTCTAATTTAATGAGTTTAACGAGTCGCTATTCCAAGGTGAATGAGGAATATTTTGACGAGTTAGAAGAAATTTTGATTATGGCAGATATCGGAGTTCATACCGTGATGTCTTTTATGGATCGATTACGTGATAGGGTACGGAAGGAAAAAATAGAAAATCCGGAAGATTTGAGAGAAATCATTGTCGATGAATTATTCATTATTTATGTTGATGATTCTATTATGACAAACAAGATTCATTATGCGGAAAGTGGACCGACGGTTTTACTTTTTGTTGGAGTGAATGGAGTAGGGAAAACGACCACCATTGCCAAACTTGCATGGAAATTGAAAGAAGAAGGAAAAAAAGTTTTATTGGTAGCGGGGGATACCTTTCGTGCGGGTGCGACGAAACAATTAGAAGAGTGGAGTCAAAAAGTAGGGGTCGATTTCGTTGGAAAAGAAGAAGGTGCGGATCCGGCATCGGTTGTCTTTGATGGATTGAAGAAAGCTAAAGCAGAAGATTATGATGTCGTTTTTATCGATACAGCAGGTCGATTACAAAACCGTGTGAATTTAATGAATGAACTAGAAAAAATCAATCGTGTGATTGCACGGGAAGTAGAGGGTGCTCCTCATGAAACGCTTTTGGTACTGGATGCCACAACGGGACAAAATGGAATTAGTCAAGCGAAAAAGTTTAAAGAAATTACGAATGTTACTGGAATTGTCTTGACGAAGTTGGATGGTACTGCCAAAGGAGGAATTGTGCTTGCGATTAAAGAAGAAGTACAACTTCCGGTTAAGTATATTGGTTTAGGAGAAAGAAAAGAAGATTTACAACCGTTTGATATAGAAAAGTATATTTATGGACTTTTTAAAGACATGATGTAGGTGAGATTGTGGATAGAAAATTTTATTATAACCAATTGTATGATTACTACGGCACTCTATTTACAGAGAAACAGAGAGCGTATTTTGAAGATTATTACTTTCGTGATTTATCTTTAGGAGAAATTGCCGAGAATAATGATGTTAGTCGAAATGCAGTTCATGGACAAATTAAAATTGTGGAAGAAAAACTAGAATATTATGAGGAACATTTAAAACTCTGTGAAAAAGCAGAAAAAATCCGACATCTTCTTTCCTCTGTCGATGAAGATGTTCGTGAAAAAATAGAAGATTTACTTTAATAAAAAAGAAGAAAAGGGGAAGGAAATATGTTTGAGAAAATCACATTTATTTCTGATAGTGGGGCTAATATTAAGATACGTGAAGGTGGAGAAGTGGTCGAAGACTTAATGAATCTCCATGTATTGTTTGAAGATTCAGATAAAAAGGTCGTTGCGGAAATTGAAAATATTAATGATGGGATTGTCGGAACGAAATTTTTAGGTGAGATTGCTAATGGAAAGTTTGTGACCGGTATTATTCGAAAACCAGGACTCAATTCTACAGTACGGATTATTACGCGAGAAGAGTTTGCGATGCTTGTGACACAAGATAGTGAAGAAGCTATTTTACTTGGGTATAGTCCTTTGTATAATAATTATCCTATTCGGGTAAATGTCAACGATTTATTTAGTAACCACTTAGCGATTTTTGGAAATACCGGTAGTGGAAAAAGTTGTGGCGTTGCTAGTATTCTACAAAATTTATTTAATTGTCCAGGTTTTTTACCTTATAATGCCAACTTTATTATTTTTGATTCTACTGGTGAATATAAAAATGCTTTTTCTAAGATTAATACAGTCGATCCCAATTATCGGTATAACCTTTATTCTACTTCCGATGAAATCACGGATAAGGCTGAAAAACTACGTATTCCTTTATGGCTTTTGACGGTAGATGATTTTGCTTTGCTTTTATCCGCCACTTCTCATACGCAAATTCCGATTATTGAACGAATGATTCAATTAGTGAATATTTTTCAATCTCCGGATATCAATGTGGAGGCTTTTAAAGACCATTTGATTGCCAAAGCGATTATGAGTATTCTTTATTCCAACGAAACTTCCGCTAAAAAGAGGGATGATATTTTTTCTATTCTTATTTCTTGTTCGACCCATAACTTTAGTTTAGAGTCAGAAATTATGGGAGTTGGATATAGTCGGAAATTCCGTGAATGCTTTGTCATCGATTCCTTAGGACAGTTTGCTGAAAGTGTGTTAATTACGAAGTATGTGGCTGATTTTATTAATGAAGATTTTGACGATTTGGTTATTACGAAGACAAATTATTTTACACTTGAAGATTTGGAAGTTGCGTTGAACTTTACATTAATTAGTGAGGGTTGGCTAAAGAATGAGAAAACTTATGGAGACGCTGTAACATTAAAAGTACGCTTACATACGTTGATTATTGGTGGATACTCTCGTTTCTTCAAACTCGATCGTTTTATTGACAAAAGAACGTATTTACATGACTTGTTATTTGACAATAATGGACGTAAATACCAAGTTATTAACTTCAATTTGGAAGATGTCGATGATAATTTTGCGAAAGTACTGGCTAAGATTTTTTCTCGTATCGTATTTGATTTCGCTAAGAAATTGGAACAGAGGGCTTCCGTTCCGTTTAATATTATTTTGGAAGAAGCCCATCGATATATTCAAAATGATAATGACCAATTCCTCTTAGGATATAATATTTTTGATCGAATTTCTAAGGAAGGTCGTAAATATGGAGTCATGTTGACCTTAATTTCTCAAAGACCGGTAGAAATTAGTGATACGGTGATTTCTCAA
The DNA here is from genome assembly GCA_947623825.1 of uncultured Bacilli bacterium. Classification (GTDB taxonomy): domain Bacteria; phylum Bacillota_I; class Bacilli_A; order RF39; family UBA660; genus Alloscybalousia. Next base: position 29,504 of record CANQHQ010000002.1, read on the forward strand.
TGTAGTAATTTCTTAATTTTTAAAATGAATCACCCACGAGATGTGGATTATATTAAAAAGATGGTTCCCAATATTAATTCGGAAATTGTCGATAAACAAAAAGTGTTACAAGTAGGGCACTGTGTCGGATTTGGACAAGCCTTTAAGGTTCCAACTATTATTCGGATGCAGTTACCGAATCCTTTACCACAAAGTACCAATGCCGATGTTTATGCTCGTTGGACCTATCGGCATAAACAGCAGGAAGAGGAACATCCTGGACAAAATCCTCTTCCTAATTTAAATATGCGTCCAGAAAATGCGGATTTAGCCAATCATTCTTAAAGGAAGTGTATTGTTATGTTTAGTAAGATTTTATATATTGGAGAACATGATGCTCAAATTCAATTGAAGGAAGATGCTTCTCTTGAAACCGATATCATGAATATGCCACTTATTTTACAAGATAATGAAAAAACGATTTTGGCAGAAGTAAAGGATTTGTTGGATGGTTCTGTAAAAGTGAAACTTCTAGGAGAAATCGAAGATGGAAAATTTGTCGGGGGAGTTCTTCGAAAACCAAGTTTAAATGCGGCTATTCGTCCTTTATCTGTCGAAGAGTTGACGTTGATTGTAGGAACACCGGCTTTTGGCTTTATGGAACTTGGAACGAGTCCGTTTTACTCTAATAAAAAAGTTTATGCGGATATGAATGAACTCTTTAGTTCTCATATGTGTATTTTTGGAAATACTGGTAGTGGAAAAAGTTGTGGAGTGGCTCGATTGATTCAAAATATTTTTTATAATCCACAATTTGTTCCCTATCGTTCGAATTTTTTGATTTTTGATTCTTCGGGAGAGTACTATACGGCTTTTTCTAAAATGAATGAAATTAATCCGAATTATCATTATCGTTTTTTAACGACCAATGTAAATAGTACCCATGAAGGGGAAATTCTTAATATTCCGATTTGGTTATTGAATGTCGAAGATATTGCCCTTTTGTTATCCGCTAAAACACATACGCAGTTATCTATCATTGAAAAAATGATGAAATTGGTGAAAATCTTTTCTCAATCTAGTTCGGATGCGACACAGTATAAAAATCATTTGATTGCGACGGCCATTATGACAATTATGTATTCGAATCAAGGTTCTGCGAGTAAGAGAGATGAAATCTTTTCCATTTTGAATACTTGTCCTACGAATGAGTTTAATCTCAATGCCCCTGTGCAAGGAATTGGGTATACGAGAAGATTACAGGAGTGCTTTTTAATTGATTCTTCTGATCAGTTTTCGGAACGTGTTTTATTAACAGAATATGTGAATCAATATATTGATCCGGATTTAAATCAATATGAACCAAAAGAAGTTCAGTATTTCACTTTGGAAGATATGGAAAAAGCATTGAACTTTGCCTTGATTAGTGAAGGATGGTTACGAAACGAAAATGTTTATGCTGATGCTGTATCTTTAAAGGTAAAATTACATGAACTTGTCATTGGTTCTTATGCAAAATATTTTAATTATAAACAATTTATTTCTCTCGAACAGTACCTTAGCGGGTTGGTGATTCGGGATGGAAAGAAATATCAGATTGTAAATATTAATTTAGAGGATGTCGATGATGGGTTTGCGAAGTCGATTGTTAAGATTTTTACAAGATTGATTTTTGAAGTTTCTAGAAAGGTACAGAGGGGGAGTTTTCCATTTAATATTCTGTTAGAGGAAGCCCATCGTTATGTTCAAAAAGATCAGGATGACTTCTTGTTCGGTTACAATATTTTTGATCGAGTTGCGAAAGAGGGAAGAAAGTATGGAGTCATTATGTCACTTATTTCTCAGAGACCAGTTGATTTAAGTGAAACGGTGATTTCTCAATGTAGTAATTTCTTTATTTTTAAGATGAGTCACCCTAGAGATATTGAGTATATTACGAAAATGATTCCGAATATTACGGAAGATACGATTGAAAAGCAGAAATCTCTTCAAGTTGGAAATTGTCTTGCTTTTGGAGGTGCTTTTAAGATTCCTATTATTGTCAAATTGGATATGCCAAATCCGATGCCACAAAGTAGTAGTTGTAATGTTGTTGTTACTTGGACCAGTCATTAGGAGGTGTTTAGAATGGGAAAGATTTCTTCTACCATTTTATTGGTTTCTGGGTTATTTTTCATTATTGTGATTGCTTCTCTTTGGAAAATTTATAAGAAGGCTGAAAAACCTGGATGGGGTTCGTTGATTCCTTTTTATAATTACTATTTATTATGTGATATTGTTTATCATAAAAAGATATTATTTCTTTTATTGTTTGTTCCTATTGTTGGTGAAATTTTTATGATTGTTTTAATGTATCGTTTGGCTATGGCTTTTGGAAAAGGAACGGGGTTCGGTTTAGGAATTCTTTTCTTGCCATTTATTTTCCTTCCTATTTTGGCTTTTGGAAATGCCGAATATCAATTTAGAACGATTCAACATGTTTCGGTTGGAACGACTGTTCAGCCTGAGGGTTCTACTTCTGATTCTTCGGCTCCAGCGGAAGAAAAAAAGATAGATATTCCAGAAAATCCGATGTTAGATTCGCTTCTTCGACCGGTTCATGCACCACAGGTAGCAGAAGAACCAAAGCCAGTGGAGGGAATGACGAATCCGCTTCCTTCGCAAAAGAGTACGGCGAGTATGATGGATGCGATTGCTTCAGTTGGATTTATTCCTTCAGAGACTCCTACCAGTCCTTCTCCTACGGCAGCTCCAGAAACTCCTGAATCTCAGATTTCTGAACCTCCCGTTTCTACTTTGGATTCTAATCCGGTGGTATCTTCGACTCCGAATGTTTCCAATCCAGAACCTGTGGTAGGGGCTCCTGTAACGGAAAATTTGATGAATTCATCGGTAGGTTCTGTTCCTCTTCAAACTTCAACGATGGAAAATTCTGGAAATGGGAATGCGTCTTTTGATTTTATTTCTCCTCTTCCATCTACACCAGAGGCTTCGCCTTTTCAGATCCCTGAGATGACGCCAGTGGTTCCGCAAGTAGAACCTGTTTCTCCTGTTGCTGTCGTTCAGCAAGAAGAGAATTCTATGCCATCTCCTTCTATGGGAACAGAAAATGTGACTCTTGTTCCGCCTGTAGTGGCTCCTTCCGTTGTAGAGACCCCAGTGGTTGCAAGTCCGGAAGTAGCACCTGTTCCGGTTCCGCCTGTAGTGAATCTTTCTCCAGTTGTGGAAACTCCAGCGGTTGCAGCCCCAGAAGTGACTCCTGTTCCAGTTTCACCTGTAGCGACTCCTTCTCCAGTTGTGGAAACTCCAGCGGTTGCAGCCCCAGAAGCGGCGCCTGTTCCAGTTTCACCTGCAGTGACTCCTTCCGTTGTAGAGACTCCAGTAGTTGCGAGTCCAGAAGTAGCACCTGTACCGGTTCCACCTGTAGTGAATCCGTCCCCAGTTGTAGAAACTCCAGTTGTTGCAACTCCAGAAGTGGCACCTGTTCCGGTTCCACCTGTAGTGAATCCGTCTCCGGTTGTGGAAACTCCGGTGGTTGCGAGTCCAGAAGTGGCACCCGTTCCGGTTCCACCTGTGGTGAGTCCTTCTCCGGTTGCAGAAACTCCGGTGGTTGCAAGCCCAGAAAATCCGAACTAGTAGAAGTGGTTTCACTTCTTTTTTCTTTGATAAATTTTCAGACTATAGTATAATACTAGTTGATACAAGGAGGGATAAACATGTTTGAAAGCCTAGGAGATCGATTGCAGAGTGTAATGCATAAAATCAAAGGTTATGGAAAAATTACAGAAGAAAATATCAGTGATATGATGAAAGAAATTCGCCTTGCCTTATTGGAAGCGGATGTGAATTATAAAGTAGTAAAAGAATTTACGAATGCAGTGAAAGAAAAAGCCTTAGGAGAAGAAGTTCAGAAAAGCATTCAACCGGGAGAATTATTTGTTAAAATCGTTAAGGACGAATTGACAGAATTATTAGGTGGGGAAAGTAAACCTCTCAATCTTTCAGGAAATCCTGCGATTTTGATGTTAGTAGGGTTACAGGGTTCTGGTAAGACGACGACCATTGGGAAATTGTCCAATTATCTTCAAAAAAAATGTGCGAAAAAGCCATTGATGGTTGCTTGTGATGTTTATCGTCCTGCCGCTATTGACCAATTAAAACAACTCGGAAAGCAATTAGGAATCGAAGTCTATGAAGAAGGAAAAAAAGATCCTGTAGAAATTTCTAAGAATGCGATTCAGTATGCGAAGGAACATCACTATGATTATGTTTTAATCGATACAGCTGGACGACTTCATATCGATGTTGAATTGATGCAGGAACTAAAAGATATTACAGAAAATGTTCATCCACAGGAAACGTTACTTGTCATTGATTCGATGATGGGGCAAGATGCGATTCATGTGATTGAAGGATTCCATGAGTCCCTTTCTCTTACGGGAGTTATTTTGACAAAGTTGGATGGGGATACGCGTGGTGGTGTCGCTTTGTCCGTGCGTCATTTAACGAATGTTCCTATTAAGTTTGTTGGTACGAGTGAAAAATTAGATGGATTAGATTCTTTTGATCCAGAGCGGATGGCTGGAAGAATTCTTGGTATGGGAGATATTGTTTCCTTGGTAGAGAAGGCTACGGAGGCTATCGATGAGAAAGAAGCCATGGATGCCGCTAAAAAGATGCAGTCAGGAAAATATGATTTGGAAGACTTTTTGAAACAGATGAAACAAATTCGAAAATTAGGACCTCTTGAAAATCTTTTAAAATTATTGCCAGGTGCTAAGAAAATGAATTTAGATCAAGTAAAAATTGATCCGAAACAAATGGCTCATGTCGAAGCGATTGTTCTTTCTATGACTCCAAAAGAGAGACGGAATCCGGAAATCATTAAGGCTAGTCGTAAAACGAGAATTGCCAAGGGTTGTGGACGTTCTGTCCAAGAAGTAAATCAATTACTTTCTCAGTTTGAACAAATGAAAAAAATGATGAAGCAGATGATGAGTGGTAATATGAAATTACCATTTTAAGACATGTCACTAAAAAATTTAGGAAGAAAAAACAGATTTCTAGGCGAAGAAATTAGTATACTTTTTCTTATCTGAATATGATAAAGCAGATAGGAGGAATAAAAAATGTTTAGAAATGGTTGTTACGATCGTCAGAATGAAATGAATAACACCTTCAATATGAATGGAGATAACATGTCTGTCGATGTCGATGTTTCTATGAACAATAATGAAATGGCAGGTGCTGCTCCTATGCCAATGGGAACAGTTCAAGGACCTGTTATGGAACCTATGAGAGAAAGACAGGTACATCGTACGATTATGCATGAAGTACAACAAGTGTGATAATTTATGATAGACTAAAATTTGAAGATGGATAAGTACAGACTAAAGATATTTTGGTAATCAATGTTAATTTGAAAGGATAATCTATGTGAGTAATAAATATGAATTTTTTATAGCCGGTAGAGTTAGGAATAAAGAAAATATTTTCAAATGAAACAGAATTAGAAGAGTTTTTAAAAGAGTATAATAAATAGAATAATAAAAGTTAGAAAGTGGGTGAATTTATGAGTATAAATAAAATAAAAAATGAATTAATTAAACAAAAACAATCTAAATTCAAGGGTAATATATACCATTATTCACAAGTTAATTTTGCTTATAATTCAAATAAAATCGAAGGTAGTAGATTAACTAGTGAACAGACTGAGGCAATATTTGATACATCTTCTTTTATTCCTAAAAGTAATGATTTAATTAAATTAGATGATTTAACTGAATCTAAAAATCATTTTAAACTATTTGATTATATGTTAGATAATGTAGATGAACTCTTAACTAAAGATATGATAATTGAAATGGATAAGATATTAAAACGAAATACTAGTGATGAAGAAAATCCTAGATATAATGTTGGTGGATTTAAAGTTGTTCCTAACATTATAGGTGTTGTTAATGTTATTAATACTACTGCACCAGATGATGTTGAAAAAGAAATAGAAAAATTATTAAAGGAATATAATTCTAAAAGCAGTATTACTCTAGAAGATATAGTTGATTTTCATTTTAGATTTGAAAGAATTCATCCTTTTGGAGATGGAAATGGGCGTGTAGGCAGAATCATAATGTTTAAAGAATGTTTAAAAAATAACATTATGCCATTTATTGTATTTGATGATGATAAACCCTATTACATGAGAGGTTTAAAAGAATATGAGCAGGATAAAATGTTTTTAATTGATACTATAAAACATGAACAAGATTTGTTTGAAAAAACTTGTGAAGAACTATTAAATTTTGAAATAGAAGAAAATAAGTAGAAAAATTATCATCCTATAAATTGAAATTAAAATTTTAATATAGGATGATTTTTATTTTATTAAAATTGTAGTATTTCTTATGTTACTTCTTAATATCAATCTAGAAATTAGGATGAATTTCGTAAGTACGAAATAAGAATGGTGTATACACGTGCCCTTATTATATAAGAAGAACGTGGATACACCATCTTCTTATCCTGCTCTTTTATAAATTAATATATATTAAGGATTTATAGGATACTAGATGAATTTTTCTATAGTTTAAGACTCGACTCTTTTTCTTAGTAGAGGTAATATGCATCACGAAAAGGATGATATTTATGATATATGAAAGTAAAGTGAATGTTTATAAGTAGTACTAAATTCATGTTTAATTTGATTCTTATACAATTTAGTATTACTAAAATCGATGATTTATCCATAAGTTTAAGTGAGGTGCTTAAAATATATGGATAAGTACAAAATTAATTATATTTTCAGTGTAGAAAAGGATATTAATGATATTTTTATAAAAGTTTTAAATAAAGAACTAAAAAAATATATTTTAATGATTTGTAAAAATAAAAAATACGAGGTACCATCATCATGTACTTACTCATCTCTAGAAGGAGGTAGAAATTGTTAGAGAGTTTCAATAAGATATATCATGTTGGTCTTTATATCAGATTATCTCGTGAAGATGATGATAAGGTATTGATGAGTGAAAGTATTATAAATCAGAAAAGTTTATTACTTCAATATGTAAAAGAGAATCATTTGAGAGTTTACGATATTTATATTGATGATGGTTATTCTGGGACTAATTTTGATAGACCAGACTTTCATAGATTACTGAAAGATATTGAACTTGGAAAAGTAAATATGGTTATTACCAAGGATATGTCAAGACTTGGAAGGGATTATATTGGAACTGGTAATTTTGTAGAAAAATATTTTCCAGAACACAATGTTAGATATATTGCTGTTACAGATAATATAGATACTTTTTTAGATAATTCAAATAATGATATTGCACCATTTAAAGCTATAATGAATGACATGTATGCTAAAGATATTTCTAAAAAAATAAAGTCTAGTTTAAAAGCAAAAATGAAAGAAGGAAAATGGGTAGGTGGAAGATGTCCATTTGGATATAATCAAGATAAAAATGACAAAAATCACTTAGTAATAAATAAAGAACAAGCTGATATTGTAAAAAAAATATTTAATATGTGTTTAGAAGGTTTATCATTTTATAAAATAGCAAAACGGTTAACGGATGAAAAAATAAAGACTCCTGCAGAGTATTATAGTTTCGAATGGAAAAGTCATTATAATTTAAAGTATGGAGAGTGGCATTCTAAGACAATTAGAGATATTTTAACGAACAGAATGTATATAGGTGATCTAGTACAAAACAAAAGAAGCAAGGTAAATTATAAAGTTAAAAAGATTGTTAGGAATAATTCTAATGATTATATTGTTGTAGAAAATACCCATGAAGCAATTATTGATAAAGAAACATTTTATGAAGTTCAAAAAAGAATACCAAAAAATAAGGGAAGAAATGAAAAAAAAGAAAATCATTTACTAGATGGACTTTTGTATTGCGCAGATTGTGGACATCGGATATCAATTACATCTAGAAGAAAAAAAGATAATAAATGTTATACTATTTGTAATTACTATCGAACTTATATGAGGCAAAGACTTTGCACAACTCATTCAAATAATTATGATGAGTTAGAGAAAATAATTATTCATTCCTTGACTAAAATGTGTTTGAATTATATTAGCAAAGATAAAATTAAAAATGATGTTTTATCTAATTTAGATAAAATGAGTAAAGTTAATGATAAAAAAGAACTACAGACACTTAATAATGATATTAAACAAATTAACCATAATTTAGATGATATTTATATTGATAAGTTAAATAAAAAAATTACTGAAGAACAATTTGAAAGAGTTAAATTAAAACTAGAAACTGAACTTTCTATAAAACAAAAAAAGTATCATGAATTAAATGATAATAGGAATGATACAATAAATGAAAAATCTAAAAATAAAATGATAACAGAATATATTAATGAATTTTTATCAATGAAAGAACCTCATAGAGAACTTATAATTAATCTAGTTGATAAAATAGAAATATTTGAAGATAAGAATATAAATATTCATGTTACTTTTAATAAAATCTAACAAAAAAGGGCAGTCACATGTTTGTCCAATTCGTACACGTGTTATTAATCATCATGTATACCGTCATACATATCGTCCATCGTATTCTTGTTGTGAAGAGAATGTATGTAGTCAAATTCAATGTGGTTCTTGTTGTAATTTTAGATAAAAGTCGCAAGACTTTTTTCTTTTGCAGTTCTTTGTCAACTTTTGTCTAATTTCTGTAAATTACTTGTAATCTTGAAAGAATGATTTTATTATTAAAATAGGGAAGGTGATACAGTGATTTATCCATCGATTGACAAAATTTTAAACATTATTGATTCTAAGTATGAGTTGGTTCATATCATCAGTAAACGTAGTAAACAAATGGCAGCGACGGGGCATTATCAAATGCCAGAGTATAAGTATGTTTCGAAAAAAAATCTAGGTAGAGCATTGGAAGAAGTGGCAGAAAATTTAATTCTTGTGAAGAAGGACTAAGTGTCCTTTTTTCTTTGAATACAAAATGTTGAATTATAAGATTAAGTTTATTCTTTTTCATTATAATAGATGGTCATAGGAAATAATTTTTTTCTGAATTGATAGACGAACAAATGTATTATGTTGTATAATAAAGATGATAGGTGGTTTGTATGAAAATAGTAAGATATCAAAAAAAGAAAGATGGAAAATATCTTCTTCAACTAGAAAATGGAGTGGAAGTAGAGACGTACGAGGATTTAATTTTAAAATATGATTTGTTGATAAAGAAAGGAATTTCTTCTCAAGAGTTGACTAAAATTCAAGAAGAAAATCAGGAATATGAACTTTATTTTGTGGCTCTTCATTATTTAAAAGTGAAACCACGAAGTGTACGGGATACTGTTTCGTATCTTCAGAAAAAAGGTTCTTCTTTATTGGCGGATTCTGTCATTAAACGTCTTAAGAAACAAGGGTATCTCGATGATTATCGCTATGCGTCTTCTTTGGTACATGAAAAAATTTTGACTACTTCTGAGGGACCTCTTAAAATTTTAGAGCATCTTCAATCTTTGGAAATTCAGGAAGAAGAGAAGGAAAAACTTCTGAAAGAATTTACTCCTTCTTTAGAGAAAGAACGCATCGAAAAAATCGTTTTAAAATTGGTTCGTTCTAATCATTCTAAAAGTAACTATCTGTTACGGCAAAAAATTCGTCAGTATTTGATTCAACAGGGGTATCATGCAGAACAGATTGATGAAAAACTTTCTTTGGTCACGCAAGATGAGACGTCTATTTATCAAAAAGAGTATCAAAAACTTTATCGAAAATTATGTCGTAAGTATGAAGGAAAAGAGTTGGAGTATCAAATAAAGCAAAAATTATATCAGAAGGGGTTTCGGGGGGGATTGGAATGATTGATCAGGAATTTTTAAGAGTAAAGATGAGACAGAGAGGCATTCCTTCTATCAAAGCACTGGCAGACTGTACGGGAATTCCTTATACTACTTTAATTTATAATCTAGATAGTCAAAGTGTCCGTATTCAGATTGTTTCTGAATTGGCTCAGTTCTTTGGTGTGTCGTTAGAAATGATGATTCAGAAGGAAAAGAGAACTTACATTTGTCTTTTGGAATGTGGAAAAAAAACGCAACGGTACTATCGTTATGACGGCGGAGATGTTCTCTCTTATATGGGGTATTTGTTATTGGTGTAAAAAAATGTTATTTGCTTGGTCTCTTTCCTGGATTATAGTATAATGAAAATAGAGGAGCGTATAAAAATGAAGTATCTAGACAACTTAAACGATAGACAGAAAGAGGCTGTGCTTACGACGGAAGGACCTCTTCTTATTTTGGCAGGAGCAGGTAGTGGGAAAACAAGAGTTTTAACTACTAGAATTGCTTATTTGATTGAGGAAAAAGGAGTCAGTCCCTTTCAGATTTTAGCGATTACATTTACGAATAAAGCAGCCAAAGAAATGCAATCTCGGTTGATGCAGATGATTGGTGAAGAAGCGCAAGTCATCCAAGTTTCTACTTTCCATTCCTTTGGATTGAAATTGTTGCGCGAAAATTATCAAATCTTGGGATATGAAAGAAATTTCGTGATTATGGATAGTGATGATTCTCTTACGGTTATTAAGAGAATTTTAAAGAGTATGGATTTGGATCCGAAGGAGTATAATCCTACCGCGATTAAGAATAAAATTAGTGGTTGTAAGAACGAATTGATGACTCCTGGGATGTATGAGCGGTATGCGACTACGGAATTTGAGAAGGTCGTGTTACGAGTTTTTTCTGCCTATGAACAGAAATTAAAGGAAAACAATTCGGTGGATTTTGATGATTTATTGCTTTTACCGATTCGTTTATTCCAAGATTTTCCAGTTGTTTTGGATAAATATCAAGAACGATTTCAGTACATTTTAGTGGATGAGTATCAAGATACGAATGAGGCTCAGTATATTATGACTAAGATGTTGAGTTCCAAGTATCGGAATCTTTGTGTAGTGGGGGATGAAAATCAAAGTATTTATTCGTTCCGGGGAGCCAATTATCGAAACATTTTAAATTTTGAAAAAGATTATAAAGAAGCTGTCACGATTAAGTTGGAACAGAATTATCGTTCGACACAAACTATTTTGAATGCCGCGAATCAGGTTATTCGAAACAATCAAAGTCGAAAAGATAAAAATCTATGGAGTAACCAAGGAGAAGGGGAAAAAATTACCTATTATCGAGCGTACGATGAAAAGGAAGAGGCTAAGTTTGTAACTTCAACGGTTCAAGAACTCATTACGACAGGAGTAGAACCGGAAGAGATAGCCGTTCTCTATCGGACTAATGCTCAATCCCGTACGTTAGAAGATTCGTTCTTAAAAGAAAATATTCCTTATCGTGTCGTGGGAAGTTTCTACTTTTATGGACGAAAAGAAATTAAAGATTTGATTGCTTACTTACGATTGATTCATAATGAAAAAGATAATATTTCCTTATTACGTGTTATTAATTCACCAAAGAGAGGAATTGGGGCTAAATCGATTCAAAATTTATCGACCCTAGCAGATATTGAAGGAATGAGTATTTATGAAGTGATTCAATCTGGGAAAGAACTCGAATTTAAAAATATGATTGAAGATTTAAAAAAGGTAGCTGAAAATATCACTCTAACTGAATTGGTTGATAAAGTGTTAGATACGACAGGGCTTCGTAGGGAGTTAGAAGCAGAGAAGACGTTGGAGTCGGATATTCGTTTGGAAAACCTTGAGGAGTTTAAATCCATTACCAAAGCCTTTGAAGAGAGAGAAGGATTGATTTCTTTAGAGGATTTCTTGTTTGAAGTTAGTTTGGTCAGTGACCGAGAAGAGTACAAAGATGGAAGTCACAAAGTAAGTTTGATGACTGTTCATTCTGTCAAAGGATTGGAGTTTCGCCATGTTTTTGTCGTAGGGTTGGAAGAAGGAATTTTTCCTCATATGAACAGTTTGATGGATAATCAAGAACTGGAGGAAGAAAGAAGACTTGCTTATGTTGCCATTACCCGAGCAAAAGAAAAACTTTATTTCGTGAATGCGAGAAAGCGAATGCTTTTTGGAAAGGATCAGGTCAATCCACCGAGTCGTTTCATTAATGAAATAGAAGATGATCTACTAGAAAAAACACGCGTGGAAAATAAAGAAATTGTCGTTCCAAAAGAAAAAGAAGAAAAGTTTTATTCGGAAGATGTGGATTGGAACGTTGGGGATTATGCTTACCATGAAGTGTTTGGCGCGGGACGTGTTGTGGAGGTGTCTAATACCCTTGTTAGTATTGCCTTTAAAATGCCGTATGGAATTAAGAAATTAATGAAAAATCATAAAAGTTTAAAAAAAGTGTAGTAGGAGTAGGTTATGATTAAATTTGAAGAAGCAGTGCAATCTTTGTCCGGTGAAAATGTAGTAGTTGTGTATTACAACAAAGAAAACGATAGGTATCAGAGTGGTTTGATTCGGTACGATGGGATGATTCCTCGTGATGTAATCGAAGTCGAATTAGGAAAGAGTATGGAATTGTTTCCAGATATTTGTGCGCAAGTTAAGGAAGGAAATTATTTTCAAGTTTCCTATTCTTCTCATTTGGCTGTTTATCAAGTAGCCATTATGGAAGTAGTGAAGAAAGCCGATTATGGTTCTACGGATGACTATGAGGTTGTCGGTAATTTAATGATAGAGGATTCGAATTGTTCCAGTGCTTTGGTGGAACTAGAGTGCCGAACTAAACAATATGATTCCCAACAGGTAAAACCCATACAAAAACGATTATCTTGGGTCTTAGCGTGAAAAAGGTTTTCTTTTTTCAAGTAGGATAGTATACTATAAATAAACAACGGAATAATAAAGGAGAATTTATGAAACAAGAGTTAACCTTATTGATTTTAGCGGCCGGGATGGGAAGTCGATTTGGTGGTTTAAAACAAATTGAGCCCTTTGGTCCACACGGTGAATTTTTAACGGATTTTTCTATTTATGATGCCATTCAAGCCGGATTTACAAAAGTGGTATTTATGATTAAAGAGGAACATCTTCAAGACTTTCAAGATACCATTGGGAAAAGAATCGAAAACTTTATTCCTGTGGAATATGCCTTTCAAAAAATGGAAGATATTCCTGTCGATATTGCCATTCCTTCTTCAAGAAAAAAGCCTTGGGGAACAGCGCATGCGATTTATTGTGCGAGAAACCATATTCAGGGAAATTTTGTCATGATTAATGCCGATGATTTCTATGGACGAGATGCCTTTATGCAGATTGCTTCCTTCATGAGAAATGCCAAGGCTTCTAACGGGGTACAACCTTATGGTATGGTAGGGTATTTGGTTGAAAATACGCTTACTGATTATGGAACGGTCAAAAGAGGAGTTTGCGAAGTACAAGATGGATACTTACATTCGATGATTGAAAGTAGTATTGAAAGAAAAGATGGAGAGATTGTTGCGTCTCCTTTAGATGGACGCCCTTCTTTTGTTATCCAAAAAGAAGATTATGTGTCTATGAATTTGTCAGGTTTTACGGATACGATTTTTCATTACATTGAAGAAGATATGACTTCTTTTTTCGAAAAGAATCGTGATTCTCTTGATACTTGTGAGTTTTTGATACCAGATGTGTTGCAGAAAGCAATCAACGAAAAGAAGGCAACCGTTCGTGTATTAAGGACGACAGCTAAGTGGATTGGCGTAACCTATAAAGAGGATTCTGAGAATGTGATTCATTCTCTTCAAAAAATGATTCAGGAAGGAGTATATCCAGAGAATTTATGGGAAAAATAAAATATTGTATTTTAGGAATTGTTGTATTAAGTCTTACCGTAGGTTGTAGTTTATTTACAAAGACTTGGGTTTATCGGGAACTACCGAATGATTACGTGATTCAAAAAGTGAGTGACACTAAAATGATTGTCGGAAAAGATGATGGGAAAAAGACTATCATTACTTCTGGTGAGAAAACGATTGGCTTTGAATCGTATGTTTCCGAATTTCAAAAAGGAGAGCGGTTTGTTGGATTGAAATGTGCTGCTTCGGGAGATAGTGGACTTGCTTTTCAATTTTATATTTTGGATACTAAGTACGAGTATGTTCATGGTCCTTATGATTATGAGTCTACTTATGAGACTGTAAAAAATAGTATTGTTGACGAAGACTTAGGAGAGTGGATTCCAACTTCTTCCATTGAGTCTTAGTTGACTTTCTTTTTTTGTAATCATTGATATGGCGAGGTGAGAAAATGAAAGAAAGAATGGATGAGTTGGTTGAGATTTTGAACGATGCCAACTATAAATATCATGTTTTAGACAATCCAGAAATGACTGATCAAGAATATGATAGTTTGATTCGAGAATTGTTTGTTTTGGAAGAAAAATATCCAGAATATGTGAGAGAGGATTCTCCTACTCATCGGGTAGGAAGTGTCGTCTTGGAGGAATTTGCGAAAGTAACGCATGAAATTCCTATGATGTCTTTAGGAAATGTCTTTAACGAAGAAGAAATTCGAAGTTTCGATTCACGGATTCGTAAAGAGGGGATTCATCCACAATATGTATGTGAATTAAAAATTGATGGATTGAGTGTTTCTTTGCGATATAAAGATGGAAAATTATTGACTGCGGCGACAAGAGGAGATGGAACGACAGGAGAAGATATCACAGCGAATGCGAAAACAATTAAGACGATTCCTCTTACGTTGAAAGAAAAGATAGATATTGAAGTTCGTGGCGAAATCTATATGAGCAAGAAGACTTTGGAAAAATTAAATGAAGAGCGTGCGAAAAATCATCAACCGTTATTACAGAATTGTCGAAATGCAGCAGCTGGTTCGATTCGTCAGTTAGATTCCAAAGTGGCAGCTTCTCGTCAATTAGATTGTTGGATTTATCATTTACCGAATCCAGAAGATTACGGCATCCAAACGCATTGGGAAGCCCTAGAATTTATGAAAAAGTTGGGATTTAAGACCAATCCAAATAACCTTTTGGTGAACAATGTTGATGGTATATGGACGTATATTACGAAGAAAGGGGAAGAACGTCCTTCTCTTCCATATGATATCGATGGGGTTGTCGTAAAGGTGAACAATATCGAAGAACAGAAGCAACTTGGATTTACGGCGCATCATCCGAAATGGGCTACGGCCTATAAATTTCCTGCAGAAGAAGTTTTGACGAAGTTGGAGGATATTATTTTTACGGTTGGTCGGACGGGTCAAATTACCCCGAATGCCGTATTGGATCCAGTAATTGTGGCTGGAAGTACGATTTCGAGAGCAACCCTTCATAACGAGGATTACGTTCTTGCGAAGGATCTTAAAATTGGAGACATTGTTTCGATTCACAAGGCTGGAGACGTGATTCCTGAAGTGGGGGAAGTCAAAAAAGAACGTCGGACGGGAAAAGAACGTGATTTTGAAATGATTCATACGTGTCCTATGTGTGGAGAATTTATCTATAAAAAGGAAGGACAAGTCGATTATTTTTGTATCAATCCTCATTGCCCGGCGAGAAAAATGGAAGGACTTTGTCATTTTGTTTCGCGAAAAGCCATGAATATCGATGGGTTGGGCGATCGGATTATTGAAGACTTCTACAATATGAAATATATTTCGGAGATTCCGGATATTTATCATCTTTCTAATTATCGGGATGAATTGACGGAACTAGAAGGGTACGGAAATAAATCGGTCGATCATCTATTAGAATCGATTGAAAATAGTAAAAAGAATTCTTTAGAGAGATTGTTGTTTGGCTTAGGAATTCCGAATGTAGGAGAAAAGACTTCTAAGGTATTGGCGATGCATTTTGGGACGATGGATGCCTTTATGAATGCTTCTTTTGACGATTTGAATTGTATTCCTGACATTGGAGAAATTATTGCACAGAGTATTGTGGATTTCTTTGCCAAAGAAAAAAATCAGAAAATGATTCAAGAGTTAAAAGATCTCGGATTAAATATGGAATATACGGGTCCAAAAGTGGAAATTAACGAGAATTTTTATAATAAGACCTTTGTGGTAACGGGAACTTTGACGAAATACTCTCGTGATGAGATTGAAAATCAAATTCAATTATTGGGAGGAAAGGCTTCTTCTTCTGTCAGCAAAAAAACGTCAGCCGTGATTGTAGGGGAAAATCCCGGAAGTAAATTAGAAAAAGCAAGAACTTTGGGAATTCCTATTTGGAGTGAAGAAGACTTTGAAGAAAGGTTGCATGTTTGAGAGAGACTTTCTCTCTTTTTGTTTGGATTCCTTTTTCTCCATAAGAAAAGAGATTCTATAAAAAGAAATTCCAAATAAGAGAAGTCGTGGTATAATTATAAATAGTTATTTGTGGGTGTTTCCATGGAAGGGAGAATAGAGAATGGAAGATAAATTAGATATTTCTGTCGTAGAACATGTTATGGATCTTGCCAGAATTGAACTTACAGATGAAGAAAAAGAACAGTTTGCCTACGATTTAAAGAAATTATTTGATGATGTAGATAAAATTACGACGATTAAAAACTATGATGAAGAGAGAATGACATCTCCAGTATCTCATAATGCGGAAGTGCGAGATGATGTATGTAAGGAAGAAATCTCGTTTGAAGAAGTAAAGAAGAATGCACCTAGAACGAGTGCAAATTTTGTGGAAGTGCCGGTGGTTATTCATGAGTAAATATTTAGATCAAAGTATTTTGGAACTTCACGAACAATTAAAAAAGAAAGAAATTCGACCGATCGACTTGGTGGAAGAAGCTTTTGAAAGAATCGAAGCCAATTCCGATTTGAATTGTTTTATTACTTTGAATAAAGAAGAGGCTATTCGTCAGGCTAAAGCTTTGGAAGAGAAAGAAGTGGATCAACCTCTTTTTGGAATTCCGATTGCGATTAAAGACAATATTTCAACGAAAGGGCTTCGGACTACTTGTGCTTCTAAGATGCTTGAGAACTATGTTCCTATTTTCGATGCGACCGTAATAGAAAAAATCAAAGAAAAGAATATGATTATCATAGGAAAAACCAATATGGATGAATTTGCGATGGGTTCTACGAGTCGGACGAGTTATTTTGGGGCACCAAAAAATCCTTGGAATCGTTCTCGGATTACGGGTGGTTCTTCTGGAGGAAGTGCTGCGTGTGTTTCTGCGCGATTGGTTCCACTTGCGTTAGGAAGTGATACGGGTGGTTCCATCCGTCAACCGGCTGGTTATACAGGAATTGTGGGAATGAAGCCGACTTATGGGAGAATTTCTCGTCATGGGTTAGTTGCGTTTGCCTCTAGTTTGGATCAAATTGGAACTTTTTCTAGAGACACGTATGAGAATGCACTTTTACTTAATATTCTCGTTGGAAAAGATGAGCGAGATTTAACGAGTGCCGATCGAGTAGAAGAAGATTTTACGAGGGAAGTTGGAAAAGATATTCAGGGAATGAAGATTGGTATTCCTAACTATTTTGTGAGTGATATTGTGGCGCCTGAGATTCGGGAAAAATTTGATGAAGTAGTAGAAATGTTGAAACAACAGGGTGCAACCATCGACTATATCGATATCGATTATATTGAGAACGCTGTTACTTTGTATCAGATTATTGCGATGGGAGAGGCCAGCAGTAATTTGGCGCGATTTGATGGGGTTCGATATGGATATTCTTACCCTCATCCAGAATCCATTGAAGATTTGTATCGTAAAACAAGAAAAGAAGGATTTGGGAAAGAAGTCAAACGTCGAATTATGGTTGGTTCTTATTTACTTAGTGGAGATAATGCGAAAATCTATTGTGATAAGGCTTTTCAAATTCGGGATGATATCTTGAAGAGTTTCAAAAAGGCTTTTGAAACGTACGATTTGATTATCGGTCCAACGACGACGACGGTGGCTTATTCTCTTGAAGAAAATTTGGACGACCCATTAAAATCTTTTATGGATGATGTGTTGGTTATTCCTGTCAATATGGCAGGACTTCCAGGAATGAATGTTCCGATTGGATTTAATTCGGATCATATGCCAATTGGAATGCATATTATTGGAAATCTTTTTGATGAAGCGAAAATGTATCGATTATCTAGTTTTATTGAGAAGCAATTACAGCTTTCTCTCGTACCGGAAGAAGGTGGAAACAATGAGTGAGTATCAGATTACTGCTGGAACGGAAGTTCATTGTGAATTAAAAAGTAATACGAAAATGTTTTCTGATTCTTATAATCGTTTTGGAACATTAGCGAATACGAATATCAATGCGATTGATTTGGCCTATCCAGGAACGCTTCCTACGATTAATCGTTATGCCGTAGAACTTGCCTTGAAGGCTTGTTTGGCTTTCCATTGTACCATTCATAAAGAAATGTATTTTGATCGTAAAAATTATTTTTATCCAGATTTACCAAAAGGATATCAAATTACCCAAGCGAGAACGCCAATTGGAGTCAATGGATACGTCGAAATTGAAGTGGGTGGGGTCAAAAAGAAAATTGGAATTCATGATATTCATATCGAAGAAGACACTTGTAAAAGTACCCATTTTAAGAATCAAACTTATCTAGATTTTAATCGTTGTGGGGTTCCATTAATCGAGATTGTATCAGAACCAGATATGAAAAGCGATCAAGAAGTGATTTTGTATTTGGAAAAATTAAGAGAGATTCTCTTCTATACCAATGTATCGGATTGTAAGATTGAAGAAGGAAGTATGCGTTGTGATGTCAATGTATCCGTTTCGAAGACGGAGAAATTAGGAACGCGTACCGAAACGAAGAATTTAGGTTCGATTCATAGTTGTGGTGCCGTAGTTTTGGCAGAAGCCAAAAGACAGATTGAACTTTTGGAACAAGGAAAAGAAATTCATGAAGAAACGCGTCGTTATGATGAAAAAAAGAATGAAACCGTGTTGATGCGTGTCAAAGAAACCGGAAATGATTATCGTTATTTTCCAGAACCAAATATTCCACCTTTGGTCCTAACGGATGCTTATATTGAAGAAGTGCGTTCCAAGATGGAACTTTTACCGGATGAGAGAAGACGTCTTTATTTGGAAAAAGGAGTTTCTCCTGTTCATGCCGATAAAATCATTCAAAATAAACCTCTCAGTGATTTCCTCATTGGTCTTGAGGATATCGATTTGGTAATCGCTAGTAATTTATTACTTGGAGATATTTCTTCTTATTTAAATAAAACAGAAAAGCAACTTTCTGATACCAAGATTACACAGGAAAGATTTCGTGTTTTAGTGAATAAACTAGCTATGAAGGAAATTACAAACAAAGTATTTAAAGATATTTTGATTGATTTGATGGAGACCGATGCCGATATCGATGCGATTATCCAAGCAAAGGGAATTGAAACCATTAGTGATGAATCTTCTTTATTAGAAGTGATTCGTCAAGTAATTGCCGATCATTTTGAAAGCGTAGATGATTTTAAAGCCGGAAAAGATCGGGCAGTGAAGTTTCTCATGGGACAAATCATGAAAGAAACAAATGGAAAAGCGAATCCAAGTTTGGCGAACGAATTATTACTAAAAGAATTATCTCAACGATAACTGATTGCGAAAGTAAAAAAGATATTGTATAATTTACTATATTAAAGGAGTTGGATGCTATGATGAAACTTGTGAAAAAATATAAATTTACTATCATTGCCGTCGTTCTATTTATTATTTTAATGTTTGGAGTTTATCAATTAAAAGAGTGGTTTTTCCCGAATGAAGGAAAAGCGATTTATGGAGAACGTTTGGTTGGAAAGGTAGAAGTTTCAGAAGAAACTTACCAACAAGTAAAAGAAACTTTGAATGCCAAAGAAAAGGTTCAAAGTGCAGAGGTTCGTGAGAATGGTCGATTAATTAATATCACGGTTATGGTTCAGAATGATACTTCTTTGGAAGAAGCAAAAGCTTTACCCTCTGGACTTTTAGACTTGTTTACGGATAGTCAAAAAGGATATTATGATTTTCAAATCTTTGTGAAAAAAGAAGATCCAGCAGAGAATAATTTTCCAATCATAGGATATCGTCATCATAACAATACTGAATTTGTTTGGACAAAAGATCGTGAAAAAACAGATATCAGTAATTAGGAGAGTAAAAAATGAAGAAAAAAGTATTTATCATTGCACCTATAGCGATTGCGCTAGTGGTGTTTCTTGGAGTCTATTTCTTTTTCAATTATAAAGATGAAAAGACCAATTTAACGATTAGTGAAAAGCGATGGATTCAGGCTAATTTAGAGAAAAAATTTGATTTTGAGATTATCAATGATATTCCCGTCTATTCGATGGATGGTTCCGGAGTGATTTTTGATTTTGTCGGAAGTTTTGAAGTCGATACGGGACTCGAATTTAATAAAATTCCTTATTTAAAGAATGGACAACCTACGGGAACAGGACTTCGTTTTCGTCTATTGAATAACGATACCAAATTATCTAATAAGGATTTACTGATCTTTGAGGATGGATATGTTGCTGTTAGTAAGGAAGCGATTCGTTTTGATGATGTTTCCGAAATTCATGATAAAACTATTGGAGTCTTTTCAGAGGATGTAGGGGAGCTCAGTTATTATTTAAAAAATGCATCAGGAGTAACTTATAAGACTTTTGATGATATCGATACCATGATGGCTGATTTTGATGCAGATACAGTTCAAATGATTGTTGTTCCACAAATTTTATATCTTGATCAAACGATTCTTAGTGATACGTATCATGTGAATTATTATTTTACAGAGTTATCAAAAAAATTGGTTTTGACTTTGTCCGATAATAATGCAGAGTTGAATAATGTCGTTCGTAAGTACTATGAGAAATGGAAACAAGATAATTATGTCGTGAACTATAATCAAAAATATTTAGATTACTATGCTTCTAAAAATGGAATGACGGATAAGACGAAAGCAGACTTGGTTTCAAAATCTTACGTGTATGGTTACGTTGAAAATGCTCCTTTTGAAGTAAATGTTGGAGGTATTCCCAATGGAATCGCTAGTGAGTATGTGGCACGTATGGAACGTCTTACGAGAATCGATTTTACTTATGAAAAGTATGATTCTTTAGAGGATTTGAAAAAAGCCATCGATGCCCAAGAAGTAGATATTTATTTCAACTATTTTGGATATGATACATCGAATTATCAAAGAACCAATTCTCCTTATATCGAAGAGTATGTAGTTCTTGGTGTTTCTGGAGAAGGCAATGTGATTTCTACTTTTGAAAGTTTAAAGAATAAAGATGTTCGTATGATGAAGGACACCTTGTTAACGAAGTATTTTAGTGAAAATAGTAAAGCGAATATTACGGTTGTTGGTACTGTGGATGATCTTACGAAAGATTCCGGATTAATCATTGTAGATAAAGAGGTATATACATATTATCGTAATAGTAAGTTTAAAAACTATGAGGTTCTCTATACAGGAAAACAAAATAATGACTACGCTTTTATGGTAGCGAAGGAAGATGGAGAATTCTATCAGTTATTCGATTATATTATTACGACGAATTCTTATTATAATTATCGAACCAATGGGTTAAATGCGTTGAATTTGTCTTTGGTAGAACGTAGTAGCTTTGAAGAATTGTATTTTATTGCTTTAGGACTTGTTTTACTTCCGATTCTAGTGATTCTTGCTTTCTTGATTTTCTTCCGTAAAAAGAAAAAAATTAATGAAGTAAAGAAAGAAGATCGTCGTAAGTATACGGATATTTTAACTTCGTTGAAGAACCGTAATTATTTGAATTTAAATATGGAACTTTGGGAAGAGAGTAAGGTTTATCCGCAATCTGTGATTGTTGTCGATTTGAATAATGTAAAATACGTCAATGATAATTATGGTCATGAAGCAGGAGATCAGTTGATTGTTTCGGCCGCTTCGATTCTTGTCAATACGCAACTTGAAAATAGTGAAATCATTCGAACGGATGGAAATGAATTCTTGATTTACCTCGTTGGATATAGTGAGAAACAAATTGATACGTACTGTAAGAAATTGACAAAAGAAATGAAAGAATTACCTCATGGATTTGGGGCAGCGATTGGATACAGTATGATTGTCGATGATATTAAGACGATTGATGATGCGATTAATGAAGCTACTTTAGCGATGAGGACCGTGAAGGAAAAAGTAAAATAATAGGAGAAAGAGATGAATGAAAAAGAGATTCCAACGCTTTTTTCGTAAAGTATCAAAAACTATTAAAAAGCCAGAAATGCGAATTTTACCAGGACAACTGGCTTTTTTTCTTGTGCTTTCTGTCATTCCCTTATTGGCTTTGTTGGCTTCGATTGCTGGACAGTTTTCGATTTCCGTCGATTTTTTAATGGGAGTCATTGAAGAAAACATTCCTCATGAGGCGGCGACGGTGATTAACCAAGTTTTGGGTGGGAAAGATTTGAACTTGCATATGAGTATTTTCTATGTTTCCGCTTTTGTTTTGGCGTCGAATGGACCTCATTCGATGATTATCGCGTCGAATCTTTTGTATAAAATCAAGGATAAAGACTTTTTATCGAGAAGAATTAAGGCTTTACTAATGACAGTCATCTTGGTCGTTTTGCTTGTGTTTTTGTTTGCGGTTCCTGCCTATGGAGATATGATTCTTTCTCTTATTACGAGTTTTATTTCTTCGGAAACGATTTCTAGTAGTATTCATTTGATTTATTCTATTTTAAAATACCCAATCTCTTTATTTTTAATCTTTTTCTGTGTAAAACTCTTGTATACGATGGCACCGGATAAAACGATTCCTTCTAGTTCGACTACGTATGGGGCTATGTTTACGACAGTGAGTTGGATTTTATCAACGGAAGTTTATTCATTCTATGTCGAACAATTCACGCGATATAATTTATTGTATGGAAGTATCGCTAATATCTTGATTTTCCTATTGTGGATTTATCTCTTATCGTATATTTTTGTTTTAGGAATGGCTTTTAATGCAAATACGGAGGGAGCGGAAGAGGTCGAAGAATAGCGCTTTCTTTTGATGGAAGGCTTTTGAAAGAAGAAACTTTCTTTTTAGTTTCTTCTTTTTCTTTTGTCAATGTTACAAATTTGTCCTATTTTTGTTGATTATTTGCGTTGTTATTTCATTTTTATAGTGTTATAATGGTGGGAGAAAGGGTTGTGCTGATGAAAAAAGTAAAGAAACAGTTCAAAAAGTTTTGGGAAAAAACAAAAAAAGTGGTGACGACTATCGTTTTAAATCCAAAGCGTTCTCTTATTTTTTTGATGAATAGTTTTGTGGAAATGATTAGTCAAAATGTATTATTTTTTGTATATTTAATTGTCAATTTGTTTGTGACAATCTTATTGAGGTATTTTACCATTCATACGTGGGAAAATGTTTTAAATATTCCTCCTATTTTGGCTGATTTAGCGATTATTACTTTATTGGGATCTTTTTGCTTTTTCATGAAGCGGAAACACCAATTTGCTTATTTATTTACTGTAACGATGGTGTTGAGTACCATCTGTCTCATCAATTCTTTGTATTATACTTTTTATACTTCTTATGTTTCGGTTTCCTTAATCAATACAGTTAAATATTTGTTTGATGTCAGTGATTCGGTAACGGAGAATGTTTTTCAAACAAAAGATTTGTTATACTTTTTTGCGCCAGTTGCCTTGCTTTTGGTTCACTTACGTTTAAAGAAAAAAGCAATGATTGAACCGGAAAAGAGGGAACGACCAAAGGCAATTGTGGCACTTTCTAGTGCGGGTGTTCTTGCGTTGGTTTTTGTTTCTTTGTTGGAACCTGTAGATTTTGGAAGACTTGCGAAACAATGGAATCGAGAATACGTAGTCATGCAGTTTGGAATTTATACCTATCATGTCAATGACTTTATTAAGAGTTTGCAACCGAAATTTACGAGTATGTTCGGTTATGATAAAGCGATGAAATCTTTCCGGGAATATTTTCAAGATGTTCCTGATATTCAAACCGCAACCAATGAATATACGGGTATTTTTGAAGGAAAAAATATTATTGTCATTCATGCGGAAAGTATGCAGGCGATTAACTTAGATTTGAGTTTCAATGGAGAAGAGTTAACGCCTAACTTGAATCGTTTAAGAGAAAAATCGATCTATTTCAATAATTTCTATACGCAAGTTAGTTCCGGAACTTCTAGTGATAGTGAATTTACTTTCAATACTTCATTGATGCCAACCAATATTGGAACTGCTTTCGTTAGTTATTTCAATCGTGAATATGTATCGATTCCGAAATTGTTGAAACAAAAAGGATATTATACTTTTAGTATGCATGCCAACAATGGGGCTTTTTGGAATCGTAGTGTGATGCATAAATCTTTAGGATATGATAAATTCTATAGTAAATCCGATTATGATATTGATGAAATTATCGGGTTAGGATTGTCTGATAAATCTTTCTTCCGTCAATCTATTGAGAAAATCAAAGAGATTAACGAAAAAGGACAACCTTATTATGGAACGGTCATTATGCTTAGTAATCATACTCCTTTTGCGGATGTGGATAAATATGGAGATTTTCCAGTCGATATCAAAGAGGATATGTTAGATGAGGAAGGAAATCCTGTTTTAGATGAAGAAACGGGAGAAGTAAAACAAGTAGTTTATCCATATATGGAAGGAACATCTTTAGGAAATTATTTCAAATCAGTTCACTATGCGGATGAGGCCCTTGGTGAATTTATGGATGGGTTAGAAGAGGCAGGACTTATGGATAATACGGTTCTTGTCCTTTATGGAGATCATGATGCGAGATTACCAAAGGCAGATTATCGAAGATTATTTAATTATGTTAAAGAAACGGATAGTGTATTGCCAAAAGATGATCCAAATTATAAAAAAGTCGATTATTTCGAGTATGAATTATTAAGAAAAGTTCCTTTCTTAATCTACAGTAAAGAAACAGAAGAGAGTTTGCATACAGAAGTATCCAATGTGATGGGAATGTATGATGTTATGCCAACACTTGGAAATATGTTTGGTTTTTATAATAAATATCAATTAGGAAAAGATATTTTTAGTACGACAGATGATAATATTGTCGTATTCCCAAATGGAAACTGGATGACGAATAAGATTTATTATAATACGCAAAAAGGAACGTTCTTCCCATTGAAAGAAGAGGAAATTCCAGAAGGATATATTGAAGAATGTCAAGCATACTCAGAAAATTTATTAGAAGCGTCTAATTCATTGATTGTATATGATTTAATCAAGAAAGAGAGGGAAATGATAGAGTCAGATTCTGATTATATCGAGGAAAAGGTAGAAGAATAATGGAAAAGAAAACAAATACGAAACGGAAAAAGAAAAAGAATCGTAGTTTTGTAGTTTGGTTGATTGCCTTTTTAGTTGTTTTGGTTGTAGGAATTGGCTATTATTGTTATCGAGAGTTTTTCAGTCATGCGGGGCAGGCGGTAACGGTGGTATCGCAGATGGAAGACTATCCCTATTATTTAAATAGTAATGCGACAAGGATTTATAAAAAGTATTACAAAGAGTTAGAAAAAGAATTAGAGGATAAAAGAATCGATGAAAAGAATTATGTTTCTCTTCTTGCGAGGCTTTTCGCTATTGATTTTTATACTTTAAGTAATAAAGTTTCGAATCAAGATGTAGGGGGAGTTCAGTTTGTAGCGTCGAGTCTTGTCGATCGGTTTCGGGCAGAAGCTTCGGATGGATTTTATAAGTACATTGAGAATAATTTCAATGGAAAAAGAAAACAAGATCTTCCCGAAATCAAACAAGTAGATATTTCGGATGTAAAAATGACTTCCTATGAAAAAGGAGAATTCCAAGATTCTAGTGCTTATCAGGTTATGGTTTCTCTTACTTATGTAGAAGATTTGGATTATCCGGAAACCGTTACTTTGACGTTTGTTCATCAGAATTCTCTTCTTGTTTTGGTAAAAGTCGATTAAACTTTAAGAAGTATGTGGGGATTAGAATTTCTATTTTAATCCTTTTTTTATCCATTCTTTTTTATTTAAATTTATCTATTCTTTATTTAAATTTATCTATTCTTTTTTATTTAAAAAATCCAGGAGTTTTGTTGTTCCTGGACTTTTCTTTATGGTTCGAAATGGAATGTTTTTATGTATTCTGGTTCTTTTAATTTCAAATTAATCTTCATTTCATCTGTTACTTCTTTTACACTTTTTTCATCTAAGACATAATTCCATAATTTCATTTTTAGATTATCGTAATAGATCATTTTTCCTTGTCCTGATAGACTTAATTGTTTGATATTTAATACATTATCACTTTGGTAACTGTTGGAAGAAATAATTTGTTTAAAAATATTATAGAAGGATAAAATTTCATCGGTTGTGAGATTGGTATCTAGGTTATTGGATACCGTATCTAGAAGATCTAGTAGAGTATTGACATCTCTTACCGAGGTTAATTTTGTAATCATCGCCCGAACGATTGTCTGTTGATTGTAGCCTCTATCGATGTCTCCTCGTGCCAAATCATATCGATTTCTTGCGAAGACTAAGGCTTGTTCTCCATTTAATGTTTGCCATCCCTTTTCGATACAGATTTCTCCTTCTCGATTCGAATTATCCGTACAGAGTCTTTTTGGTACTTCGACATCGATTCCGTGAAGGGCTTCCACTAACCCTACGACTCCTTTAAAGTTAATTTTTACGTAGTAGTTAATGTCAATATCGAAAGCATTTTCAATCGAGTCCATCATACAGTCCGTTCCATACCATCCTGCTTGGGTTAGTTTCATTTTTTTATTCTTTTTACAAGCAATCGGTAGGTAACTATCTCTCGGAATCGACATCATCGTTGTATTGAGTGTTTCTGGATTAAAAGTAATTAAAATTAAAGCATCTCCATTGGCATAAGCGTTTTTCTTCAATCCTTCTTTTTCACTATCGACTCCCATTAAAAGAACGGTAAATGGTTTTTCCACAGAACTGTTATGATCGACCGCCTCTACTTGATTTTTTTCCACTGTTTTATCTTTCGCAAAGATGACTTTGACTTCGGATTCTACATTTTCAAATCCTTCAGTGGTTTGAAACATTTCTTTATAATTACTGGAAATCAACATCGCATCAATTTTTTCATCATATAAATCCTGTAACATGACATCGACATCTTCATATTCTACGAGTTCATTGTCTTTTTCTAAAGAATGTTCTTCGACTATTTCTCTCGCAATTACATAATTATCTATGGAGAGAGTATTATTTAATATTCCAATTTTTAAAGCCGTCACGTCATCGATTGTTTCTATGGTACTACTTTTTTTGGTAATTAAACTAGAAGAGTAGACTGTCTTACTTTTGTTCATTGAATCAATAGAGGCGTAGGCTTCTCCAATAAAATTTGTGATACACAGATTGATTCCAATGAACGCAATCATTCCGAGGAGTGCCGTTACCTTTTTTAAACTTTTTTTGTAGTAAAAGAAAAGAAAATCGATTCCTAATAAAAGGAGGACTACCGTGAAGCGAATGAATGGTTCAATCGGTCCTAATTGACTGATTCTATAGATTAAAAATCCACTCGTGATAATCGAAAGCAGGATGAGTAGATTATTTAGTTTTAATTTGCATTTTTTCTTCTTTTTTGTTTTTTTCATAGTACCATCTCTAGATTTATTATATCCAAAAAAATTTTGAAAATGAAAAAAAGAGGGAAAAGAAATCTTAGTTGACATAAATTTGTTGGAAAGATTGTCAACTAGGAAGAAGAAAAAGCCGAAATTTGTAGTTTTATTTTTATATTTGATATAATATAATTGAAGAACTTTAGAAAGGGAGATGGTGAGAGATGAAAAAAGCATGGGTATGTTTTCTCTTTTGTGTCGCCCTTTTTCCTTTTGTTTCTGTTCAGGCGATGGATGCATGGCAGGTTCGTCAAAGAGGAAGCGATTGTCCGAATATCGAACTTGCGATAGCGAAAGCAGACGGTAGTTTAGAAAAAGTGGCTTGTTATGATCAGTATACAGATGCGAAGTTAGCGATGGATGCGACCGCGAACGATGATTTGGTTCTTCTTCAAGGTGGAATGATTATCGATGCGAAATATGCCTTGATTGATTATGACCAATCGACGAGTATTGGATATACCCGTGTTTATAATAACGTTCAGTTATCTACGGAAATTACCTATATCCGTGGAGGAGATAGTGATGATGCCGTCTATTTGGGAATGGATCCTAATACAGGAAGAATTCGTATTAAGGTAAGCGGTGTCGATGGGTATATTGCCCGATATGAAAACGAAGGTCAAAGACTCAATCAATTATACGATATTGTTCCTCTTGCATGGGTAAAAAGTCCTAGTTATTATGAAATTACCGATGATACGATTATTCATCATTTACCAGCGAATGTTTACGCTACGAAAGGAGAGTATTCAATTCGCATTGGACGAAAACCTGAGATGATGTCACCAGGTAATTATTATAGTTATGATGGAATTTATTTTTATCAAGATATGAAAACGATGATGAACGATTATAAGAATGGAGTTTCGACAGGAGCTGTTAATGCGAGTCAACCTTTTTATAATTATTACCAATATTTATCTTTCCGTACGAAAACAACTTATAATTCTGCGAACTTAGATCAATTTATCGCCAGTCGTGTCGGAAGTAGTTCTTCTGTAATGCTTAATACAGGTGCTTCTTTCATCGATGCCCAAGAAAAATACGGAATCAATGCCGCTATGATGTTGGCGATTGGGGCCAATGAATCCGATTTTGGAACGAGTAGTATCGCGCGGGCGAAGAATAATTTATTTGGACTTAGTGCGGTCGATGCTTCTCCAGGACAGAGTGCCAGTGTTTATGCTTCTCCAGCTGCTTGTATTGAAAGTTATGCCTATAGTTGGTTGGCTTATGGATACGTTCAACCAGGAGATTATCGTTTCCATGGCGCCCAATTCGGTAATAAACAAATTGGTCTTAATATTAAATATGCATCGGACCCTTATTGGGGAGAGAAAGCTGCCCAATATTATTACGCTTTGGATCGGTTCTTTGGATTCCAAGACTATAATTCTTATACAATTGCCATTTTAAATAATAATTATAATGGGGAAGTATACCCTAAAAAAACACCGGATGGATTCCGTGTTTCTAGTAGTTTTTATCAATATAAAGATAAAAATAGTTCTGTTGTTGTCTTAGGGGAAGTCAGTGGTCCAGAGGTTGGTGGAAGTACCGTTTGGTACAAAATTATGAGTGATCCTACGTTGGATGATACGATGGAGTATTATGGAGATTCTAAATCGAATCCAAGAGTTCTTTATCGTTGGCATCAAAGGGTGTATGTACCTTCGGTTTACTTTACAAAGATTAATACAGGAACGCTTACCGATATTCCGAATGTAACACCTCCAGTAGAGCCAACTCCTAGTACGACTCCAGAAGAGACGCCTCCTGCCCAAAAGGAAGAGACAGTGCCGGATAAGCCGATTTCTCAAATCGTGACGGAAGCGGGGTATCGTTATGAAAATGGTTACATTTTGGGAGTAAGTTCCGGAATGACGATGGATGCGATGGTTCAAAAGTTAACCGCTGCGGGTGGAAGTGTATCGACTTCTTCTACGACGGTGGGTACTGGTACCGTTCTTTCTATTACTTCTGGAAAACTTCAAGAAACATTGACGATTTTGATTTATGGTGATGTCGATGGAGACGGTTCGATTTCGGCTGTCGATTATGTACGAGTCAAAAATCATATTATGGGAACTTCTATTTTGTCTGGCGCCAATCAACTTGCGGCGGATGTCAATAAAGATGTTTCTATTTCCGCTGTGGATTATGTCAATATTAAAAATTATATTATGGGAAATGCCAATGTCATTCAAAATTAAAAGGGGTATGTGAATGAAAAAAGTTTTTAATTTCTTTGTCGTTGCTTTTGTTTTATTTCTAATTTCTCCTACTGTCTATGCGGGAAGTTTAAATATTAGTGCTTCTAGTAAAACGGTTACGCAAGGAGGAAGTGTCAACATTACCGTTTCCGCTTCTGGGCTTGCGGGAAAGTTTTCTATTTCGAGTTCGAATGGCAACGTTCTTTCTGGTGGGGCTTCCAATGAGTGGTTAGAAAATGAATCGAAAACGTATCGATTTACCGCTAAGTCTACCGGAAGTGCGACGATTACGGTAACAGCTCTTGATGCGGCCGATAGTTCTTCGAATAGTAAATTTACAGGAAGTCGTTCTGTGACCATTCAGGTCGTAAAACCGCGAGAAAAATCGAATAATAATTACTTGTCGAATTTATGGGTTGATGGATTTTCGTTGAATCCCGAATTTTCTAAGGATCAAGGTGAATATCAATTAGAAGTACCTGCTGAAACAGAAAAGATTCATATTCAGGCTTCTAAAGAAGATTCGTATGCTTCGGTAGAAGGAACAGGGGAATTTGAAGTCAGTGAAGGAGACCAACGCTTTGAAATTAAAGTTACCTCTGAGACCGGAAAAGAACGGGTCTATGCCATTGTCGTATCCGTAAAGGATGAGAATCCCATTGTCGTAGAGATGGATGGTGCGTCTTATACGGTTGTGAAGCGCGCTAGTTCTTTGGAATGTCCTTCCTTATTCGAAGAGACGAAAGTAACCATTCAAGATATCGAAGTACCTGGTTTTTACAATTCCACTTCGGATTTAACACTGGTCGGGTTACGAGGAGAAGAGGGAAACATCTTCTTGGCTATGTACGATTCGAAGGCGAATACTTATATGAAATATCAGCCTGTTGTGGCTCCCGCCTTTTCTATCGTTTCTCTTCCGGAAAAACCATGGAAAGATTTCTCTAAAGTGACTTTTCAAATAGGAGAAGAAACATATGAAGGATATCAACTTCATGCGAAAAGTTCGTTCGTTTATCTTTATGGTTTGCGAATAGATACAGGAGAAAAAGCATGGTACGTTTACGATAAAGAAGAGGGAACGCTTCAGAGATATCAAGATGAAGAATTACAGGATGCGAAAGAAACGTACGAAAAGAAATTGGAAGAGAATAAAAAAGTCATCTTGTTATTAGGAGGTACTTCTATCTTTTTACTCCTTGTGGTACTTCTTTTAGTATTTACGAGAAAACCTCATTCTAAGAAGAGAAAACGTTCTACTCCTGTGGTAGAACCTGAGGAAAAGAAGAAAGAAGAGAAAGAAGAAGTCGAGGAGAAAGACGAGGAAGCGTCGACGGAACAGAAAGAAAAAGAGGAGAAAAAGAAATCTTCTAAGAAAAAGAAAGACTAAAAAAAGAAGTAGGTTTTGGTAAACTTACTTCTTTTATTGTGACATGGAATCGTTTAATTTCCTTTGCTGACAGTTAACGTTATCGTCGTCTGTGTTGGTACTTCGCTTCCTTTTCGCATGGATTGCTTGATGATTCGATCTTTTTCTACGGTTTGACTAGTTTCGTAAGTATATTCACAAATGAGATTTGCCTTTTTACAAGCAGTTTCTGCTTCTTTTTTTGTCATGTTACTAAAATCTGGAACGGAAACGGTACTTCCTTGGGATACGACAATTTGTACTGTATCTGTATTTTTTATTTTTTGATTTTCTTTATGTGAAGAGGAAATTAATTCACCGATAGGAACGGTTGTACTGAATTCGTATTGAATCGTATAGGCTATTCCCATTTCTTCTGCCCAAGCCCTAAAGTCTTCAGCGGAAGTGAATTTTATCATGTATACTTGTCCTTTGGAAAGAATTACTTCAATTAATTCTCCGACTTCTACGGTTTCTCCTTTTTGTTTTGAAGAAGAAATAACTTTTCCTTTGGCAATCGTATCATCGGCTTCTTCTTTGAAGGTGATTTTTACCTTGTTTTCTGCACCCCAACTGGTAATTTCGGTCGCGGACATTTCTTTGAAGTTCGGTACGGTAATTTCATGATTTCTGGCGATGGTGATTATCATTGGTTTTTGGTTTTCTAGATTGACAATTTTTCCTGCTTTGACGCTTTGTTTGCTGATTTTTCCTTCTTCTATTTCTTCACTATAGCCATACTGAATTTCGTATTCTAAATAGTTTCTTCGTAACCATACACTCGCATGAAATTCATCCATTCCGACGAGGTCTTTCATCGTGACGTACTTGAGTTTTCTTTCTTTTCCTAACGATACTTTGAGTTCAATTTTTTCATTTCGCTTCATGGTACTTTCTAGATTTTGAGAGAAGATGATATCTTTTTCGTAGTCTTCGCGAAATTCGAAGTCGATTGTGATATTACTTAAATAGTTTTCATCGATGTAATTTAAGGCCTTGTCTAAGTTCCATCCAATCATATTTGGAACGACTGTTTCTTTTTCTGGATTGGGTCCGTCGGATACGACAACGGTCATACTGTCGATTCCTTTTATAGAAGTTCCTGGGGTGATACTTTGACTGATTACTTTGTATTTTTCGATGGTATCACTATATTCGTAAACCTGTTCCATGAGGATATCGTGTTCTTCTGCCCAAGCGACGACTTCCGTTATTTCTTTTCCATAGAAATTTTCTACCAATACCTCTTCCTTTTTTCCTATCCCACTATTGGAAATGAGATTCCAACTGGCATAAAGAATTAGTAGAAGAGAAGCAATGATGACAAAGATTCTTCCTTTTTTATTATCTGCGAATAGGCTGGTGAATAAGAAAAAAACGGTGAAAATACTAAGAAGGAAGGTACTGATAATCGTTGTGGATTGTGACCATACATTTTCACTTTTCATCACTACTTGAATTGATAAGGCAATCATCAAAACTAAGGCGAGTGAGAGAAGGAGATACGTGATGATTTTGGCAATTCGATTTTTAGGAGTAAAATCATCGATGATTTTTTCTTCTAGTTTTTCTTTCTTTAATTCTTCGATTTCTTGTAGTCGTTTTTCTTTTTCTTCGGGACTGAGTCCGTTTTGTCTATCCATTCGGTTCACCTCTTATTTTCATTATATAATAGAAATGGTGGAAAAAGAAAAGAAATGCGAGAATTTGACTTGGAAAAGTGTCGAATTTTCAGGAAATATGTTATACTTTTTTTATCAGGGGTGATACTATGAAAGGAAATTCCAATCCACGGGAAATTCATCTTACGAAGAACTTTGCCCAAAAAGCCGTATCGATGATTTGTGTTTTTCTTTCCTTTTTTCTTTTAAATTTTTATTTTGTTTCCTTGGTCGGATTTTCTTTTTTTGATCGTTCTTCGTGGGTGACCAATCAATTTTTTACTTTGAGTTGGATTCTTTTATTGATTGGAATCATTTATTCTTTTCGTGGTATTTTTCGGACGATTTCTTTTTGTATTTTGTATGTTCTTTTTGTAGTTGTGGCTCATTTAGAATCCATTTCTTTCCTTGCGAAAGGGGAATTTTTCCATTTATTTGATGGTTTTTCGGTTCCTTATTCTCAATGGTCTTTTTATACAGGAGAGAATTTTATTCTTTTTTTGTTTCTTAGTCTTTTCTTTGTGATTCTTGCTTGTTATTTTTTTCATCATGGACATGTTCTTCCTTCTACAGGGTATTCCAAAGCCTTTTTCTATTTAGGAATCTTCTGTTCGTTTCTTCTTTGTCGGGGGATTGCTTATTATTCTTTAGGACCCCAAATTATTTATACGAGTGGGAAAGAATCCAATGATTTTAAGACCATTTATTTAAATTATCAAAAGGAAACAGAAAATTTTAAGATTTCAGGATTATATGATTTTACATTACGTGGATGTTATTACCAAGTGATACAACAGTGGGAAGAAACAGATCGCTATCTAAGAAAGGGAGAGTGATAGGATGAAATATTTCAAAGAGAGTAGCTTCCTTCTTTTCTTTTATCTTGTGTTGTTGTTTATTGGACCGAGTTGTTTGTTCTTTTTGAGAGTACCAATTTTACCAATTAATGCGGTCATGTATTTTCTTCTTGCGGGTCTCGTTTATCATTTTTTTACGATCGTTTTAAGAAAGAAAAATCTTCCTTTTTCTCAGTTTCTTCGTGTTTTAGGGCTTTCTTGTGGGGTGGTTCTTTTTTCTCTTGTTCTTTCTTGTTTTCTTTTTGATCGATCGAGTGATGGAGATACGTATCATAAAGATGCGATTGGAATTTTAAAAGAAGGATGGAATCCGATTTACCAATCGAGTGAAACGTTTATTGAAAATCGCTTCGATGATAGTAAAAACTTGGTGACTTACAGTATTTGGGCAGATCATTATGCGAAAGCCAATTGGATTATTTCCGCCAATTTTTATTCCTTTACTGGGAATATTGAGTCTGGGAAAGCAATCAACTTTTTAAGTCTTTACCTTCTTTTTGGACTTGTTTTCTCTTTCTTTGTGGAAAAATGGGGATGGGTTCGTTCTCTCTTGTTTTCTGTTGTCGTTACGATGAATCCTATTACGGCGAGTCAACTTTATACTTTCTATAATGATTCTCTTGTTTGTATTTGGTTATTTCTTTCTATTTTTCTTCTTTTATTATTAGATCAGAAAGAATCCAAAGCTTTATGGTTCTGTTATGGATGTGCATTTTTTGTTTTATCCAATTTGAAATTTAATGGATTAGGTTATCTTCTTGTTTTTAGTTTCTTCTTTATGTGTCGTAAACTCTATTTTGCTTACAAGAACCATTCCTTTATGCCTAAGTTTCGACAGTTAGTCTTTTTCTTTGTTCCTTTGTTTATCCTTTCGCTTCTTGTTTTTGGTTATCCTACGTATGTGAAAAATACGCTAGAACATCATACGCCTTTCTTTCCTCTTTATGGAGAAGGGAAAGAAGATATTATGACGGCACAGGAACCAGAGGCTTTTTTGACGATGTCTCCGATTCAAAAACTTTTTTCTTCTACTTTTTCTAAAGTGAATAATTTAAGAGAAAAAAATGAAACAGAGTGGAAGATTCCTTTTACTGTTTCCAAAGATGAAATCGTACCAGCCACTTCTTACGATTTAAGAATCAGTGGTTTTGGAGTTTTCTTCAGTGGTTTGTTGTGTATCAGTCTTTTCTTATTGGTTTATTATTATCCTAAATATAAAAAGGATTCTAGAATTTTATTTACTCTTTTTATTACGACTCTTTTATTGTTGGTCATGAATGAGAGTTGGTGGGCTAGATACACGCCACATTTTTA
The DNA here is from genome assembly GCA_947623825.1 of uncultured Bacilli bacterium. Taxonomy (GTDB): domain Bacteria; phylum Bacillota_I; class Bacilli_A; order RF39; family UBA660; genus Alloscybalousia. The sequence goes on from CANQHQ010000002.1 coordinate 64,501, forward strand.
TTTGTTTGTTGTTTTTGCGGTTTATTGTCTTTTCGAATATGGAAGAAAGAAGACATCTATTTTTTCTCTATTCTTCTTTCTCCTTTTACTAGCGAATGTGGCTCTTCCATTCTTCGGAAATAGTTATTACGTTCTTTCGAATAGTGGAAAAATACATAGTGAGTTATCTTCTTTACGCGGAAAGAATGTAGAACTAAATGTGGGCCCTTATTATGGAATTGTTTATAATTTTAAAGATTATGGAATTACGTATCAATTGAAGGAGGAAGTTTTGAAAGAGGGTATTTTTTATGATATGGTTTCTTACCAGGTGATCGATGATGAATAAGGTTTTTGCTTTTTTTCAAAGTCGAAAAGCAATCGATTGGTTTTATTTCTTTTTACTTTTGGGTCCGTTTCTTGATGTCGCTAGTTATTTAGGAATCGGTGGGACTTTTTCTCTTAGTATTCTGGTGCGTACCTTTTATTTAGGGGTATTATTTGTTTTGTTTTTACGAAAGAAGAAAGATCTTGGCTATTTCTTTTGTTTTACAGGTATCGGCATTCTTTTGTTTTGTTTTTCCGTCTTTTATTTAAAACATTCTTTTTTTGAGAGTGTTTCTTCGACTTTAAAAATCTTATTTTTACCGCTATCTCTTTTATATTTTCGAGATGTTTCTTATGATGAGAAGCGAGATCGAGTCTTAGAAATGGTTCTTTTTACGTATCTATTGATATTTGTGTTTTCTTATCTTTTGGGAATTGGTGCGGATGTTTACTTAGAAAGTGATGGAAAATCTGGATTTAAAGGATTATTTTATTCTATTAATGAATTTAGTGCGATTGTGGTATCTTTATTCTTTTATGTTTCTTGTCAATTAAAAAAATCTCGCCATTATGGGAGACTAGGCCTTTTGTTTTTCCTTACGATTGTTACAAGTTTGTTAATTGGAACCAAAGTGTTATTTGGGGGAATTCTTTTTACTGTTTTTTATCTTCTTTACTTAGAACGAGACTTTTTGTTTTTCCAACGAACCAAAATAGAGAAATTAGGAATCGTAATAGGAATGTGTTTGATTCTTTTTCTTGGGTGTTTCTTCTTTTCAAAGACAAGAATTTATGAAAATATGAAAGTTCAACAAGAATTTTTTCAAGTAAATCACGTCTTCTCTTATGATTTTCTTAATCGCGTTATTTTTAATGATCGTCTTACGTTTGTCGGTAGAAATTATGATTATTTTATGAAACAGCCTCTTCTTTCGCAGTGTTTCGGAATAGGACTTGGAGAAACAGATGTAAAATTGGTGGAATTAGATGGTTTTGATCTTTTGTTCCGCTATGGAATTGTTGGGTTTGTTTTCTTTGCTTTTGCACTCGTTCGTTTGATTCCGTGGCAAAGACTAGAACTGGAAGCAGGAATATCGATTGGTTTATTGCTTCTCATTTCTTGTCTAAGTGGGCACGTCTTGTTTTATCCAGCGGTCGCTATTTATTTCGTTCCTTTTTCTCTTTGTGCGCCGGTGGTTTCCAAAAAGAGGCAACGCCCTCGTAAAAAGAAAATTCGTGATTCGAAAGGTTTCTTTTGAGACCTTTTTTCTTTTGAAACACTTTTTCTTTGGACTAGGAATCTTTTCTATTTTATGGTAAAATAACGGTGTGATTAATATGAAAACGGGAATGTTAATAATTAATTATAATGATTATGAATCAACGAAACATTTACTAAATCAGGTTCGTTCTTATTCTTATATCGATGCCGTTGTGGTTGTGGATAACTGTTCTACAGATGATTCGGTTCGTTCTTTAAAGCGAATCAAGATGGACCGGTTAACGATTTTACCGATGGAAAAGAATGAAGGATATTCGAAAGCCATTAATGAGGGAAGTCGTTATTTGATTCAAAAGTTGGGACCATGTAATCTTATTATTTCGAATGCTGATATCGTTTTGTGTGAAGAAGATACTTTACAAGAGATGCTTCTTCTTTTAAAGAAGAAAAAGGTGGGAGCAGTTGGACCAACCGTTTTAGAACATGGTGTGATGAATCATGGATGGAAAAATCCTTCTCCTTGGTTGGATTGTCTTATGAATTTACCTTATATTCATCGTTTCATTCGGGAGAAATTTATTTTTTATCCGACCAGTCATTATGATCAAGATACTTCTCAAGTAGAGGTATTATCCGGTTGTTTTTTTGCGATTTCATCGAAGACTTTTGAAACGATTCATTTTTTAGATGAGAATCTTTTCTTGTATTATGAAGAGAATGTGTTAGCTAAAAAACTAGAAGAGAAGAACTTGATTTCTCTTATTGATAATCGTGCCGTGGTCATTCATAATCATTCTGTTTCCATCGATAAAAATATGAAAAAGATTAAGAAGTATCGTGCCCAGAAGGAAAGTCAATATTATTTTCAAACGACTTATCAACATGCCAATGGATTTCAACGGGGTATGTTGAAGTTGACTTCTTCTTGTTCTGCTGTTGTCTTATCTATTTATTATTTTTTTAAAGATTTATTTTAGAAAATGTATCTTTTAAAGGAGGAAAGATGTATGATTACCGTCAATGAACAAAGTAGTATTCAATTTCGAATGGAAAAAACGATTTATGTGGATCCTTTTCATTTGAAGGAAGCTCTTCACGATGCTGATTTTATTTTTATTACGCATCCTCATTATGATCATTTTTGTATGGAGGATATTTTAAAGTGTCGGAAAGAGGATACGGTCGTTTTTACTGTTTCTGATACTTATGACTCTCTTCTTTCTTCTTTTTCTCCTGAACAGATTCATATTGTTCATCCAGGAGAATCTTTTTCCCTAGGGGATATTTCTGTAGAGACGGTTCCTGCTTATAATTTACATCAACCTTTTCATCCCAAAGAAAAAGGGTGGGTAGGTTATTTGTTTACAATCGACGGGTGTACATATTATGTCATGGGTGATACAGATGTTCTTCCCTTTATGGAGACTGTTTCTTGTGATACGTTATTTATTCCGATTGGTGGAACTTATACGATGACGATGGAAGAAGCCCTTTCTCTTGTTCGGAAGATGAAGCCTCGTATGGTGGTTCCCATTCATTATGGGACGATTGTTGGAACTCCGTCCTTAGGAGAACAATTCCTTTCTTCTCTTCCTAAAGGAGTCGAAGGAAAAAATTTGCTTTCTTTTCCTTCTCATTCTTAATCTCTGTCAATTTTTTACTTTTTCTCTTGTCAATTTACGTGTCTAATTTTGTCATTTCTTTGTCAAATGATTCGGAAGGAGTAGAGAAACTTCTTTGAGTTATGATACGATAATTCTAGGTGAATCATATGAGTGACGTAATGGATGAATTAATCGATATATTGGCAGAGGATGGTACTCCTACGGGACAGGCCGCTACCAAGTATGAGATTTATCAACATGGCTATTGGCATCGTTCTGTTCATGTGTGGATTATCAATGAACATCAGGAATTATTGGTTCAAAAAAGAAATCCTCATAAGAAGACTTATCCCAATTTGTGGGCGATTTCTTCGGCGGGGCATGTTCTTACTGGAGAAACGAGTGCACAGGCCGCAGTGCGAGAGTTAAAAGAAGAGTTAGATATCGATGTGTCCGAGGGGGAACTCGAATTTTTGTTTACAGTAAAACGAGAACAGGAGGCTGGCGAATCTCACCTTCGTGTGATTGATGATGTGTACCTTCTTCATCGAAATTTGGATGTAGACCAAACCAAAGTACAAGTAGAGGAATTGACGGATGTCAAATATGTATATTACGAATATTTAGAATCTATTTTTAAAAATGGCGATCCTTCCTACGTACCTTACTGTGAAGAGCATAAGAAATTATTTCGTTTATTAGAAGATCGTTATCATCCGATTGAAATTATTTAATCTCATCCGTAGATGGGATTTTTTTATGGAAGTTAATTTTCTTTGTAGAGGAGGTTCGTGTAAAGGGTTTTGGGGAAAATGAAATTTGGAGAAAGTGAAATTTATAATAAATTTTCTTTTCTTTTTTTATTACAAATAAGATTTATAAAGTGATTAAGAACCCGGTTTTTTTTGACAAATGAAGAAAAATATGATAAAATAAGCGACGGAAATGAGGGAGAGGTATGGAAAAAGTGACACATTTACAAATCTTTTCCAGTACAATTCTCGATGGAAATATGAATACGAATGCGAAGTTTTTTGAACCAGGGTTAACCAAAGAACAGATTCGAGCGCAATTTAACCAACACCGAATTCAATTGGGAAAGCAATATGGGTTTGATGGGATGCATATTTTGACACCGATTCAAAAAGTTCTTCCTTCTTTGGATGGTCTTTCTAAAGAAGCAGCGGAACAGGCGATGAAAACATACGAGTCTATGTATCCAGATGGTTCTTATGTCCGTATTACAAGGGAAAGATTGGAACAGGTTACTGATCTTTACGATTTGGATATTTATTCTGATATCTTGATGATTGGGAAAGAGTTACCTGGTATCGTTCTTGCTTATCCAGTAGCGGATTGTCCTGTTGTTTTGGTGGAGGATACCAAACAAGGTGTCGTTTCGATGGCTCATTGTGGTGCAGAATACATTGATCGTGGACTTCCTGGACAGATGGTCGATTCTTTAAGGGAAGAAGTGGATAGTAAACCATGTGACATTCGGGTTTTTATTGGACCTCATATCCAAAAAGAAAGTTATATCTATGATGGGTTTCCTAAATTTATTCGTCATCCCGATGCTTGGGGTTCATGTATTACGGAATTTCGCGGAATGATTCATATTGATATGACCAGTGCCATTCTAAAACAAATGGCTCTTCGGGGGATTTCAATGGAGAAAATCGAATGTTCTTCTATTGATACGTATCGTGATGCGAGATACTATTCTCATCGGGCTTCTTCGGTTCTTCAGGAGCCGGAAGGAAGATTTTATACAGGATGTTTTTATCAGGAAGAAGAAAAAGTGATGTGTAAGAATCGATAACAATATTGATTTTTTCAGAAACTTACCGATAAATAAAAAGTAAATAAAAAAATTTCGTAAGATGATTTTTGAAAATGAACGCAATTCTCTTCCACAAACTGTGGTTGAATATTGATAATTTGTGTTTTATATAATATAATGTAATGAGAAATGGTGCATTATTCTAGTCGATAACAATTATTACGAAGACGAGGGTAAAATATCGTTAAAGAGCATATCTGTGAAACATTTGGTGCTTGCTTAGTACGCCCAGTATTGGGTGAGTGCTGGATGGTAGAAATTATGGGCGCCCATAATGGCATGTGGACCCGACCCATTCTTTCGTGGAGACCTATTCTTGTGGAAATTTTTTTCTACAACTTAGGCTTGAACCTACTTTGTGGCGAACAGCTATGGGTAGTGTAGCTTGACTTGCGTGATTTGTGGGGATGAAGACAACTTTACTTCAGGTGTACATCTGAGATAAAGTATTGCTAACTGAAACATGGATTGCAAAAAAGTATTAGTAATACTTCTGTGTCGCATGAGGAAAACTCCTAGGGTGATATTGATATAGGATTGCAGTGTATTCTAAGTGGTAATCAAGTCATAGAATTGGTGACAATCTATTGCTCTCTTTCAAGGGGAACCGCTTACTGGTAACGGTGAGTAGGGAGTAGGGAAATCCAACTTGACCTAAGGTACAAAGTTTACTATATGAATTACCATTTCTTATTTTTTATTGGGGTGAAAAATGAAGTCGAAGACTTATAAAGAGAAATATGCCAAAAAAGCCAAAAAGAAACCAGTAGTGAATCGTAAATTTCGGGATTATCATTGGATTTTTATCGTTACGATTTCTGCTTTTTTTATTTCTTTGTTCTTTTCTTTTATATCAGAATTAACAATTCCTAATGCGAGTAGTATTCTGGCAACTTTGATTATCATTTGTTTTATTGGAATTGGTATTATTTTTGATATGATTGGAATCAGTGTTACCGTCGCTGATCTTCAAACTTTTAATTCTATGGCAACTAAGAAAATACGTGGTGCGCGTCTTGCGGTTCAATTGATTCATCATGCTTCTAGAACGTCTAGTTTTTGTAATGATGTAATCGGAGATATTTGTGGAATTATCAGTGGTTCTGCTGGGGTGGCTTTGGCAACCATTCTGTCAAGTACCTTCGGATGGAATTTATTTGTTACTTCTCTTTTGATTACAGCCTTGATTGCTGCTTTTACGATTGGAGGGAAGGCTTTAGGAAAGAGTACAGCGATGAATCGAAGTACCTATATTTTATATGAATTTTGTAAAGTTGTTTCTCTTTTTTACAGGAAAGACAAGTATTAAAGAAAGGAAAGGATAGTCCTTTACTTCTATTTTAAATTTTGTTATAATCGATAATAGTTAGGAGAATGAAACATGAGTAATAAGAGTGTGAAAATTATATTATGTATCGTACTTGGTTTGGTCTTAATTGTATCAGGTATCGGTGTATCTGTAGCGATGACTGTGAAAGAAGATCGTCAACAATTACAAGACTTACAAAATGATATTCAAGATAAATATAAAGGATTTAAGAAGGAAGCGGATTTATTTCCGGAGGCAAGAAAAAATTATCAGACGAATGTAGTGGAAAATTTATATATTGAGGCTGTCACTGAAGAGTATGCAGGTTGGATAGAAGCGATAGACGCTTATCGAAAAATAGTGGATGCTGTTCTTGCTGAGGCAGAGCCATTAAAAGATTTATGTATCGAGAAAATTTATCCGGATGTAACAACCAAAAATGATTGTGAAGCCTATACCATTAATTATGAAACTGTGATGAATTATTTTGTCAAAGATGTAGAAGCATTCAATGAATTCATGCAGAAATATTATGATGAATACGAAGGGGATTCTGAAACATATCCTTTATACCAATTAGAAAAGGAAAAATATCAGTATATTGATATTAATGATGATGGAAAATATATAGGAAAAGATTGAGGTAGTGTATGGCAAGTGTGAAAAAGAAAAAGAGATTAAAGGTTAATATTCAAGTAAAAAGAGTTTTTTTACTTCTTTTTTCGTTGTTAATTATGGGACTTTCTGCTTCTGCGTTTCTTCTTTATGGACCATGGTCTTGGGTGAGGGAACGTTTGATTACAACGGCGATGACGACGATGTCGCATCAATATTTAGCTACGATTTTCTTTGATCAAGATACGATTAATGAAGTGTTAGCGAATAATAAAGTCATTGAAGTCGATGAAGATACGAATCCCGATTTGATTCAACTAGAGGATGGACCTACAGGTACCAAATATGCTTCTAAGTATGAGAGAGATATCTTAGAAAGAGAAAATGAGGGAGATTTGTTTAAAGTCATTCGTATTGATGAAATGACGTATAAAGGTTACTTAGTAGCGATTTATGATCCTTCCAAAGTAAAACTTGGAGTTACTTCCCGTTTAGGAACGACGGGACAATCGGTTCGTGTAATTGCGAGAAATAATCAGGCACGTGTCGCAATCAATGCTGGTGGATTCTATGATCCAGATTGGAATAGTAATGGTGCGATTGCCCATGGTACGGTAATTAAAGATAGTAAAATTATTTGGGACTACGAAGATGCCAAAGTGGGTGGTGGATTCGTTGGTTTCAATCAAGATAATGTGTTAGTGTTAGCGCGTACAGATAAGTATTCTGCTCTTAATAAATATCATCTTCGTGATGCGATTGAATTTGGACCGTTCTTAATTGTAAATGGAAAGGCTTCCTTTGTAAAAGGTGATGGTGGATGGGGAATCGCTCCTCGTACTGCCATCGGTCAAAGAGCGGACGGAATTGTTTTATTCCTTGTTATCGATGGACGTGGTCACGGTGGAAGTGTTGGTTGTGGAATGGTTGAGTTAACGGAAATTATGCAACGTTACGGCGCTGTCAATGCAGCCAATATGGATGGTGGTTCTTCTAGTGGACTCATCATTGATGATGAAATTATTAATCACCCAACTGCCGGAGGAGACAATGGTCTTCGTAACCTTCCAACTGCTTGGATTGTTACTGATTAATTTACAAAAAATGTCGAAATTTCTTTTTTGACAAATATAGATAGTAAGAAAAGAAAATATTGGGAAAAGGGGAGACCTTTTTCTTTTTTTTTGACGGGAACTAGGATATAATGAAGTAGAAGGAATGTGATATGATGACCTATAGAATTATGGATGGGAATGAGGCTTGTGCAACTGTTTCCTATCAATTTACAGAAGTAGCAGGTATTTACCCCATTACCCCCGCTTCTCCTATGTCTGAACTTACGGATACTTGGAGTGGGGAGGGCAGAAAGAATTATTTTGGTTCTCCTGTCAAAGTCGTAGAGATGCAATCGGAGGCTGGTGCTGCAGGAATGGTTCATGGATCATTACAGGCAGGATGTTTGACGACGACCTATACGGCGAGTCAAGGTCTTCTTTTGATGATTCCTAATATGTATAAAATTGCCGGAGAACTATTGCCTTGTGTGATTCACGTGGCTGCCCGTAGTTTGTCGAGTCATGCTTTATCCATTTTTGGAGATCATCAGGATATTTATGCAGCGCGCATGACTGGTTTTGCGATGTTGGCATCTAGTTCTGTTCAACAAGTAATGGATTTGACCGCAGTGGCTCATTTGGCGACGGTTCGAGGACGAGTTCCTTTTCTTCATTTTTTTGATGGATTTCGTACGAGTCATGAATTAGATAAAGTTCGTGTCATCGATTTAGATGCTTTAAAAGGAATGATAGATGAGAAAGCTTTGGAGGAATTTCGTGAGCGAAGTTTGAATCCAAGTCATCCTGTCACAAGAGGAACGGCGCAGAATGATGATATTTATTTTCAATCAGTAGAGGTTAGAAATCAGTATTACGACCAGTTACCTGATGTCGTAATGGACTATATGAAACAAATCAATGAAATAACGGGAGAGGATTATCGTCCCTTTAATTATTATGGAGCCAAAGATGCGACGAATGTGATTGTGGCGATGGGTTCCGTATGTGAAACGATTAAAGAAACGATTGATTTTTTGTTAGATCAAGGAGAAAAGGTTGGCTTGATTGAAGTTCATTTGTATCGTCCTTTCTCTATGAAATATTTTTTAGATGTTCTTCCTGATACCGTTGAAAAAATAGCTGTTTTGGATCGGACCAAGGAATCTGGTAGTGCCGGAGAACCTTTGTACTTAGATGTCGTTGGGATTATCAATCAAAGTCGGAAGAATATTCAAGTTTTTGGTGGACGTTATGGACTATCTAGTAAGAATACCGCTCCGAGAGATATTGCGGGTGTGTATGAATTTTTGAAGAAGAAACCATTCCATAATTTTACGATTGGTATTGTGGATGATGTGACGCATTTGAGTGTTTCTCCTAAAGAAGTGGAGATGGAAGCAGCGAATGCGGAATTCTTGATTTATGGATATGGTTCGGATGGTATGGTTAGCGCTTGTAAGGATCTCATGAAAATTACGGGAAATTATAGTAATGCCTATGTTCAAGGATATTTTCAATACGATTCGAAAAAGAGTGGGGGCGTAACGAAATCACATCTTCGCTTTTCGAAACATCCGATTCGGAGTGCTTATTATGTGGAACATCCTAGTTTGGTTATGTGTACGAAAGAATCTTACTTAGCGAAATATAAGATGTTAGAAGGGATTCGAGAGAATGGAATCTTTATCTTGGTAACTAGTAAGAAAGAGGATGTTTCTTCTTTATTGAGTAATCATGATAAGAAGATTTTATTGGATAAAAATGTTCGCTTTTATGTGGTCGATGCGATGGGACTAGCATCCAAAGTAGGACTAAAAAATAAAATTAGTTCGATTATGGAAACGATTTTATTTAAAGTGGGCCATATTATCGACTTTGATTTTGCGGTTCAAAAAATCGAAAAATCGATAGAAGATAAGTTTTCTAAAAAAGGCGGAGATATTGCTTCTAAAAATATCGAAGCGATTCGGGAAGCCGTTTCTTATATGACCGAAATTTCTTCTCAATCTCTTTCTTTGGGAGAAGAGACAAAGGACGAAGACCATTCGATGTTTGATGTGATTGCTTCTGGTCGAGGAGATACGTTAAAAGTTAGTTCTTTCTTACCTCATATGGATGGAACTTATGAACCTGCTTTATCCAGATTGGAGAAACGGAGTATTTCTGAACATGCTCCTCAATTTCTCCCTGAAAATTGTATTCAGTGTAATATGTGTTCCTTTGTTTGTCCTCATGCGGTCATTCGTCCATTTTTATTGGATGAAGAGGAAGTGGAGAAGGCACCTAGTTCTTTGAAAAAGGATTTGGTGGATGCCAATATCAAAGGATTTAATTATAAATATACGATCGGAATTTCTTTACCAGATTGTACGGGATGTCAGTTGTGTGCGAATATTTGTCCTGGAAAAAAAGGAAAAAAAGCCTTGATGATGGAAGATGTTCAAAAATTAAAAGAAACAAAGGGAGAGGATTTTGCATATTTGTTTACTCATGTTTCTGAAAAGAAACCTCTTCCATTGACGACGGTGAAAGGTAGCCAATTTGCGCGACCAAAGTTTGAGTTTTCTGGTGCTTGTGCTGGTTGTGGTGAAACGGCTTATCTGCGGTTATTGACTCAGTTATTTGGAGATCGATTGGTCATTGCCAACGCGACCGGATGTTCTTCTATTTACAGTGCTTCTTTACCGACAACAGCCTATTCGGTTCCTTGGGCAAATTCTTTATTTGAGGATAATGCAGAATTTGGTTTTGGAATGGTTATTGCAGATAAAGCCCAAAAAATGAAGATACAGTCCATCATAGAAGACCATATGTCAGAGTTGTCAGATGAAGAAATCGATGTTTATTCTGCTTATTTAGAGGAAGTAACAGAAGAGACTTCGAAAGCATTATACGATATGATTGATACGTCTCCTATTGAAGAATTGAAGGAATGGAAAGATTCTATCTTGAAAAAATCGATTTGGTGTGTCGGTGGCGATGGATGGGCTTACGACATTGGCTTTAGTGGGATTGATCATGTCCTTGCAAGTGGAGAAGATATCAATCTTTTGGTTCTTGATACAGAGGTGTATTCAAACACAGGTGGACAGTCTTCTAAATCGTCTAAAATTGGTAGTATTGCCAAGTTTACTTCCAAAGGAAAACAAGTAGCGAAGAAAGATTTGGCCAGAATTGCCCTTACGTATCCATCGGTTTATGTAGGAAGTATTGCGATTGGTGGAAATATGCAGCAGGCTGTAAAAGTTTTGACAGAGGCGGAAGCGTATCCGGGTCCTTCGATTGTGTTTGCTTATGCACCATGTATTGCGCAAGGAATTTTAACAGGAATGGAATCTACTGTTGACGAAGAAAAGAAGGCTGTGGAAACAGGATATTATCCACTTTTCCATTATCAACCAGAAACCGGTATTTTTGAACTGGATTCCAAACCGGATTTCAATCGTTATTTTGAATTTATTGCGGGAGAAGATCGATATCGGATGTTAAAGAAAATTAATCCTGAAAAGTATCGGGAACTTTTAGAGCAAAATAAGATCAACGCGGAAGAACGATATCATTATTATGAGTCTTTAGCGGAACAAACAAAAAAAGAGAAAATGACGGAAGATGAGTAATTTTCTCTTTTTTTTTATTTATAAAATACATGTTTTTCTTTTGTTCTTTCCTTTTTCTCTTTTTCTTTTTTCCAAAAAAAAATAGAGACCGTACCCCCTGCAGGACGGTCTCCTAAAAAGAATAAAAAGGGGTTGGCTAGTGTGATACTAGCGACCAATTCGCCAATTTCGAATTGGTGAGTCTTATACTAATCGAAAATACCTTTTTTGTCAACCTTTTTTAGAAAACTTTTTTTAATTTTTCTCTTTCCATTTGATAAAGATAAAGAAATGAAATTTTTTCTTATTTTTTATGGGGTAATTCATAGAGAAGGTGCCTTTTTCCTTTTCTTATTTTGATAGAAAAACATTCTTTTTTCTTTTCTTTTATCTATGAAAGAAAGATGGTGAAAATTCCGAAAAAAAACATGCTTTTTTCTTTGAGAAATGTCGATTTTGTGCTATAATATGCTAGAGAAATGGGGTGGAAAAATGGATGTAAGCAGTGTAAAAGGAATTGGTCCCAAATCTCTTCTTTTATTGAATAAAATTGGGATCCACACCCTTGATGATCTAGTTACACATTATCCGTTTCGATATGATATTTTAAAACGTAGTAATTTACAGGAAGCCTTACCAGACGAAAAAGTAATTATGGATGGCAAAGTAGAAAGTGTTCCTATTTTATTACGGTTCAAGGCAGGATTAAATAAATTGAATTTTCGTTTGGTTACTGCGACTGGTGTGGTAGGTGTTTCCATTTTCAATCGTGCGTTTATGAAGGCAAATTTAACGATTGGTACGAATGTAATTGTAATTGGAAAATATGATGCTACCAAAAATATTATTACGGCCTCAGATATTAAGTTTGGTCTTTTGAATAATCAAGAAAAAATAGAACCTGTTTATCATTGTACAAGTGGTCTTACCAATAAAAATCTTTCTACTTTTATTAATACGGCATTATTAATGAATGGGAAAGATATTAGTGATTTTATTCCAGAATTTTATCAAGAGAAATACCATTTTTCTAATAAGAAAACAGCATTAAACATTGTTCATAATCCTCCTAGTATGGAGAAGTTAAAAGATGCCCAGATTCGTTTGAAGTACGAAGAATTGTTTGCTTTTATGTTTAAGATTAATTATTTAAAAGAATCTCATAAGAAAGAACAGGCAGGAATTGAGAGAACCATTTCGGAAGAGGTTCTTGAATCTATGATTCATTATGTTCCTTTTGAACTTACCGGTGATCAAAAAACGGCTTTGAAAGAAATCTATAACGATTTGACAGGAAAACCTCGTATGAATCGATTATTACAGGGAGATGTCGGTAGTGGAAAAACGATTGTAGCGATTCTTGCGATGTATTTGAATTATAAAAGTGGATATCAAAGTGCTTTGATGGCGCCAACAGAGATTTTGGCTACGCAACATTATCATAATATTTGTGAGTTGTTTCGCAATTTTCCAGAAGCACCTCGTGTCGAATTGTTGAAAGGATCTCAAACGAAGAAAGAAAAGCAGGAACTTTACCAGAAATTGGCTTCGGGAGAAATTGATATCATTATTGGTACACATGCTTTGATTCAAGAAGAAGTACATTATCAGAATTTAGGTCTTGTCGTTACGGATGAGCAACATCGTTTTGGAGTGAATCAACGTGCGCTTTTGAATTCGAAAGGATTTATGCCAGATATTCTATATATGAGTGCGACTCCCATTCCTCGTACGTATGCGTTAACCATTTATGGGGATATGGATGTATCGATTATCAAAGAGATGCCTAAGGGAAGAATGCCCATCGAAACTTACTTGAAAAGAGAAGAAGAGATTCGAGACGTTTTAGAGATGATGAATGAAGAACTAAAACAGAAGCATCAAATTTATGTCATTGCGCCATTAATTGAGGAAAGCGAAAATTCCGATATGACAACGGTACTTGCGCTTCGTGATAAAATGAATTTGGCTTTTGGAAGCAAGTATAAGATTGATATTGTTCATGGAAAGATGGCAGGGGCAGCGAAAGATTTGATTATGCAAGAATTTAAACAAAATCAAATTCAAATCTTGATTAGTACGACTGTGATTGAAGTGGGTGTCGATGTTCCGAATGCTTCGATGATGGTGATTTTTGATGCTCATCGGTTTGGATTATCTACGCTTCATCAGTTACGTGGTCGTGTCGGACGTGGTAATGTAAAAAGTAAGTGTGTGTTAATCAGTAATAGTGATGCGAAACGTTTGGAAGTAATGAAGGAAACGACGGATGGATTTGCAATTAGTGAAGAAGATTTTAAACTTCGTGGTCATGGAGATTTATTTGGTACGAAACAGAGTGGAGATATGAGTTTTAAAATTGCTAATTTAAGACAAGATTTTAAGATTTTGATACAGGCAAAAAAAGATTCATTTGACTATTTAGTTGACACTTCTACAGATAAAGATTCGTTAAAAAAAGTGTTAATAGAGTCAATGAATCATACTTCGGATTAAAAAGAAAGAACTGTAAAGTTTTACTTTCTTTTTTTTTATCTTCGATTTTTGTTTGACTTCCTATTTTTTTTATAATATTATTAAAATACGTGGAGAGTAAAAAACTTCACGTACATGCTCTTACGGACTAAGTGTGAGAGCGATTCAACCAAACCCCCTGACGCTAGGTCGCAAGGCCTAGCACTTTTTGTTTGTAATATTAAAAAGGCAAAGATTGAATTCTTATTTTTTAGATACGATTCTTATTTTGGCTTTGTATAGGTTGGAAAATATTTAGAAGAAAATCAAATATGTTGAAATTTTACTCTAATTGTATGTAGGGGCTTATTGAATTCATTATAAAAGTATTCTAAATATTGCATTTTTAGTTTGATAAATAAATTTAGTTTGGTATACTATAGATACCTTTTTAGTGGGGAGGAGTTTGGCGATGAATAACTTTAATTTAAATTTATTTAAGTATTTTTATTATGTGGTTTTCTACAATGGATTTACTAATGCTGCGCGAAATTTAAATGTAGCCCAATCTTCATTAAGTTATAGTATTAAGCAATTGGAATTACAGCTCGATAAGGTATTAATCATTCGTGACAACAAGAATTTTGAATTGACTGAAGAAGGTTATAATCTTTATGAGAATTTAAAGTCAGCTTTTAGTATTTTGAATCAAAATTTAGAGCAATTTAATCATCAAGATGTGGTGGAAATAACAATTGGAATTAGACATTACCTATCAGATTTTATCTTTAAAGATTCTATAATTGAATTTTTGAATCGTTACCCTAATATTCATTTAAATATAAAACTTTATTCAAAGTTGGATGTTAAAAAGTTTGATGAAGAATATGATCTTATTATTGATTATGAAGATTATACCAATCTGATCAATTCAGAGTACAAGTTACTATTATGTACACTAGATAATATTTTTGTAGCAGGAAAAGAGTTGGCCAAGGGATATGAAATGATTCAATCAATTAAAGAATTAGCTAATGCCAAATTAATTTCTATGTGTCCTAATAAGAAAAACGGAAAATTTCAAAAAATGTGTTTTGAAAATTGCATACTGTTTGAAAATAGCATTTCCGTTAATGATAGTTTGTTATCCAAAGAGTTAGTAAAAAATAATATTGGTTTGTGTTTCGCTAATAGACTATTTTTTAAAGAAGAATTGGTTAGTGGTGAAGTGAAAGAAATCAAAGTACAAGAAAGTTTATTTAAGGATAATATTTATTTGGTTTATAAAAAGCAAAAGTCATTAGACTTTGTGGTGAAATTTATAAAAATATTACAACAGCAATATGAGGAGGCTAAAAAATGAATAAGTGGGATTTATATGATCAGAATTTTAATAATACAGGAATAACGATTGATGAAACTGAAGAAATACCTGATGGGAAATATCATTATTCTGTTAATGTATGGATATTAAATTCTAAAAAACAACTTTTGTTAGTTCGAAATACTCTTAACTATAATTTACATTATCCTGGTTTTTGGAATAGCATCAATGGAAATGTTTTAAGTGGAGAAACGCCTGTTGATGCTTGTAAGAAAGCCATAAATGCGAAAATTGGTATCAAAATAGGAGACGATGAACTAAACAAAATAGATACCAAAGTACGTGACCCTTACCATTACATATACGAAACTTATGTGGTTTATAAAGATATTGAATTACAAGAAATTCATTTTATCGATAACACAAAGGTTCAAGCGAAATGGATTGATTTAAAAGAATTGTATAATATGATTGAAAATGGGGAAATTGCATGGGTGCTGATTCCTAGAATAGAAGAATATATTGTACCTTTGATGAAAGAGACGAACTAGTCTCTTTTTTTATCAAATTTTGCTATAATCACCATTTAAAATGTGAATAACTGTCCTTCCTTTTTCTAGTATATAATTTGAGTAGGTGGTGTCTATGTTAAATTTATCTTTTCAAGGATATAATCAATTAATTGAGTCTCTGTATAAAGAAATTCCTATACTTTCTAAGGACAATGCGTTTGTGCGCAGAAAAAAAACATTTGATTTCTTTGTTAATCATATTTCTTACGATTATGAACGTCTTTATGATTTGCGCTTTAATCATATAAGGGGCGAACGTAGACTGGAGGTTCAAGAGGTCCTGATTCATAGAAGGGGCATTTGTAATTCATTAGCGGTAGTATATAAACTTTTACTTGAAAAAGCAGGAATTTATGCTATGTGTGTATGTGTTAAGGGGCACATGATTGATTTAGTACAAAATGATGATTACACTTTTTCCTTTGATGATGTGACTAAGGCCATTATGAAAAAAGATTTTGAACTGGATCAAGTAAGTGTTAAAGTGCCTGCATTCCTTGAATTAATAAGGCCAGTAGGAGAAATCTATGATTATTTTAACTATTCCTATAAGAAAGCTATCGAATTGGGACAGGGAATTCAACCTTTTAAACACCGAAGGACCAATGAAGATATTTATTGGTTACCGATGTCTACGATTGATTATGTATACAGATTAATTAAGAAGAGGGATAACGATTACCTTTCTTTAAAAGGAGAAGGAATCAAAGACTATCAGTATTTGGTTTCATTGCCTCCCATCGATTTAATCCAAAGTTATGAATCGAATTTTTAGATAATAGGTATTGAATTTTCGAATAATCTATTTTTTTAAGTTTACTATATACTAATTAATGAAAGGGGGGAAATACTATGCAAACTTTACCAGAATCCTTAAAAAGAGTTATTGAAAAGAATCCAACAATAGAGCATTATGTAAGAGGTCTTCCTGATTTGGGAAAAAATTTAGTAGAAGGAAAGTTTAGTCCTGAAGTAGAAAAGATTCATAGTGCTTTTGGTTTATATGGAAATGATTTATATGTTTTAGAAAACGATAAAATAAGAAATATTTCGTCACGTTCTCTAGGTGGGGGAAGTCCTATGCGAACTCAAGCTTTTCCTTTATGTAAAGAAGCTTTATTGGATCTGATAGAACGGGATCAATTATCTGATTATCCTATGGCGGCAGGAGATGAAACGTCACGCAAAAAGATTTTAGATTATTTGATTCAAGAAGGATTTAAGAATTCTTCGCAGATGACGGAAAATAATATTATATTTACTGTTTCTACGACTCATGCATTTCATATTATCTCAAGTATTATAGCGCGTCCCCATGATGTTATATTAATGACAGGTCCTAATTATGGATTGTTTACTTTTGTACCTGAACGTTCCTCGGGGGCAACCGTTGAAATTCTTCCTTTATCTTTCGAAGATGATTGGTATGTGAATCCTCAAAAATTGGCTCAAAGAATTGATGAAATCAATTTAAATTTAAAAAATCAGTATCCTTCACTGGGATATGTTCCTAAAGTAGTGGCTTTTTTAAATGAAAATCCTCATAATCCATTGGGAAAAGTAATGAGTGAAAAAAACAAGGAGATTCTAGAAGGAATTGGGAATGTATGTTTATCCCGCGGAGTATTTGTTATCGATGATTTGATTTATCGTGATTTAACCTATGATCGAAATAATCTTGCTAAGCCGATGGCTTCTTATGAGAAATTCTTTGATAATACCATTACCATTACTGGACTTTCAAAATCCTATGGACTTGCTTCTATTCGTTCTGGAATGGTGGTAGCAAACGAGGCTATTATTCGCGCTATTCGAAATGTTATTTTTCAAACAATGGATTCTTCCCCTTTATTACAAGGTGTTGCTTTGGCAGGGGCTTTTAATACTTCTAGTAGAAGAAGACAGGTATATAGTGAGTATTTTAATCCAATTATTAGGGAATACCAGTATCGTCTAGAATTATTGAAAGCGCTTATTAATGGACTTGATTCTATATCGAATCCTACTTTACGATTAGAAATAGAAAAAGATATTCGGACGTATGCTAATGAATATAACTTGAGTGATCTTTTAGAAGGAATTCCAGATGTTGATTTTGTAAAAGGAACGATTCCTGATTCTGGTTTCTTTGAATTACTTGATTTTACTGCTCTTAAAGATAAAGAAGGCGAAAGAGGAAGGATTATAACTGATGAAAAGGAACTTTTAAAATACCTTTATGAGCAAGAAAAAATAAAACTTATTTTAGGACAATCTATCTCTTGGCCTAATGAAGAACAATTGATTGGAAGAGTGACAACAGCTTTGTCTCGGGAAGATCTCGTAGAACATTTTGGAGCCATGAATAAGTGTTTAAGGAAGCTGAAATGATATGAAAAAAATAGCAATTGTATCCTGTGACCGATGGAAGGATAGGCTCATAGAAGACAGATTAATAAAAGAACAACTTGTTTCTATGGGTTATCCTAGTGAGATTGTTTCTTGGGAAGATCAGGGGATAGATTATAAGGATTATCAAGCATTTCTTTTAAGATCGGTGTGGGGATATCAACATAAGTATGTAGACTTTGAAAATTGGTTAAGAGAAATGAGAAGGCAAAATAATCTCTTATTTAATGATTATGAACTTGTTTTAGGAAATATCCGAAAAGATCAACAATTCGCACTATTAGAAAAAAATCATTTTCCTCTTATTGATACTCAATTTGTTTATGAGGAGGAGGCTTTGTTTCGTACTTTAAATGAGTATGAAAAATCAGTTGTAAAGCCAATTATTTCTGGGAGTGGTGATTTTACTTTTCTTTTGGATCGAACAAGAGAGGACTATGAACTTACATATCAAAAATTAAAGGAAGTTAGTTCTAAGATTTTACAAGTAAAAGAGAACGGTTTTATGATTCAACCTTACGTAGAGGAAATCAAAAATGGGGAATATGCTTGTGTTTATATTGAAGGAACCAATACTCATAACATGCTTCGTTATCCAGGCGTATTTTTACAAAAGCAAAAACCTATCTGGCAAGAAACGATTCCTTTATCTGTTCATCAGTTAGCGAATCAAGTAGCGAGAATGAATGATTATCAAGGATATTTATACATGCGAGTTGATTTAGTATTACAGGAAAAAGGTCCTGTAATAATGGAAGTAGAACTGGCCGATCCTGATTTGCTTTTTAAATATATTCCAAATAGCGAAGTAAGAGAAAAAGGAATTCAGGAACTATCTAAAAAATTGATAAGGAGGATAGAAAAATGAAAACTTTACTTTATTTTGAAGAATACGAGTCAAATCTATCTCATATCTTGTTGCAACGTAAAGATATAAGACCAATTCTATTACGAACCACGAAAAATATGCGTTTCTTTACAGAAAAATATTTAATGGATACTTCTGATATCCTTCATTATGTTGTCGATTATAATGGAGATATGGATAGTGAAGTTCAAAAATTTAAAGTTTGGCAAGAACAAAATCAAATAGGTGAAATCCATTATTTTTTAAATGATTCAGAATATTATTTAGCTTTTGCCAACCGTTTTGCTCGTAAGTTAGGATTTGATACTTTATCTGATGAACAAATCGCTTGGGTTAGAGATAAAGTAGAAATGAAGAAAAAATTTCGAGAAATAGGAATTGATACTCCTCTTTTTAGAGCGATTGATTCTAAAGAAGAATTAAGAAACTTTTTCATTGAGAATGGCCGTAAAAAAATTATTTTTAAACCACGTAGAGGAATGAATAGTATCGATACGTATCCAATTACCTCGTTGGAAGATATTGATCTTTTAGAAAAAGAAATTACTCCTTCCAAATATATGGCAGAGGATTTTTGTTATGATCATGAATGGTCTATAGAAAGTTTGGTTCAAGATGGAATAGTATTAGATTCATTTGTTACCTATATTCCTAATCCAACCATTTGGGCATCCATCCATAATCAGTTAAATTGCCATATGACAGTTCCTAAAACTCCTTTGTATTTTCAATTTGTTCCTAAGGACTTTATTCAGCAGATTGTAACAGGTATGCACTTGAAAAATGGCGCTATGACCATAGAAGTATTTATTAGCGAGGAGGGAAATGTTAAAGCAAGCGAGTTGGGGTGGCGTCTTCCAGGATGTCAAGCTACTTTAAATCACAGTTATTCTTATGGTATCGACATCTATAATCTATTACTTGATATTGCTATTCATAAAAAGGTAAAATTACATTATCAAGATGAAATTGTGAGTGTTGGAGATTTATACCTCCCCAATAAAGAAGGAAGAATTGAAAGAATCACGCCTCTTGATGTCTTGTTACAAATGGAGGGAGTCATTGGTGGAGAACTTTTTACAGAAGTAGGAAAGTATCAGAAAAAAAGAAGAGTAGGAAATGATGCTTCAGGTTATGTTCAAGTGTTAGGTAAAGATGAGAAGGAAACTTTGGCTATGATGCAAAAGGTTTACGATGCTTTTGAAATTGAAACAATGGAAGAAAGAGAGGGAAGGGCTTATGTTAAAAAGAAGTAGCAAATTCTTTTTGGGACTTTTGGTGTTACTGGAAATGGTAGGTTGTAATAGAAATCTTGCTTCGATTCAATTACTAGAAGATTTGACTGACAAAAACATTGGTGTATATATGGGTTCCACTTATGATACTATTGTAGAAGAACATATCGAAGGAGCTTCTATCTTGTACTTTAATACGTATAGTGACCAAATTGCCGCTTTAAAATCAGGAAAAATTGATGGTTTTTTAACTGATGAACCTTTGGCAAAAGAAATTTTAAAAACGAACGATGGATTGAAAGTACTAGACGAGAAACTGACTGAAGATAGCTATGCATTTGCTATTAATCCTAATAGGAAAGATTTACAGATAGCCGTAAATACACAACTACAAAAGATGAAAAACGAAGGAAAATTACAGGCTATGGAAGAAAAGTGGATGGGAAGTGATGAAAGCAAAAAGGTATTAGAAAAATATGAAGAAACTTCTACTTCTAAGGTTCTTAAATTTGCGACGGTATCGGGATCGAGTCCCTTTGCTTATATGAAAGAAAATGAAATAGTGGGTTATGACATCGATATTATTCGCTTTATTTGTCATGAATTGGGTTATCGTTTGGAAGTGATTGAAATGTCTTTTGAAGGAATTCTTCCTGCTTTGCAATCGGGAAAAGTCGATATGGCAGGATGTTCTATTATTGTAACAGAAGAAAGAAAGAAATCTGTCCTATTTTCAGATCCTAATTATACCGGTGGAATTGTGGTTGTAGTAAGAGAGGAATAATATGAAAAAAAGAGTGATTTATTTTTCTACTTTTGTTTTGATTATCCTATTTTTCCTTTTTTTAAATGGGGAAAGATTTCCTTTCTTTTTTCAAGATGTTTATAATAGCTTTTTTCGTACTGTGATTGAAGAAAAAAGATATCTTCTTTTTCTAAGGGGATTAAAAGCTACTTTGATACTTTCCTTTGGATCATTGATTTTATCAACAGTTTTGGGCTTTTTCCTTTTTTATCTTCAGCATACTAAGAAGAAAATCTTTTCTTTTCTTTCCTTGTTTTTCGTTCGCCTTTTACAGGGAGTTCCGGTGACAGTACTATTGTTAATATTTTATTTTGTTCTTTTTGGAAGAAGTAATTTACCTGCTATCTGGGTTGCCATCTTGGCCTTTTCTCTTTACTATTCTTCTTATATTTCTGAAATATTTAAAGGTGCTTTTAAATCCATTCATCAAAATCAAATCGATGCTTCTTACGCTCTAGGTTTCTCTAAAATGCAGACATTTCAATACATTTTATTTCCTCAATTATGTTCTTTTATTCTCCCTGTTTATAAAAATGAAGCGGTGGCTTTAATTAAATCTACCTCCATCGCAGGTTATATTTCAATTATGGATTTGACTAAGGCTAGTGATATCATTCGAAATAGAACCTATGAGGCTTTCTTTCCTTTATTGTTTACGGCACTTATTTATTTTATTCTTTGTTCTAGTGTGAGTAAAATGTTGGATTTGTTTTATAGGCGTATCAATTTGAGGAGGAATTTTCAATCATGAAGAAAGAAAAAATATTAGAACTTGAAAATGTTACAAAATATTATTCGTCTGAACTTGTATTTGAGAAAATCAATTTGCAGGTTGTGGAGGGAGAAGTTATTTGCCTCATGGGAAAAAGTGGTAGTGGTAAGAGTACACTATTGAGGTGCTTAGATCGTTTAGAGTTAATAGACAATGGAATAATCAAATTTAGGGGTGTTGATATTTCAAATATACCATTAGTAGAATTACGGAAAAAAATAGGTATTGTTTTTCAAGACTACAATTTATTTGAACATTTAACAGTTATGGAAAATTTGACGATAGGACTGATTAAGATTAAAAAATACACTAAGAAAGAGAGTCAAAAGCAAGCATTAGAAATATTGCAGAAAATTGATTTAGTAGATAAGAAAGACAAGTATCCTGATGAACTTTCAGGAGGACAGAAGCAACGCGTTGCTATTGCTAGAACGTTATTAATGAATCCAGATATCCTTTTATTAGATGAGCCTACGAGCGCTTTAGATAAAGAAATGAAAGAAAGTGTATTAAATCTTGTCAAAAAGTTGGTACAAGAAAAAAGAACACTGATTATCGTTTCGCATGAAGAAGAATTTCTTCGCAAAATATCAAAAAAAATTTACAAACTGCATAATCATCATTTGATTTCAGTTATGTGAGGGGAAATGATGGAAACAATTTTGGAAAAATATAAAATTATAAAAGAATTTGCTTTGGGCGACTCCATGGTTCAAAAATATATTGTGGAAAAAGATGGACAAAAATGTTTGTTGAGAATCTATGATGGACGTTTTATGAAAGGAAGATATGATTCCTTTGAAAATGTATCTAAACTATCTCAAAATGGAATATTAGTTCCTGAAATTTATGACATAGGGACATTTGATCAAGGAAAAAAAGGATATCAGTTGGTACAATGGATTGAAGGAGATTCTTTGGATAAAAAGTTAAATACACCTTTAGAAGAAATAAATTATGGAAAGCAAGTAGGAGAGGCACTTTATCAGATGCATCATGTTGAGGTCAATGAATCTGTGAACTTACAAAGGAAATATGAGGAGAGTTTAAATAGAAAAAGAATGCGCTTACGCGAAAAGAAAATTACTTTTGATGATGCTGTTCTCTATTCTTATGCTTTTTCCCATACTGCTCTTTTAAGTGCCTATGGGCCTAGTATTATCCATGGTGATTTGCATCCAGGAAATATTGTGATTCATGACAATCAAATCTATTTTATTGATTTAGATGTATGTAAAAAAGATTTTTCCTGGCGCGATTTGACCTGTTTTTCATGTAATAGAACTTATCCTTATTTTTATACTTCAATGATTTGTTCTTATTTTAAAGGAAATATCCCTAATGATTTTTTTAAGATATACTATCTTTATGGTATTTTGTACTCTTTAGATTATTTGCTGTATTGTCATAGAATGCCTAATAAATCATTAGAAGAAGGATTAAAAAGAATGAATGATTTTTTGGAGGATAGTCATTCTTTTCAATTAGATGAACCGACATGGTTTGATATGAAAATTTTAAAAAAGGAGAGATTATAATGAGAGAATTAAAAAAATATGAGGGGAATAGAGTGATTTTAATGGCCTGTTCAAAATGTAATGTTGCTTGTAAACATTGTTACATAGGATACACTGGTAATAGAACTCCAGAAGAATTGGAAGAACTTGCGAAATTTTATACTAAAAAATATAAAATAGTAAGAATAGATGGGGCAGAGCCACTAGTGGATTTAGGTTATCTACGTTCTTACAAAATAGTAGGACAGGATTGGATTATGACAAACGGATTACGACTTTATAGGGAACCGGAGGTTATTGATTTACTAAAAGAAAGTGGGATTCAAAATGTGTATATGTCTTATCACTTTGGAATTCAAGGAAGTCTGAATGGAATTACGAATGAAATGCTTGATACAGTAATCCAACGTTTAAGAGATAAAAATCTTCGTGTAATCTTGATGACAACAGTGACTAATCAAAATGCTAAAGATACTCTACGAATCTGTGATACTGCTTATCAATTAGGGGCTTCTGGTATCGAATTTAATAAGATTTTTATTCAAGGAAAAGCTAAGAATTTGGAGAATGTAGAACTTTTAAAAAGTGATTATGATTGCTTTTTTACACAATTGAAGCAGGCACGGGATAAATATGATATTCATGATTTAGAAGTTAGACGGAGTGGTACTTTCGGAAAAGACACGGTATATGATGATTGTCATTTTCAATGCAGTGCAGGCTTAAAAAAAGTATGTATTACCCCAGATGATAAAGTTTATGGTTGTACTTGTATTTGTAAACCTGGTTATGAGGTAGGGGAAATTGTCAATGGAGATATTTATTTGTATACTGATTTTGAAAATGATCGAACTTGGTGTCTAGGAGATAAAATGGGAACTTTAGGAATCGAAGATATTCAAGAACTTAACAATCCGAAAATAAAACAACTTACGAGGCCTCTTCTATAGTAAGAAGGGAGTGATTTTATGCAGTATGTGATTATGTCAGATGGAAAAGGAAGTCGATGGAATCATTATTTGGGAATTACAAAGCAGGAAATTTTGATTGGTAATGAACGTTTAATTGATCGAACCGTTCGCCTTATTCGTGAAAGAGTAACAGCTCCTATATTTATTCTATCAAGTAATTCCAATCACGAAAGTAGGGGAGCTACTCGAATTACTTCCTCTTATTCTAGTTCTCTTCATAAGATGTATGGGTATGAATATTTAAATACTGGGACTACTTTTCTTTATGGGGATACGTTCTATACTATTTCTGCCATGGAAACGATTCTTTATAACGGAGAAAAAGATGTTGTCTTTTATGGGAATGAACATGCTATTATTGGTTTAAAAGCTAATAATTATATGTTGTTGAAAAATGTACTTGATCAAATTGATCCTTCTTCCTCTTTATATCATGCTTTTGATTCTATGGAAGAACAGAGACAATTTATTTCCGTTGGTGATGCTTATTTTAATATCAATAGTCCTTATGACTATGAACAATTTCTTCAAAAACAAAAAAGATTATTATGGAAATAAGGTGTAGTGATGATTAGTGATGCTATAATACAAAGTATTGAAAAAGCTTTAAAAATAAAGATTACACATATAGAGGAAATTAATATTGGTTATAGTAGAAAAGTTTACTTACTTAATAATCAATATGTTTTAAAGATGGTTTTAAGTGAGAAAAAGGAAGCGGATGTACTTCGAGAAATTACTTTTTTAAAGACATATTCGTTACCATATGCACCTCATGTTTTATGGATGGATAAAACGCGTAAAGTGTTTCCATATACGTATTATGTAGAAACAAAACTGGAAGGGGAACCTTTATTAGTAAGGTTTCCAGATTTGGCAGAAGAAGAAAAAAAATTCGTGTTAGAAGAACTTTTATCTATTTTAAATCATCTTCATAGTCTTATTCCTGTTGTGGATGAAAGAATTTGCTTAAATATACTTTTGGGGAATTATGAAGAGTATATAAATAAAGCAGTTCAATCTCACTCTTTAACAAGAGAGCAACTCAGTTACTTAATGAAACTTAAAGGTGTTATTCCTACTTTATTCAAAGATGCTAAAGTTGGTTTTATCCATGGTGATCTTCATTTTAATAATATCTTAATTGATGATCAACTTCATCTTTCTTTATTGGATTTTGAAGAAGCAACGACATTCTATTTGGAGAAAGAATATGATCCAATTTATCGAATGGTAAGAAGACCCAATTCTTTTATAAAAGGAGAAAAACTTACTTTAGATTCTAAAGACTTTCAAACAGTTCCTTTATTTTTAGAGGAACAATTGTCGGAAAAAGATGCTTCTCTTTTTAGGGCAAGACTTTTGTTATTTGATTGTGTTAATTCTTTGAAGTGGTATTATAAATATCCTGAGTACGATCTTTATAATGAGGTGCTTTTTCAAAAAAGTAAAATATTATTAAAATAATGTGATAGAATAAAATCATGCAAAGGAGGTAAGCAGAATGAAAGAGATTTTATATAATTATGATAATTTAACGGAAGAGGATATCGACGAAGTGGTAGTTCGTACAAAGGGACTCATTATCAATCATCATGATGAAGTTACTTTGGGTTATTCGCATAAGACCTATCAGTTTCCAGGAGGACATTTGGAAGAGGGAGAATCTTTGACGGAATGCTTATTGAGAGAAATAAAAGAAGAAACTGGAATTCAGCTGGAAGATGCAGAAATGAGACCTTTTGAAAAAATTACGTATTATAATAAAAATTATCATGGTTCAGAAAAGAATAGAAAGAATGAAATTTATTACTACGTGATTCGGACAGATGCTAAATTTGATATGAATGAGGCTCATTTGGATGCTTGGGAAAAGGAAGGAAATTTTGTCGTGAAAACCATTCCCTTAGACGGTGTAGAACAAGTACTAATAGATAGTATTCCGGATAATCCTATTAATGAAGTGATTGTCGAAGAAATGTTAGATATCTTTAAAGAATATAATAAAATAAAAGATAGGGAAACAGAATAAGATGTGTTATTTAATTGCTATAGATAGCGATGGAACTCTAAGACGTTCTGATGGAACGATTGGCATTCGGTCTAAAATCATTATGAAATGTCTTAGAGAAAAAGGACATGTTGTTGTTATTTGTACTGCAAGACCAAGATATCATACTTTAAAAATTAGTAAAGAAGTATATGCTTCCCCTTATCTTATTTCGTCAAATGGTACGGAAGTTTATGATGCTTTCTCTAACCAAATTGTTTATCAAACTTTTTTGTCGAAATCATGTTGTAAAAGAATCTTAAATGATACTTTACGGCTTGGTTTACGTTCTTTGTTTGTGTGTGAAAATACTGAGTATTGTACTCAATTTACAAGAAATGAAAATCAAATTTTGTTGAATGATCATAATTATCAGGAACTTTTTTCTCAAAAAGTAAAACAAATTATGATTATCGGAAAACAAAAAGAATTAATAAAAGAGTATAAAGAAAAAATTAAAAATGTGTATCATTTCAATATTGTAGATGCTTCTTCTTCTGGCGAAGAAGCATGGTTTAGTATTATTAGTAAACGTGCGTCTAAGGGAATTGCTCTTGAAAAACTTGCTTCTTATTTAAAAATTCCTATGAAAAATACGATTGCGATTGGAAATGATAACAACGATTTATCTATGTTTGAAAAGGCAAATTTTAGTGTTGCCGTGGCTAATGCAATCGATTCTGTTAAAGAGAAGGCTTCTACGACGACTTTATCTAACGATGAGGATGGAGTGGCAGTTTTTTTAGAAACCTTATTATAAATAAAATTTTCATTTTTGATGTGAATCCTGTTTAATGGATAATCATAAAAAGTGTATAAAAAAGAGTGATTTCTTTTTCAATGAATCACTCTTTTTATTTATGTTCCGGGATAGGAACATAATAAAACCACCCGCTATGCGGGTGAGAGCTGAAAAAGCGATAGCGTTA
>CANQHQ010000003.1 GCA_947623825.1 uncultured Bacilli bacterium
TAACACTTCGTTGATACCTACGCGTGTATTGAACTTTCATCAACTAGATATACGCCATGCACGGCGCACAACAAAAACAGAGAATTCTATTTTATCATTCTCTGTTTATAGAAAACTCTATTTCTATTTATTTCATTTATAAGATGTTTCAGGCCTTAATAAGTCAAAATGAAGTAAGTCCACGTAACACCACCAGTATTATAGGATTTATGTCCCCAAGTAGAACCGCTCACATTTACTACCTGTCCTTTGGTTAAATTTGCGGTTAAAGCAAAGGTGTATCCATCTGAGTATTTAGAAGTCTGTAAATTTGAAGAACTAAGTAATTTTCCGTTTGTTGTAATATTCGTTTGACATCCCGTTTGATTCTTTCCATCTGCACCTAGACTTCCATCACTACCAGGCGAAACCGTTCCAGAAAGTAAAATAATACAATCTGCCGTAGCTGTATAAGTTCCCCAGTCGTTATAAGTCACAGGATTGGCAACCTTTAGGTTTTGCATGCTTACAAGTCCATGATCCACTGCATGGGCAATCGTATCGTCCTGTCCTGCTTTAAATCCGGCATTATAGGCAGCTGTACTATCTAACGTTCCTCCACTATAATATCCTGCCTGTACGTTGTAAGTCGTACCTGTCGTTGGAGTCCAATCTAAATTTCCATGGTTTGGCATCGTTCCTTCTAATAATTGTCCATTGACCCAAGCGGTTCTTCCAGTTAAAATTTCCTCTTTTTTCGCAGTTCCCTGTGTTCCATTTTTTAAAGCTGTCGAAGTGCAGGCATGGAGTGTTTGAGTTGTCACAATACTCACGTTTCCTAAATAGTCCTTGGCATAAATATCTTGATTCGTTCCTGCCATCGCAATCATACTTGTATCTCTTACCCAGCTTGCGCCTTTGTCAAAAGAGTAACTTTCTCCGTCGACATCAATCCCAACTCCACTATCTTTTACACTATTCTTGTCGATGGATACTTCTAGTTCATTCTTCGTTAAAAGGGCATCTTCATTTGCAACTAAACGAAATTCTGGACCTTCACTATCTCCTCTTACCAAATGTCTCGTAGCTTCACTAATGTTTTCTCCTTCATCTACTGCTCTTACAAAGATATTTCCATTACAGTTCGTATAGATTTGCCTCTTATTTGTCATTTTATTCCAGTTGATAAAATCTAGACTATACTCTGTATATGCAACAGGCAAATTGTATGGGCTACTACTATTGTATTCTCCATAGATATACTTTGCCCACTCTCCTTCTTTATAAGGTTCTCCGTTTTCGTTATCTTTCTTCAACGTGTATTCTACTTTAAACTTTCCATTGACTCCTTTACATGCCAAAGGAATCGGGTCCGAAGAATGCATTAACGTTCCTGCTTCATCATAACAGTTTAAATAATATTCATAGTTATATCCATCACTACTTCTTTTCCGTAGGATTACACTTCCACTACAAGTAATTCCTTCTTCTTCTATTAATTCTTCGTCAATCAAAGCTTGATAGGGAATATTAAAACACTCCGCTGTTTCATTATTGAATTCTCCTCGATAATTTTTGGCATATACTTTCGCTGCCTCATGAACAATTTTTTCATGAATACGATATTTTTTCTGCGAATTATTATACGTTAAATTTCGAACAGAAGGAATCGCAATTACCATGACCAACCCCATAATGATTACTACTGTCAACAATTCGATTAATGTAAACCCCTTATTCTTCACTATACCACTCTACTTTCTAGTAAAATTATACCTTTTCCTATTTTGAAAAGTCAACTGAAAGGAACTATCTTCTTCGAAATTTCACATCCTCATTTTTATTCAATTTAAAATTCTTTTTGAAAAAAGTAAATATAAATTCTTTTTTCTCCATAGACTTAATTAGGTGAAGAACATGTTTACAAAAAAGATTGACTTTAAAATCAAAATTATTTTTCTACTTATTCTTTTATTTTTTCTTTTTGTAATTTTAAGGGTTGTCTATATTCAAACGGTCGATTATGAAAAACTATCTGCGCTCGCTAGTGATTTGTGGAGTAGAAATTTACCAATTGAAGCCAATCGAGGAAAAATTCTGGATCGGAATGGAGTTGTATTAGCGGATAATTTGACCACTACTTCTTTGATTTTAATTCCAAACCAAATCAAAGATAAAGAGAATACCAGTAAGCAACTGGCAGAAATTTTAGGAGTAACCAAAGAAGAGATGGATGCCCATGTTTACAAAGTTACTTCTATTGAACGCGTACATCCAGAAGGAAGACGTCTTTCTTTTGATATTGCGGATCAAATTTCTAATTTGCATCTTCCTGGAGTCTATTTAGTGAAGGAAGCAAAAAGATACTATCCATACGGAGATTTTTTGTCTCATGTCATCGGTTATGTAGGAATTGATAATCAAGGATTATCTGGATTAGAATTAGAATATGATCAATATTTAACAGGAGAAGCAGGCGCCATTAAGTATTTTTCGGATGCAAAAGGGAATCAATTGAATTTGTCAGATATTTATGTAGCGCCTACCGATGGGATTCATCTTCAGTTGACGATCGATTATAAAATTCAAATGTCTTTGGAAAGAGAACTTGAAAATGCAGTAAAAGCGTTTCAACCTGATATGGCTCTTGCGATTGTGATGGATCCTAATACTGGTGAGATTCTAGGTATGAGTTCCCGTCCTAGTTATGATCCGAATCATTATAAAAATGCTTCGATGGATGTTCTCAGTAGAAATTTACCGATCTGGGCATCTTACGAACCTGGTAGTACATTTAAAATTATTACCTTTTCGGCTGCTCTAGAGGAAAAATTAATCGATATGGAAAAAGATCACTTTTATGATTCAGGAGGTGTCACAGTTGGTGGCGCTCGTATTGGATGTTGGAAAGCAGGAGGTCATGGAGATCAGACCTTTCTTCAAGTTCTTCAAAATTCCTGTAACCCTGGATTTGTGAAATTAGGTCAAATGTTAGGTAAAGAAAAATTATTTTCTTACCTTGATTTGTTTGGATTTGGTGAAAAGACAAAGATTGATTTAAACGGAGAAGGAACGGGAATTATTTTTGACTTAGATCGTGTGGGAGAACTGGAATTATCTACTACTGCATTTGGACAAGGAGTCAGTGTAACTCCTATCCAACAAGTTACCGCGGTAAGTGCCGTCGTAAATGGAGGAAACCTTTATCAACCTTATATCGTTAAAAATTTTCTCGAACCAGAAACTGGAACGGTCATGAAAACGGTGACTCCGACACTCGTGCGAAAAACCATCAGTAAGGAGACTAGCGACAAAATGCGATATGCGTTGGAAAGTGTCGTGGCACTCGGTGGTGGAAAAGCGGCTTACATCGATGGATACCGCATCGGTGGAAAGACAGGAACCGCTCAAAAAGTAGAAAATGGAAGGTATTTAGTGAATAATTATATTATGAGTTTCATGTCTGTCGTGCCAGCGAATGATCCAAAGGCAGTTTTATATATTGCGTTGGATAATCCTAAAAATACGGCTTTACTGTCTAGTTATACCACGACACCGATTGCCAGACGGATTCTTCTCGATATTATCGATGCATTAGGTATCGAAAAACAAGAAGGACAACTCGTCAAAGATTATACTTGGGAGGACCGCATTTATTATGAAGTTCCCGATGTCGTGGGTATGACAAAAAAAGAGGCGAAACAACAATTAACAAAATTTAAAATCGAATATAGTGGCGAGGGAGATAAAATTTTATACCAATCTCCTCCTGCAGGAGAACGACTTCAAGAAAATGAAACGGTGATTTTACTTCTTGGAAACGAATAAAGGAAGCAAACTTGCTTCCTTTTGTAATTCTATATTTATTATCCGACCTTGATAAAATAAAAAGTAATGGTTCCTCCTAAACTTGTATTGTTTCCACTATGACTACCATTGATATGAAAGGTTACCGTTCCATTGGCATAACTATGAGATACTTTTAAGTATTCCATTCCTGTTTCTGAGCGATCGGTAACATTCAAATCCATTGTTGCGAAAAAGTTACTTTCTGTTACACCCGTCGTATTATAACCTAATTCGGTAAGATTATAGGTACTTGTTCCGGCATTGGGGCTGGCACCTGCGGTTCCTAATTGTACTAGAGTAACAGTTGAAGAACTTTTTCCTTGGATTACTCCTTCATTATACCCTGCTGTATAAGCGTCACTACTATCTAAGGTTCCTCCACTATAATATCCCGCCGGTACTTCGTAGGTTGTACTCTTTGTCGGTTTCCAATCTAAATTTCCACGGTCTGGCATGGTTCCTTCCAATAATTTCCCATTGACCCATGCGTTTTTCCCTTTTAAAATATTTCCTTCTGCAGCTGTTGCCTTCGTATTAGCATCTAAAGTTGTAACTGTAATCTTTCCCGTTCCGTCGTGATATCCTTCCGGTATCATGTATATATCTCCTGGATTCATGGTTTTTTGCACGCCATGATTGTTTGGCATACTTCCTATCACTTTTGTTCCATTTACCCAGGCTTCTTTCCCAGTTAGAATCTCCTTTGCTTTCGCTGTTCCCTGTGTTCCATTCTTTAGGGCTGTCGAAGTACAAGCATGGAGCGTTTGAGTTGTCACGATACTTATATTTCCTAGATGGTCTTTCGCATAAATTGGAGTTTCAGTTCCTACTGCTAATACCTTACTTGTATCTCCCACCCAACTTTCTCCTTTATCAAAGGAATAGATTTCTCCATTTACATCCACTCCTACTCCGTTATCTTTCACACTATTCTTGTCGATGGATACTTCTAATTCGTCTTTCGATAAAAGTACATCTTCATTCGCAACTAAACGAAACTCTGGCCCTAAACTATCTCCTTTTATCAAATGTCTAGTGGCTTCACTAATGTTTTCTCCTTCATCGACCGCTCTTACAAAGATATTTCCATTATAATTTGTATACGTATGTTCCTCATTTTCCATTTTTATCCAATTGATAAAATCCAAACTATATTCCATGTCTTTTATTGGTAAATTATAAGGACTACTACTGTTGTATTTCGCATAGATATGCTTTGCCCACTCTCCTTCTTTGTAAGGTTCCCCATTTTCGTTATCTTGCTTCAATGTGTATTCTACTTTGAACTTTCCGTTGACTCCTTTACAAGCGAGTGGAATGGGATCAGACTCATGCATCAATGTTCCTGCTTCATCATGACAGTTCAAATAATATTCATAGTTATATCCATCACTGATTCTCTTTCTTACAATCACACTTCCACTACAAGTAATTCCCTCTTCCTCTACTAATTCTTCATCCAATAAGGCTTGATAGGGAATATTAAAACAATCCGCTGTTTCATTATTAAATTCTCCTCGATAATTCTTAACATACAATTTCACTGCCTCATCCACAATTTTTTCATGAATACGATATTTCTTTTGCGAATTATTATACGTTAAATTTCGAACAGAAGGAATGGCAATTACCATGACCAACCCCATAATAATTACTACTGTCAACAACTCGATTAATGTAAAACCCTTATTCTTATTCTTCACTCTATCACTCTACTTTCTAGTAAGATTATACCCTTTTTTTCTTCGATTTGGCAATACCTTTCGACGGATTGATATGCAAAAAAAGAACGATCACTCGCTCTTTTTATGTTTTTTTAATTCTTGGTTCACTAGTTTTTTATAAGCCTCTACTCCTGGCTGATTAAAAGGATTCACATCTAGTAAATATCCACCAATTGCCGCAGCCATTTCTTCAAAGTAAATCCATTTTCCTATTTCCATAGGAGAAAGTTCCGAAAGCGTAAAGAGGATACTTGGCGTATTTCCACTTTCATGGGCTTCCATTACTTTTTCCAAAACCAAATGATTTAATTCATTCATCGAAAGGTCATAATTTTCTAGCGTCAGATCTTCGGTTTCTTCTATCTTCCATACGGTTTCAAAAACATTTTTCGTGCCCTCTTGAAGATATTGTCCAATCGAATGAAGATTAGTTGTATTTTCATTTACGATGGGAAGAATTCCCTTTCCTTCTTTCCCTTGTGTTTCCGCGAACAATTGTTGTGCCCAAGCCGCAAAAGAAGATAATTTTTCTTCATAAATCGTATTGGCTTCTATCGTATAACCATCTTCTTCCAAATGTTTTCTTACTAGTGCGTATTGGGCGGCCTCGTCGAAACAGTTACGATTGAAGTTAGCACCCGTTAAAAGAGAAAGAAAATCGATTCCTGCCACAGCGATTGGAAATAACCCTACTGGAGATAATACGGAATACCTTCCTCCAATTTGTCTTGGGACAGTCAATGTCTCCAAATGATTTTCGGTCGCAAATTTTCTTAGTTTTCCTTCTTCTTTATCGGTAGTTACAATGATTCTTTTCTCATAATCAGAAAAATGTTCTTTCATATACTTGTAAATTTTTTCAAAGGCAATCGATGGTTCTAGAGTTCCTCCCGATTTGGAGATGACATTGACATAGACACTTTTTCCTTCGAGATACATTAAAAGTTCTTTCAAGTAACTCGAAGATAAGTGGTTCCCAGCGAAAAGAATTTCTGGCTTGTTCTTTTGAAAATAAGGTTGAAGTGCTTCGATTACAGCCCTACTACCTAAATAAGATCCTCCGATACCAATGACAACGAAAACATCGGCTTGATTTCGAATCTCGCTCGCAAGAAGGGAGATCTTTTTCTTCTCCTCTTCCTCGATACAAGTTTCTACATCTAGCCAGTCTAACATCTCTTGCTTTTGGTTCATCTTCTCTTTGATTTCTTCTAATTTTTTTCTTTCTTCTTCCGAACATGTATTCCATTTTTTTGCATGTGTGAAATCTATTTTCATTCTTCTTTCACCTCGATTTGAACTTCGTGTACCTTCTTATCATTTACTAATCGAATTTCTTTTGCTTCTACTCCATCGATTAGAATTCGTTTTTCCTTTTTCTTTTGTACTTGGATATGGTATTCTGTTTCCTCATAGTGATAAGTTAATTCTATGGTACTCCATTCTTTTCCCATTTGTGGATGAATTTCTAGTTTGTCTTTTCGTTTCTGGAAACCTAGTAGATTTTCTAATCCAATTCGATAAAACCATCCACTCGATCCTGTATACCAAGTCCATCCTCCTCGTCCACGATGATTTGGATTCGAATAGATATCCGCCGCAATGACATATGGTTCGGTCCTATACGTCTTTGTATCTTTTTCTGTTTTGGTACGGTGAATTGGGTTTACCATCTGGAAGATTTTTAAGGCTTCCTCTTCTCTCTTTAATTTTAAGAGCGATAAGATATACCAAGAAACGGCATGAGTATATTGTCCTCCATTTTCTCTTACCCCTATCGGATAATCCATAATATAACCCGCATAATTTCTACTGTTTTTAAAGGCTGGAGTTAACAATTTTACAATTTTGATATTTTTATCGACCAATTGGTCTTCG
Organism: uncultured Bacilli bacterium; assembly: GCA_947623825.1. Taxonomy (GTDB): domain Bacteria; phylum Bacillota_I; class Bacilli_A; order RF39; family UBA660; genus Alloscybalousia. The sequence continues at coordinate 7,431 of CANQHQ010000003.1, forward strand.
ACACAACGAAGAACACTTTCGATTCTTTCTTTTGGAATCACTTCTGATAAGATAGAAAAACTTTGCGATATTAAATCGATTTTACATTCTTCGCTTTCTTTGCTTCCTACTTTGGTTCCATCATCGAAGAAAGCACGTAAATAATATTCTCCATCCCATGCCTGTTCATTGATATTTTTCTTTAATTCTTCCCGCGCCTTTTCATATTTTTCGGTAGAAAGGTTCTTATCGTATTTTTTGGTTAACTGAATGAACTTCTCTAAGACGTCGTAGAAGAAGAAGGCAAGCCAAACACTTTCTCCTTTTCCTTGGATTCCGATTTGGTTCATTCCATCGTTCCAATCTCCTCCACCCATATGAGGAAGTCCGTGTTCTCCTAAATCATTCAATGTCCGTTCGATAGCGAGACGGCAGTGTTCATACAAGGAAGCGGTTTCTTCACTCAAAGTAAAGTCTTCTCCTCGTTCTTCCTCAAAATCTTGAAGAAGACTTCCTTGGGCAAAAGGAATTTGTTCTTTCAAAATAGAAGTATCTTCGGTGACTTCGATATAATCATTCGTTGCGTAGACAAGCCATAAATAGTCATCTTTGAAGCGACTTCGCAATCCAAAATTCTTTGGTTCTAACCACCAGTGAAGTACGTCTCCTTCCTGGAATTGATGACTGGCATTTTTCAAAATTTGTTTTCTAGCCAATGCCGGATAGATACTACGAAGATTCATCGTATCTTGTAATTGGTCTCGATATCCAAAAGCCCCACTTACTTGATAGAATCCAGCCCGAGCGAGAATTCGTCCGACAATCGTTTGATATAAGTACCAACCATTCATCATGTAATCGAAACTTGGGTCATTGGTTTTTACTTGTACTGTTTCGAGTGTTTTCTTCCAGAAGGCTTTGACTTTCGATAATTCTTTTTCATACTCTTTCGTGGAAGCGTACTTTTCTTTGATTTCTTTAATTTCTTCTAGATTTCCGCCCACTCCCAGGATAAATCCGATCTTCTTCTTTTCTTTTCCTTTGAGTTCGATAAAAGTTTGAACAGATTTCACAAGAATTTTATCACCGTTCATTTCGTTAATCGGTTCCGTCGAAGTTACAAAGATAAGGTTCTCTCGATATTCTTTACTATAAACGTTTCGAAGGGTCATCCAGTTTTCTTCTGGATAGGTTTCCGTTAGTAAGTATCGACTGGTTTTCTCTTCTAGATTTCCTAAAACAGGATTCAACCAATAAGCAACGTCATATTGTTTGGTTTCTTCTGTTAAATTTTCTATCTCGAAAAGATAAAATTTTACTTTTTCTTCGGTCGCTACAAATTCCGTCAAAGTCTCTTTCAACTCTTTGGTTTGACTTTCAAAAATGGTATATCCGAATCCATGTCTTGCGATACTTGGGTAAAAACTTTCTTGATTGATGCGAATTCCTTCCGACTGATCGAAGGAAACGATATCATTCGTCCAAGAAGTAAGCTTGAATTCTTGACTGTTATAGGCATAGGTAAAGCCACTCGCATTATTACTTACCAACGTACCAAATTGGGCATTCGCAAGGATATTGAACCATGGAGTTGGCGTATCTGGTGTCGTGATGACATATTCTTTTCCTTCGTTCGCAAAACCACCAAAGCCATTGGCAAAGGCAAGATTTTTTTCTGGTGGAGCGGGAAGATTCTTTTGTTTTTGAATCGGTTGATACGTACTCGCACTGTTTTGGGCTTGTAGTGCTTCAATATAAGAATGCATCGAATCATGTTCCCTACTATCCAAACGAAGACGAGCGACCACATTAAATAACAATTGTTCTTCCTTGGTCATATCATCAGAATGAATATAGAAAATCTTTCCAGGACGATTGCCAAAAGAATTCGTCTTATAGATTTGATAAATCGTAAAATCAATTTCTTCTTTGATTCGTTTTTCGTACTGCTTCTTTTCATCGTTGATGATAATGACATCAACAAAAATTCCCTTCGTTTTAAAATATTCGTAGGCCTTCAATAGTTGTTTTGCCAAACTGATGGCACTCAGATCATGGATTGTTAAAGTAATCATCGGTCGATCACCAGAGACTCCAAACTTCCAGAGAGAATCTTGCGCTAGAACATTTCTCTTCAAGAGTTCTTTTCTTTCTTCATTGATGTTCATTTTACTTGTCTGATACAAATAATTTAACATGATATTGTAAAGTCTCATATCTCGACCTGTAATGTTTAGTTTTTTACAGTTCGAAAGATTCGTGATGGTGGCAAGTTCAAATTCTTCTTCGATTGAAGATTCATTCTCATAGAATTTCGCAATATCAATGACTTGATTTCGACTCGTTCCAAAGCAGTTCAAAATATAAATTTCTCTGGATTCTTCTGGGGCAAGAGAAATGGTGTTTCTCATACTCATGACAGGATCAATTGGGGTCGCTGCTTCATTGGAAAGTTTTCCTTCAAGGGCAATTGGATTCGTCGCCGTACGATTTCTTCCGATAAATTGAACTCGTTGCGTCTCGTATTCGTAATCTTTTTCTGTATCTGGAATATAAAGGCGATGAAGCAAATAATAACGATCGGGACGATTTCGTAAAGTTCGTTTCATAATTAAAGCATTGACATTCGTATCGTATTCACTCTCTAAGAAAAGATTATTGAACGTTCGATGCGTTACATCGTTAATATTCTCCGTAATGGTTGGTTCTAGATACGTGGTAAGTTCTAGTGTTTTCTTTGTCTTGGCATTGTTTTTGATGGTTACTTTTCGAATTTCGGCATTATACATCGTACTGACAATGATTTCCGTCGTCGTCGCAACCTCGTTTTCAACCAAAACATATTTCAAACGATCGGAAGCAAAAACTACTTCATATTTTTCTGGTTTCCGGTTGATTGGGGCATAAGTATTACTCCAAATTTTGCCATTTTCGGTATCTTTGAGGTAAAGAAAGGTTCCATAATCTTGTTCCGTTACCTTGCGATACCGATTTAATTGAATTTCTTTATAACGACTGAATCCATTTCCTCTATCGTTCATCAATACTGTATACTTCGAATTTGAAATCGCACTCACTTCTGGTAAATCGGAAGGACAAGTAAAGTAACGCATATCATTTTCAATGACTTCTTTTTCATAGTTAAATCGTTTGTACTTCGCAATCTTCCAATCGATGACAGGATTTAATTGAATCTTTTCTTTTGTCAAAATCTCAAAAGCCCGATTATTGGTATCTTCCATAAAATAGTCTTGGATGATTCCATTCTTTAGATAATTGGTAAGCGAAGAAAGAATCATTCCCTGATGATGAGAGAAGAACGCCCGAACTGGTTTTTTGGTCTTTGTATCATACGATTCATAGAATCCGTAAGGGGTTTCTAATCCCAATTTTCTTAGTTTATGAATGTTTTTATACACTTCTTTTGGTTTTTCGATCGTCACAAGAATCGAACTATAAGGAGAAATAACAAGATGCGTATCGTTTACTTCTTGTAATTTTAGATAAGGGACAGAGAACGTTTTATATTTATAATTGACTCCATTATCTAATTCGTCATAGGCACATTCACTAATTCCCCATGGTAAATGACGATTTCTTTCCTGCATATAAGCTCTTTGACAGAAATAAGCAAAATCGTAACTTTCATCTAAGAGAGTGTTTGGATAACTCTTCATAAAGATGAGAGGCATGTAGTATTCAAAAAGAGACCCAGCCCAAGAAGCAACTCCTTTATGATGTCGAAATTTCGTTAGTGTTTTATCGAGGCAAAACCAATGTTTACTTGGTACATCTCCTTTCGCTATCGCTACATAACTGAGTAGACGACTTTCACTAGCGAAGCGGTTGTATTTATAAACGGAACATTCATTTTCAAAATCGTTGTATCCCACACTGAAGACTTCTTCTTTCGTATATAATTTTGAAAAATCTGTTTGTTGAATCAAAAGACGACAACGATTCGCTAATCTTTCTTCCCCTATTTTTTTGAGAAATTCTTTGGTTACGATGAGACAAGCAACAAAATTTCCACTATCTACCGAAGAGACAAAGTGTGGGAATAATACTTTCAATGTTTCTGTTTGATACCAGTTATATAAATGTCCATTCCATTTGTCTAGTTTCTCTATCGTTTCTAGAATTTTTTCCATATAGAAAGTGGCTTCATTCTTTTTGATGAAACCAAGTTCATAGGCAGAAACAACCGCAAGGAAAGAAAATCCGATATCGGTAGGAGAAGTTTTATTATCCCGTGCATAAGCGCGATTTTCTTGATAGTTATCAGGAATTAAGTAATGGTATTCTTCCGTTAAATTTTCTTCAAAGAACTTCCATGTCTTATGGGCGATAGCTTCTATATCTTTTGTTTCTTCTTTCGAAAGTTCCTGTGTCCGATTTCTTCTTGTTTCCTTACTGATGTAATACGTGATATAAGGCGCAAGAGAGAACGTTAAACTGATACACAAAGCAGAAATAAAGTTAGAATTTTGTCCAAATAGATAAGTGAAGAGAAGAAGGATAAAAATGATAAAGTAATTGGCTTTGAAGTTTTCAATATAATTCGTTAACGTATTTTTTATAGTCTTCTCTGCTTCTTCCGCGGTTAGCCAACTGAGCAAATGTTTTTTACTGATGATCATCCGATATAAAGAGCGAAAAATCGCATCTAAATAAAGCGCGGCTTTATAAGGAAGGGTCGTAAAAGAAATAATGGTTCTTAAAATGACCGCTTCTCCACTTTTAATGATATTCGTATATGGTTTTACTTTTACTTTTCTTGTGAATTGATGACTCAACTTTTCTGTTATATAGAAAATGAGTGGCATCGCGATAACGAATAATACATAGATACTCCATCCCGTTAAATAACTGTGCGAACTGAAGTAAGCAAATAATAAGATAACAAGTAAGAAAAACTCGATGAGGCAACGTCGTAAGTTATCAAAAATTTTCCATCTTTCTAAAAGCGTCAACGGATTTTTATACTTTTTCCCTTGTTCATCTTTTACGTATGGGAAGAGCCATGGTAAGACCTGTGTATCGCCACGCATCCAACGATGATGCCTTGTCATATCCGTCAAATATTGACTACAAAAATCATCGAATAATTCAATATTGGAAGTGTATCCACTATGAAGATAGTTGCTTTCTACCAAATCGTGGGAAAGAATGAGTCCTGTTGGGAAACGATGGTCAATGACTTCGTCGTACACTTTTAAGTGATAAATTCCTTTTCCCATAAAGCTTCCTTCGTGGAACACATCTTGATAGAAATTCGAAATTAACGTGTTGTATACGTCAAATCCACCGAGTCCAGCGAAGAGTTCTGCATAAAGAGAACGATTGGATGATTCGACATCGACACTTAGTTTCGGTTGCAAAATTCCATATCCTTGTACTACTTTATTTCTTTCTTTATTCAACACGGGTTGATTGAGAGGATGCGCCATTGTTCCAACTAAATCCGCTACACTACCAACGACAAGTTTGGTATCGGCATCTAGTGTAATCACATATTTTATCTTTTCTTTTAAACTGTGTAACGTCTCTACTTTAAAAAATTTTTGTACTTCTTCTTTCGGCATTTTATTTAAGAGAAGCCGGTTAAAATGAATCAAAGCTCCTCTTTTTCTTTCCCAACCGAGATAAGAATCTTCTGTCTCGTGATATACGCGATTTCGGTAAAGGAAAAAGAAACGTTCTTCTTGATATTTTTCGTTTAATTCTTTGCATTTTTGGATTCCATAAGCGGCTACTTCTTCATCGTGAGGAACCGCTTCTTGCTTTTGTTCACTACAATCTCCTAATAAAGCAAAATAGAGATGGTCCATCCGGTTTGCAAGAAATCCTGATTCTAAATTCGAGAACATAGCATCGATTTTTTTCTTATCCTTCAAAATGGTTGGAATCACTACCATCGTTGCTTCACTTTCGCGAATTCCTTTTGAAAAATCTAATTTAGGAAGGGCTTTCGGTTTTAACTCTGTCGTTAAAATTCGATTCAAAATGGTAATGACAATTTCACTCGAAGGAATCCATAAAATGAGAAATCCAAGAAGTTTCTGTTCGGTCAGATAAGGGGCAAGTCCATAACTGATGGCACTCGTAAACAAGAGAATAATGGTAAAATACAAGAATTCTCTTCTTTTTCGATTGGGCTCTTTTAAAAGATAGAAACCAATATGCTTCTTTTCTCTAGTACTTTGCGCAATCAATCTTCGGACATAAATTAATTCACTCACCTTTTGTTTTTTGGCAAGTTTTACAATTCTTTCCCGATACATATTTTTAGAATCGGCATCCATCATTCGATAGGTACGATCACTATTCAATTCTTCTTCGGTTTCACTAATTTCTTCATAAATCGATTCGAGTTTGAGATGCTCATTCATCTTTAAAATGAGGAATAAATTACTGATGACTAAATTCTTTTTGATTCTGTCTTCATAGACTTCATTTAATACCCTTTTTAGATTGGTATTATTTCTTTCTAAGTTTTCGTTTAATTCGTAAAATACTTGACTAGCCCCGCGATTTAAACGGTAAAGATTTTCATTTAGATATTCGATATAGATAGGATAATTGATGATATCTTCCTTAATTGTGATATATTTATGGATATCATCTTCCGGATGTTTCAAAAGTTTTTTTCCAAGAAAGACAATATCACTTTCTGCCCTTTTTCTTTCTAACATGGCACTTTTTTCAGCTACACATAATTCTTTTACTTTGTGAATAATTACCATAGATAGAATTGGACGAATTCGTTGAAGTCCTTGATAGGTAAAACTGATTTTATTATTCTTTTGATAATATTTCAAATGACGAAACATACTTCTTTTCGTCATTTTATAATTGTTATTTTCCAAATAGTTCGTTAAAACATTCCAAAGTAGTTCACTCGTTTCTTTGGTATTACGAATCAACTTTTCATCGGCATAGATTTCTTCAATCATATTTTGATGCTCTAATAAGGTGGCATAGTTATCCAAAATCCACTCATTTAAGGCCCCGATGGGTTGATGGTTTTTTGTCTTCTTTACCAAAAAATTATAATATTTGGAAATGATTCTTAAATCCTTTTTAAACTCTCTATATCTTTTATACATCGATATCACCCTACTCCTACTATAGTATATCAAAAATTCCCCTCATTCGGAAGTCAAAGTAGGAAAAAAATAAAAGGAAGGGGAAGTTTTTTCCCTTTCCTACATACTGGCAATAAAAATTTCGAAGGCGAGTTCGGCATTTCCATTCCCGCTTTTCATATCATAATCTACTTGGGCAAGTTTTTCTAAATATTCTAGTAGCATCTCCTCTGTATAACCATAGGATGCTTCTCTTGCTAATTTTACTGGATAAGGATGCATTCCTAGTTTGGTGCCGATTTCTTGATCACTCCATCCTTTTTGAAGGAGAATTTTTGTCTGATAAATTAAGCGAATTTTATTTGCTAATTTGGTTAAAACACTAGAAGACTGTTCTCCATGAAGCAATAAATCCTGATACATTTCGAAGGCTTCTTTCTTTTTTCCCGTTAGAATCGCATCTACTAAAGAATAGATATTTTCTTCCCAATTCTTGCGGACGATTTCTTTGATATCATTCGCGGTAATTTTCTTTTCTTCGACTCGATACAATTTTAATTTCTCTAATTCGTTTAGGACAATACTCGGATTTTGTCCACAATATTCTATTAGGAAGTCGATGGTTCTCGTATCCATTTCATACCCATCCAATCTCTGTTTGACCATTTCTTTGATTGATTCTTCTTTTTGGATGAGTGTTCCTTTTTCACATAGTTTTGTTACAATTTTTTTTCGTTTATCGATTTCTTCTGCGACTAAAATCAAAATGTTTTCAGGACTAGGATGATCGAGATATTTTTCTAATCGTTCTAAGTGATGTGTGACTTCTTTCAGCGAACTATCTTTCGCTAAAAAAGTGGCGTTCCAACCAAGAATTACTTTCTTAGAGGAAAGAAAATTATAGGTATCTAAGTCCTCAATTAAACGATCGATAGGTGTTTCTAGTAAATCGTAACTTACTTTTTCGATTTCTTTTTCTTTTGAAAGAATTTGATTAATCTGAAATTCTGTGACTTGCGGATCTTTTGAAACAATTAGGTAGACGTTACTCATTGGCTTGTTCCCTTATTTTGGCAAAAATTTCCTCGATGTGAGCCGTCGTTTTTCCTCCTCCTTGTGCAAAAGTTTTACTTCCTCCTCCATTGCCATCGGATAGTTGACTTGCCATCTTGACGATGCTTCCTGCTTCAATTTGACAGTTACTACGAGCGATAAAATTTACATTTTCATTCTTACAATTGGCGAAAAGGATGAATCCTTTTTCCATTTTATTCAATAAATCATCAATAATATTTTTTAAGACATTGGAATCGGCATCGTTTAACTTCATTAAAAGAAGTTTTACTCCACCCACTTCTTCGATATTTTTTTCGTACATCGATGTGTCTTTCAAAGCTAGATTTTGTTTTTCTTGTTGATACCGTTTCTCTAGTTCTTTGACTTCTGTTTGGGTATATTCTAATTCATTTCTTTCCGAAACAAGATCTGCATAACTCATCGGTTCTTTGTTATCAATTTGAATATCAAAGTCTAGTTCGATTCCTTCGCATTTGGCTTTCGAAATGATGTTTCTTGCCTTCATTAAAAGTTTGATTTTTTCGTCATTATATGGTTTGATGACTTCCATTAGTTTATCTTCAATTTTGTCATTGGTTACTGCTTCGATTCGGTAAACGTTACTTCCCTTTGATTCAACAGAGAAAATCGCAATCCGACGAATTTCATTCGTGTTATGAATGTGCGTTCCTCCACACAATTCTTTGGAGTCTCCAATCGTCACAACTCTTACTTTTTCTTTATACTTTTCACCGAATAAAGCCATTGCGCCCGTTTTCTTTGCTTCTTCCAAATCCATAATCTCTGTCTTGGCATCGATTTTATTCTGTACATAGTCATTTAGGAAATTCTCTACTTCGATGATCTTGTCGTCTAATAATTTTCCTGTATAAGTGAAATCAAAGCGGAGAGAATCTTCATCGACTCTACTTCCGGCCTGATGAATGGTATCACTCACTAATTTTTGAAGAGCGTATTGAAGTAAATGGACAGAAGAATGGTTGGCTTCAATTTCATGTCGTTTTTCAATGTCTAGTGTTTCATTGACTGTGTCTCCTACGGATAACGTTCCATTTAAAATTTTGACACGATGAAGATTTTGACCATTTGGAGCCTTGATGGAATCTAACACTCTCGCCGTCACATTATGGTTCGTCAACATTCCTGTATCGCTTACCTGTCCTCCACTTTCGGCATAGAAACAAGTTTTATCTAGGACGACATAGCCTTCTTTTTTTAATTCATCGACTTGTTTTTCTTCTTTGAATAGGCCTACGATTTTTCCTTTGGTTGTATACGTATCATATAAGAACTCACTCGTTTCATGAAAGTTTAATAAGGCCTCATTTTGAATATTCATGTTGGCTTCCTGCTTGCGAGAAGATTTCGCCAAATTCTTTTGTTCTTCCATGTAGTGATCAAATTCTTCTTTCGAAGTCGTGAATCCTTTTTCCTCGAGATATTCCATTGTCAACTCGTAAGGAAATCCATACGTATCATATAATTTAAATACTTCTATCGCTGGGATTTCTTTTGTTTCGGCATTTTTCATTAAGTCTAGTAAACGACGTTCTCCAGAAGATAACGTTTTATGGAAAAGTTGTTCCTCTTCATAAACGAGTGTTTCTACTTGTCCTTGGGTATCTTTCAATTCTGGATAGGATTCTTCCATGATTTGTACGACGGTATGGACCAGTTTATACATGAATGGTTCTTCCATTCCTAGTTTCTTTCCCATACGGACACTTCGTCTTAAAAGACGTCTTAGAACGTATCCTCTTCCGACATTTTCAAAAATTGCCCCGTCGGAAAGCGCTACGGTGATGGCCCGGATATGATCGGCAATAATTTTAAAGGCAGAATCTCCGTTATAGAGAACGCCACTCAATTCTTCAATTTTTTGGATAATTGGGACAAATAAATCGGTATCGAAATTGGAATCGACATCTTGAAAGATACAAGCCCAACGTTCTAGCCCTGCCCCTGTATCGATATTTTTACTTGGTAATTCTTTATATTCTTCGCGAGGAACTCCTTCTTTGGAATTGAATTGACTAAATACATTATTCCAGATTTCAACATAACGATCTTGGTCTTCGTCGTTACGGAATTTTTCTAGTGCGTCTTTCTTTGGATCGTACTTTTCTCCTCGATCATAGAAAATTTCTGAATCCGGTCCGCAAGGTCCTTCTCCAATTTCCCAGAAGTTTCCCTCTAATTTCGCTATATGGTCTGGCGTTACTCCTAAACTTAACCATTTCTCGTAAGCATCTCTATCATTTTTATAGACCGTAAAATAAAGTTTTTCTTTCGGAATCGCAAACCAGTCTGGACTCGTTAGTAATTCGAAAGCATACTCGATGGCTTCTTCTTTGAAATAGTCTCCAATCGAAAAATTTCCCATCATTTCAAAAAAGGTTTGATGTCTTGCGGTCATTCCTACGTTTTCAATATCGTTCGTACGAATGCATTTTTGAATATTGACAATTCGACGATTTTCAGGCACTTCTCTTCCATCAAAATATTTTTTTAATGGGGCTACTCCTGCATTAATCCATAATAAACTTTTATCATCCTGAGGAATTAAAGGAGCACTCTTCATTTTCTTGTGTCCTTTTTGTTCAAAGAATTGATACCACATATTTCTAATTTCTGTTGATGTCATCTTTTTCATTGTTCTCTACCTCACTTACTATTCTCTTTACTTCTTTCTTTAGCCCTTCTAAACTTTCATTGATTACTTCATAATCAAAATTTTTATAGTCCGCTAAAGCCACTTCCGTATAATGCACTTGTTCCTCTTGGGATAAGGAACTTTCGTATTCTTTTCTGATGATATTGATACTGATACTTCCTGGAAATCGTTCTTTCAATGTCTCAATTTCTAAAGGAAGACGCACATCCGTCACCAAAAATACATCGTAATACTTTTCTAGAATATGGATATTTTCCGTCAATCGATCGATGAAATAATAAGGCATACCCAATTCTTGACGAATCAATTCTGTTCCCATTTTTTGAAGTTTTTCGCGCGGTTTGGTTTCTTCGGAACCATCCCAACCAAAGTAATCTTTTAGTAACCATTTTAAAGGGCGCATCAATTGAATAAAACAAACTCTTTTTCCAAGAATCTCATATTCTTGTTGCATCATTTGACTCATCGTATCTTTTCCATTGCGTGCTCTTCCACTGATTAGATATAACCTCATATTTCTCCTCCTTTTTGGTAAATTAAAAGACCTAAACAGGAGCGAACAGGTCGCGGTACCATCCTCATTAGATCTCTTTTTTGATAACGGAATTTTTTCTTCCGGAATTTCTTCACTCCAAAGTAGCTTCCCATACTCTTTTTATCAAGTTCCACCTACCCTTGACTCTCTAGTAAAAAGGTCGTATCGTACTCATCTTCTTCAACGTTTTCTCTTGCTTTCCTAAGCAACTTCATTATACCAAAGATAGAAAAGATATGCAATAAAATTGTTTCTTTTTCAAGACTTTTTTCCTTTCTCTTTTAAATAAGAAAAAATCCAAGAAGTTTTCCTCTTGGATTTCTTATTCATCATAATTAGGAATGATGGTTGCTTTGAACCCATAATAGTCGCTACCACTACTATCTGTATGAAACAAGATTTTAAGATAATTTCCAGGGATAAGAATCGTTTCTGTTGTCTTGGTACTTCCTCCATACTTTCCATACTGTTTCTCATTAGAATCATATAGATAAATATAATCCCAACTTGGGCCTTCTGTTTGATACTCCAATATAACTGTTAAAGAAGTCGCATTGTCAAAAGTATGTTCATATTCTTCGTTCAGATCACTATCATATGGATTATGTTTAGACTCCATGATAGTTCCCTCAACCACTGTTACATTCGTAATGATGACATCTTCATTCGGCATAACAAAGGTATTTCCTTTCATTTTCGTTCCATTCATGTCAAACGAAGTAACTACACAATTATCTTGAGTTGATGTTAATGTAATTTTGGTAGTTATAATTCCACCAGATGGAGTCGCAATAATATCTTCTCTATCTTGAATCGTTACCGAATGTTCCACACACGGACCGCTTGCTTTTACTACATTCGATTTTTCAGATCGGGTTGCAATCATTTGATCTACTAACGCTTCCGATTCAGTTGTATAATTGACTGTGATTTGAGCATTATTTTGGGTAGCAGCGCTAGAAAACATATAATCATAACTAGTCACCGAATTATTTAAAATACTGATTGTTGTGGTTAAAGTACTACAACCAGAAAACATGGAACTCATATCCGTTACTTTACTTGTGTCCCAACCACTTATATCTAAACTGGTTAAGGATTTACATCCATAAAACATACGACTCATATTGGTTACTTGTTCGACGTTCCATCCACTTAGATTACCCACATTAGTTAAAGCGTGACAGTTAAAAAACATCTCATTCATATCCGTTACTTTACTTGTGTCCCAACCGTTTAAATTCCCAATACTGGTTAAGGAATAACAATTAGAAAATATGTAATGCATGTCGGTTACTTGACTCGTGTTCCAGCTGCTTAAATCTAAACTGATTAAGCGTTGGCACCAGTAAAACATGTAATGCATATCCGTTACTTTACTGGTATCCCAACCACTTATATCTCCGACACTAGTTAAGTCATAACACCCCTCAAACATGTTGCACATATTCGTTACCTGACCGGTGTTCCATTTACCTAAGTTTAAACTAGTTAAACTTAAACAATTATGAAACATCTGACTCATATTAGTTACTTGACTTGTGTCCCAGTCACTTATATCTCCCATATTGATTAAATCTTGACAACTAGAAAACATACTCCTCATACTAGTTACTTGATTTGTGTGCCAGTTACTCAAATCCTCTAAACTAGTTAACCGAATACAATCTTTAAACATATAACTCATATCAGTTACATGACTCGTGTCCCAGTTTTTTAAACCTTCTAAACTAGTTAATTGACTACAACCATTAAACATACTAGCCATATCGGTTACTTGACTTGTGTCCCAGCCACTTAAATCTAAACTGGTTAAAGCTTTACAACCAGAAAATACCTGACTCATATTGGTTACTCGACCCGTGCTCCAGCCACTTAAATCTAAACTGGTTAAAACTTTACAATTATCAAACATCCCACTCATATTGGTTACTTGACTCGTGTCCCAGTCACTTAAGCCCTCTAAACTGGTTAAGACGTAACAATTATAAAACACCATACTCATATTGCCTACATGACCTGTGTCCCAGCCACTTAAATCTAAACTGATTAGGGAAGTGCAATAGTAAAACATCTGCCTCATACTAGTTATCAGGCTTATGTCCCAGCCACTTAAATCTAAACTGATTAGGGAACTACAATAGTAAAACATCTGCATCATATTCTTTAGTTGACTAGTATTCCAATCACTTAAACCCTCCAAACTAGTTAAGGTGCTACAATTATAAAACATACAATCCATATTGGCTACTTGACTGGTGTCCCAGCCATTTAAATCTAAAGTGGTTAAGGAATAACAATTATAAAACATCTCATACATATTGGTTACTTTTCTTGTATCCCAGCTACTTAAATCCAAACCTGTTAAAGCTCTACAACGAGAAAACATTTCACTCATATCGGATACTTGGCTCGTATCTAATAATTCTAAATCTTCTATCGCCTTTAATTTTGAAAAGGAAGAAAAATAATCGCCACCAAATAAGTAAGAACTATCTGAATTCGCAATGACTCTCCCTTCCAAGCCTTGAATATAGGCAGTATAAGTCGAAGAATCATCAGAATTCGGTACCAATAATCCTCGTACGGATCCATCTTTAGCTTCTGAAATATCCCATGTAAGTTCATCAGTAGCACCTTCTTTTAATGTCTGTTCCCCTTCAATTACTATCTTTGTAATAGATTCTTTATATTGCCATAGTTCTCCATTATAACTACTAGAATCTATTTCTTGAAGAACTGGATCTTTTTGGACGTAAACCTCTCCTTCCACCGACTTCGATAATCCCATTCTTCCCCATTCTGCTCGTAATGTTACATCCTTCTCAGGCATTGTAAAGTAGTCATCATTCAGTTTCTTCACTCCTCCTGTAACAATCTTCCATCCTTTGAATTGATATCCTTGGCAGGTAGGGGTCTCACTACTTTTCTCTACCGTTTCAAAGACTCGGTAACTAGATTTCTCCGGTACCCCACTCACACTACATCCACTTGGGGCATTTCCATCATAAGTAACATTATAATGACTTGCTAAAATAGGAGTTTCTTTGGTCGTAACATCTTCTCTATCTTCTTCTATTTGAGAAACCACTTCACTACTCTTGTTAGTCAGGTAAAGTCCTCCTTCTTCAAGATATGCTTCCTTTAAATCAATATCAATTGTTAAGGTAGCACTTCTTCCTGCACCTAACCCACTTAAATCCCATGTGACTTTTGATACTCCATTATCATCTTCTAATTTTACTTTTCCAATAGAAGACTGAATATTCGAAACATTCTTTAAATCAAAATATTCATTATTAATCCAATCCGTTAATATAAAGTTCTCATAAGGAGTTGGCACAACCGAAGCATCAAACAAAATATTATTCAACGTAGTCATATCAGCGATGAACTGACTATCACTAATTTCTTTGATGGGATCTAGAATTTCTTCTCCCATTTCATACTGAACTCCATGAATGTTTAACCATGGATATTCACTCTTTAAATATTTGTATTCTCCTATTTGATTCGGAATATCTTCATTCGGGTATCCATCCGTTAAAAATAAAACAACGCATTCTGTATCTTTCTCCTTGGAATAGTTTTTCAAAATCTCATCCACATGGACAAGTGGTTGATAATAATTCGTACTACCTTGATCAGAAAGAGAAGAAATTTTCTCTGTTAAACTACTCTTATCATTAGTAAAACCAGATACCAATTCTGACCCTGTATCAAATGTAATCAATGCTGCTTGATTGTTAGGATTAGATAATAATGTATTCAATAAACTGATGGAATCTTCTTTGACTCGGTCTAATTTTTCTCCTGCCATAGAACCTGAAATATCAAGGACTAAAATGACATCCGTATTTGGATTTCCCGTCCTTAAAACTGTATCTACTTGGAAAGTAATTCTCGCTTTTCCCAATCCAATCCATTCGGCACTCTTCTCTATCTTCCAACTCCCTGAATTCTTCTTTTCATAACTTAACGTTTTTGAAAAAAAAGAAATCTTGGGAACTGGTTCATTTAAGGCATATGAGTTCATCAAAAGCCCTATTCCAATCATAAAAAAGCCTAGTAGTCCAAGAGATACAAACTTTAAATTCTTATGAATCTTTAAAAACAACCAGTTCATAAATTTTCCTCCATCAAAAAACAAGGAATCTTATTTTTTTACTAAAAAAGAAAAAGGAACACGTATTACAAAATATTTTAGGGATTGTATTTGTGGTTCCTATCTTATCTCTATTCTTAGTATACCCCCCCCCCACCTTGAAAAGTCAATAAAAAAGAGGCAACTGCCTCTAGTTTGTCATCTTTTCCATGAGGGAAAATTTTTGATTGAAAAATTGCCAAATCGTCTTTACTAACGCAATGATTGGAGTCGATAAAATCATTCCTATGATGCCAAAGAAGTTTCCAAATACTAGTAAACCAAGCATAATTGTTACTGGATGAAGTTTCATTGTTTTTCCCATGACTAATGGTTGTAGGAAATAACTTTCCAATAATTGGGCAATGACTACGGCAATAAAAGTACAAAGTCCTGTCATCGGATTCATAGAGAATCCTACTAATACGGCAGGGATTCCTCCGATATATGGTCCAATATAAGGAATAATATTGGTTACGGCACAGAATAGTCCAAATACCATTGGGGCTTTTAATCCAGCGATGGCTAAAGCAACCGATTGGAATAGGAAGAGAATTGCCATAATACGCAAGGTTCCTTCGACATAACTTCGTAAATTTCCATTTAACTTGTCGACGAGTTCCCTTGTATCTGCGCGATATCTCTTTGGTAGAAGATTCAATAAGTGTTCTTTCACATTTCCAAAATCAAACAACATATAGAATCCAACCAAAAGTCCAATTAGAAGATTGACTCCTCCTGTAAGAATATTACTAACCATCGACATGATTTTGGTTGGAAGTCCGACGGTTAACGAATTTCCTAATTTATTAATTGAATCATAGAATCCTACTTGTACTTCCTTTAGATCATATCCTGTGGAACTTGTTAATTCATCAAAAATACCATCTGCCCACTCTTTAATATCATTGAAAAATCCTGGGGCTGAAGCAATTAAGTCATTTAATTGTTGTCCAATCATCGGAATCATCATGTATAAAATTAAAATAATCAATGCGATTAAAATTACATAAATGAAAATGACTCCTAAGGTTCGATTGACTCCTTTTTTCTCTAATGTTTTTACCATCGGATCAAATAACCATGCGAGAAATAATCCAATGAAAAACGGAGAAATGATTTTTAAAATTCTTCCTATTATCCCAAAAATTTTCAATTCTCCCATCAATTTGATTGTAATGTATGCCAGTAAAGCGATGGAAAGAAAAAGAATAATTTTTAATAAGGAAACACCAATACTGATTCCTTCGTTTAATTTTTTATAGTCGACGGAATCGTCTTTTCGTTTGACAAACATTTTTCCACCTCGTTCGAGTTCATTATATCATAGTTTATGTCTTTTGGTTTTGAAATGACAATTTTCCAAGGTGCCTTGTCTTTATTTTACAGTTTTTTTCAAAAAAAGAGATACTTTTTTCGTATCTCTTTCGCTCTAGATAGAGCCTTTACATCATATTTTCAATACTTTTTTCCATATCTTTTGTCATGTTTTTCATGCCCTTTTTCATGTCATCTGCACAATCTGGGCACATTTTCTTATACATGCACCAAGCACCGTATCCACTAAGTGCAAGCCCTAACATAACTCCGCCGATGATACTTCCTTTTTTCATCATTATCACCTCTTTATTAAAAATATGATCAGTATATTTCTATACCATTTGTAGTATGTTCTCTTTTTCTTTTTTTATGTAATTTTAAGTTATATTTTCAATGATTCTTTCTTTTAGTGTCGTTCTTCGCTCTGCGGAATCATTATTTCGAATGGCTAATTCTAAAGCTTCTAATTCGCCAATTAAATATAACTTTTTTTTGCATCGCGTTACGGCAGTATAAATAAGTTTTCGATAAAGCATTTTTCCATAGCCTTTTACAATTGGAAGAATCACTGTATCGAATTCACTTCCTTGACTTTTATGAATACTGATGGCATACGCATGTTTAAATTTGTTAAAATTGGCACTGGTATAGCGAACGAGATTGCCATCAAAGTCAATTACAATTTCTTTTTTCGTTCCATTTTCAATCGATTCAATGATACCGATATCTCCATTAAATACGTTCTCTTCTGGAAGATTTGTCAATTGAATGACTTTGTCCTTTTCTCGGAATAATACATCGTTGATAAGAAGTTCTTTTTTCTTCTTTTCTTTGGGATTGAATACTTCTTGTAAGCATACATTGAAGGCATCGATGCCATGAATGGTTTTATACATCGGGATTAATACTTGAAACGATTCCGTTTGATTTTTATAGGCTTCACTTACCTCTAAAATTTTATTTTTTAAATTGTTACTTGGAACAGGAATAAAAGTCAAATCCTCGTTTTTATTAAAAATGGTTGGGTCGAGACGATCCTCGTTAATTTGATAGGCAAGAGAAATGATATTTGAATTTTCTTTTTGACGATAGAGTTCCTTGAGACGAATGACATGTAGTTTTTCGCTTTCAATCATATCCTTTAGTATTTGCCCGGTTCCTACACTTGGTAATTGATTATAGTCTCCTACTAAAATCAATTTGGTGTCGTATCGTAATCCTTTCAACAAATGATCAAAAAGCAAGGTATCTACCATACTAAATTCATCGATGATTACCATCTTGGCCTCGCTTTTAGAAAATTCATTGACCGCAAACTTGTTGTTTTCTTTGTTCCATTTCAAGAAGCGATGAATGGTTAAGGCTGGTAGATGAGTCGATTCACTGATTCGTTTACTTGCTCTTCCGGTAGGCGCTAACAAAGCGATTTCTTTGATAAGACTTTCATAGGATAACTTTTTGGTTCGTTGATACATTTCACAAATCGCCCGAATGATGGTGGTTTTTCCAGTACCTGGTCCTCCTGTGATGATTAAAATATTTTTTGAGAACGATTCTTGGATGGCTTTTTGCTGTTCTTGATTGTAGGTACAATGGAACACCTCTGCTACTTCGGGAAGCAATTTTTCGATTTTCTTGTCGTACGTTTCCTCTTTTCGCATTAGGTAGCCACATCGTCTAGCGATATTTTCTTCGGCTTCATAAAATTCTTTTAAATAATAGAGATGATTTTTTTCAATGACTTTGATCTCTTGAATTAATTCTTCTAAGGCGGTATCAAAATCATGGTTACCAATCTCATTTCCTAAGAGGCGAATCACATAGGAAAAAATCTCTTGGGCTTCTAGGCAACTGTGACCATAGAGGTTACAAACTTCTCCCATGACATAGAGGATAGCTGCCATAATTCTTCGGTGATCATCTCGTTTACTATCTTCTTGTTTTAAAAAGATGGTATCTACTTTACGGAAAGTAATTTCTTCAATTTCTTCCATGAAACGATAAATATTCTCCTGAAGAATGGTTTCTGTTTGACTTTTATATTTGTTGTAAATGATGAGACTATCTTTGGTAGTGAACCCTAATTCGTTTAATTTTAATACCGTTTGATAACTGGATTCATACTCGACTAAAGTATCATGAAGCGTCATGATTTGTTTCTTGGTTATTGAGGGAACGAGAAGTAAATTACTCGGATTTTCTAGAATCACAGAAAAGGTATCCTTTCCTAGACAATCGACGATGTTTTTCGCAGTTTTCTCTCCGATTCCTTTGAATAACCCACTACATAAAAAATCAACCATGGAATCTTTTTCTTCTGGAAGGACACGTTCGTAATTTTCTACTTGAAATTGTTCTCCATACTTTTCATGTTCCACTAGTTTTCCATAAAAAAGATAGTTGTCTTCTTCTTTGAGTTCATGAAAATAACCGGTAAAGGGAATGGTGTGATTGATGTAGAATTCTAATTCTTCTCGATTGGTTTCTTTTACTTTGAAAAGACCGACGATATATCCTTTGTCTGTCTTATAAATTGTCTTTTTAAAGGTCCCTTTGATGTAAGTTTCCATGTCGTTCTCCTTTCTCTTGATAAAGAAAGGCACCTTAGTTTTCTAAAGTGCCCCTTTTTCTTTTTTTGTTTTAAGATTTTAAGTTCTTTTCTATTAATAAGTTCAACGCATGATCGACTTCTCCCTCATCCTTTAAAGGAACGAGGTAGTTTTCATCATTTTCGGCATTCTGTTTGGTTACTTCTTTGCGAATGCAAATATCTTCGTTGTCCTTGATATTCGAAAGATATACGTAGAAGCCACCTTCGGTTTCAATTTTGTCAATTACCGCATAGTTTTCATTATCTTCTAAAGGAATAATCGTATTATTTACCATTTTACTTTCCTCCTTTACTGTTGGCTTCATCCATATCGATATTTTGAGATACAACTTGACGTACCGCATCATCCGTTAAGCGACGATAATTTCCATTTTCATCCGGTCCTGCCCCTACATTAATTCCTAAAAAGTAATCTTCTGGATTTTCTTGGACAAGGGTTTCTTTTGTCTCTTTGATTTGACCTAATGTTTCGGCATCCTGTTTGACTTTTTCCATCCAACTCATTTCGTCGGAATGACTCGACTCTCCGGTTTCTTGGGCGTAAACTTGATGATACGTATCTAGGGCATTCATATCGGAAGCACCTTTGATTGTTACTGCACCCATGGCAATTAATAGAGCGACCGCAAGAGCATTCTTTCTAAATTCCGCCATTTTCGAACTTTTCCCTACTCTCGTCTCTCCATGAACTCGGATTTCTTGCCCTTGAGTAGAACGATTCACGATACGGGCTTTTAATCCATCTAAATCTCTTCCATTCAAATAATCTTCTACGTGCTTTCTCGCAATTTCTTCTTTTGTCATGTTTACTAAAGATTCATCCATTGATTATCACCATTATCATTATAAGATATTTTTTTTGAGAAAACAAGACAGTTTTCATCATTTTGCGATACAGTATGGATATTTTATGTCTTGAATTGTGACAGAAACCACTTCTTCTTGTTGATGTCGTTCTGGTATTTTTACGAGAAGAAAATTACTCGTGTGACCGATGCTTTCTTTTTCTTCTCCTCGTTCTATCAATACTTCTACTTCTTTTCCTAACGATTGTCTCATATAGGCTTCTTCCAATTCTTTTGACAATTCGACAAGGCGATTGACTCGTTCCTTTTTTGTTTTTCCATCTATTTGATTTGGCATTTTAGCAGCCGCCGTTCCCTTTCTCATCGAATAAGGAAACACGTGGATTTTAGAAAAAGCCATCTCTTTACAGAAATCGTAACTTTCCTGAAACCATTCTTCTGTTTCTCCTGGAAATCCGACAATCACATCCGTCGAAATCGAAATTTGAGGGCGGATGGCACGAATTTCCGCGATTTTCTTTCGATAATCCTCTTTGTGATATTTTCGATTCATCCGTTTCATGATTTCTTCGCTTCCTGATTGAAGTGGAACGTGGAGATGATCCGCAATGATTTTGGAATTTTTTAAAATTGCCAACACCCGGTCATTTAGTTCTGTAATTTCAATCGAAGAAATTCGAACGCGATACAAATTTGGGATTTGAATGATACGTTCTAATAAGTCGGCAAAATCGGTATCTAAATCTCTCCCATAATTTCCTGTATGAATTCCCGTCAAGACAATTTCTTTGTAGCCATTTTGAACCAAACTTGTAATCTCTTCGATGACACGATCCGGGTCCTTGCTTCGACACTTACCACGGACATACGGAATGATACAGTACGTACAGTAATTTTCACATCCGTCTTGAATTTTGACAAATGCTCTCGTCTTACTCGAAAAAGAATGAATCTCCATATTTTCAAATTTGGTACCTAAATCTTCGTACAAATCGCGAATCTCGTTTCGTTCGCGAAAGAAGGTTTCGACCAAATCTACGATTTTACTTTTATCCTTGTTTCCGACCAGAATATCTACTCCCTCGATGGAAAGGTCTTTATTGGCCTCGATAAAACATCCCATCGCCACGACACAAGCATCTTTTTTTCGACGAATGGCTTGATGAATCATCTTTCGACTTTTGACATCGGCCATATTGGTGACACTACAGGTATTGATAATGTAGACATCACAAGAATCGGTAAAAGGAACGATTTCATATCCTCGTTCTTGAAACAAGTTCATTACATATTCACTTTCATACGCGTTGACTTTACAACCTAAGGTCATCATTCCTACTTTCATGTTCTCACCTCAAAGCCCTCTTATTGTATCATAACTTTTGAAATTTTTCATCTAAAACCGAGTATAAATAGATGTTTGTTTTCTTTCCTGTCTGGCTTTCTACATAGGTCCGATATCCTTCCAATTGTTTTTGATAAGCCATATCTGTCATCTGTTTTAATTTGTAATCGATGATATCCGCATGATTTTCATAGACGAGGAGTAAATCGATAATCCCATGTTTGGTACTTTCTTTTTGATCGATAAATTCGTATTCTTTATAGATTTCTGCATCTTGGATTTGATCCAATAGTGGTTGTCCTAAGAAGGCTTGGATTTTCTTCGTAAGGAAAGGAGAAAGTCCTTCATAATTCGGATTTTTAAAGTCGATGGATTCCAAAACTTCGTGAACTTGCGTTCCAAATTTCATCTTGTTTTGGGTTTCTTTTGATAATAAGGTTGCAACTTCTTTCGAGAATTTTTCCTCTTTCTCTTCCTCTTCTTTGATTTCAATGTCTTCGAAGGAAACTTTTTCGTTCTTTTTTTCTATCCAATCCGCGAGATTTTTACTATTTCTTTTTTTGTAATCGAGGGACATAGGAATCGTAGAAAGATCGATAGGTACGCGATAGTCGGATATCTCTTCATAGATACTTTTCAAGAATTCTAGGAAAGAGTTATATTTTAATCTTCTCGTATCATCGACTTTGCCACTAGAAACATGAGAAGTTTCTTCCTTTAAATCGACCACAAAAATCATCTTTTCTTTGCTTCTCGTTAGGGCGACATAAAACAAACGAATCTTTTCACTAATTTCATCCGCATCATACTTTTCTTTATAAAGAGTCTTATAGATGGTTTCTCCATACCCCTCTTTAAAATAAGGGGTCATGATGCCATACGTTTCATCAAAAAGAATTTTTTCTTTAAGTTCTTTGACGTTAAACTTCTCATAAAGTCCGGTAAAATAACAAATCGGATACTCGAGTCCTTTCGATTTATGAATGGTCATAATTTTGACACTGTCGTTCGATTCTTTGTTGGCTGGTATCTTGATTGGTTCTTCACTGTCGATGGTTTCCACCAAATAATTTTGGAAGTCTTCGAGCGAATACCCTGCCTTCTTCAAAGTAGCGGCATTTTGAATGATATATTCTAGGTTATTCGTAGCGAGTTCTACATTCCCTGTTTTCATTCCTTTTTTATAAAATCCAAAGGCATCGATGATGTGCGATAAAAAGTTTTCAATATCCAAAGAATTGAGTAGAGGAAGAAGCGATACTACTTGTTGATACAATGCGGTTTCTTGATAGTTTTTTTCTTTCATTACTGAGAAAAGTTCTCGATCGGTCATTTCAAAAAGATAACTTCTTCCGATACTGAAAAAGGCATAACGAAATTCTTCGTCTAATTCTTTCTTTTCTATTTTTAAGAATAACGTAATTAAGTTTTTAATGAGATAGATTTCGATTTGATCTTTGATATTTTCATCTTTCCAAATCGTAAGAGGAATTTGTTCGTATTCAAAGATCTTTTTATATAATTCAAATTTACTTCCTCGATCCATTAAAATTACAAAGTCTTCGTATTTCACATCTCTTAAAATTTTTTCTTCTTTGTCAAAGATTTGGTAGTGGCTTTCTACTTTTTTCTTAATATCGTTCGCTACGATAAACGCTTCGATTTCAGGCCTTGTAAATTCACTTTCTTTTTCGTAGGTATAGTCGTACATTTCCATGTCGTATTTCTGGGTTGTCTTCCCTTCTTCGAGATAGGATTGATTTCCAAACACCATGCGATGACTAATCGAGTAGTCTGCTCCTCCAAACTGATTATCCATAATGTAATCAAAGATATAATTGATATTTTCTAGGACTTCTTTTCGACTACGAAAGTTTTTGACTAAATCGATTTTGTAACCATCGGCTCCGTTCGCATAATGGTCGTATTTTTCTTTGAAGATATAAGGGTTGGCATTACGAAAGCGATAGATGGATTGTTTGATATCCCCCACCATATAGACATTTTGATTTCCAATGAGGCGAATCAAATCTTCCTGTAAGTCACTGGTGTCCTGGTATTCATCAATCATAATTTCAGAGAAGGTATTTTTTAATTCTTCTCGAATTGAAGCATTTTCTTTCACGAGACGAATGGCCAATTTACTGATATCGACAAATTCGTAAACATCTCGTTCTTGTTTGTATGCCTGAATTTGAGTATCGAGTTGTTGAATGATTTGAATGATGACTTCGACGTCTTCTTTGGTCGAAAGAATCGTCTCTTTGATTTCTTGTCGATCTTGATAAATGGTTTTTTCATTGATTTCCTTTAGAATTTCTCCGATTCGTTCTTTGGCTTTTTTGGCAATCTCTCCACTTCCTCGTTCGATATTCGGCATAGAGACTTCACAACGATCATGAAATTCTTCATACGTTTTCGCTTCGAGGATTCCTTGAAGAAGGTCTTCTAAATTTGCATAGTAGTCGCCACTTACCTCCGGCTTGATTTTCGCTAGTTCTTCCGGAATTTGATCTCGTAATCTTCCTAGATACTTTTCAAATTCCATAATGACTTTCTCTAGATTGTCTTCTTCAAAGCGGACGAAATAATGATTCAAGTAATCTTCTTTTTCATATTTCATATCTAACTTGTCGTTGATTTTTAAAATAGCCTTGCGGAGTTCTTTATCATCTTTGGTACAAAATTTACTGATGAAACGATCAAACTTGGCATCTTTTTTTTGATAAAACATTTCGAAAATGGCATCTAGTTTTTTCTTTTTGACAAGAGAAATGACATTTTCATCGATGATACTTACTTCTTTACGAATATTTAAAACGGCATGGTATTTCCTTACAATCGCTAACGCAAAGGAATCAAAAGTAGTGATATAGGCTTTATCAATTTTCTCGACTTCTCGATCTAGATGATGTTCCTTTATTTTTTTTCGAATTCGCATCATCATCTCATAAGCAGCGGCTTTGGTAAAAGTTAAAATGAGAAGAGAATCGACCGAAGTACCTCCTAATACTTTGCGGAGGGCCCGTTCAGAAAGAACCGCCGTTTTTCCGCTTCCGGCTCCTGCGCTCACAATGATATTGGTTCCTTCTTTGTCAATGGCTTCTTGTTGTTCTTTGGTCCAATCAGGCATCTTCTTCCCCTCCTAAAAAACTAAGTTTCGTGTATTTTTTGTATGAAACGATATTTTCTTCTTTATGGAAACAAATATCTTTGTATCGACAGAACTCACATCCCACCAAATCTTTGCCAATCCGTTTGGGATTAATTGAGAAATCTCCCTCTCGAATTTTTTCGTCGGCTTCTGCAATTCGTTCTTTGACGATTTCTTCCATTTTTTTCATTTTCTCTTTCGAGAGAACTTTCGAATAAGCATAAAATCCATTCTTACCTTTTTTCAATCCTTGAATGAGGTGACTATCTTGATACGTCTCATCCAATTTCTCTAATAGTTCTTCCTCTTCTCTCGCATAACCAACCAATCTCAAATTTTTCTCTTTTTCTGTTTTATAATCCTTTCCTTTTTGACGAGGAATTTCTTTATTGATAATTTTTTGGAGAAAAATTCCGATAACGATCGGATCTTCAAAATGGTGACTTTCTTCAATTAAATAAAGATAAACAGGTAACTGCATTCCAATTCCGTAAGGGATATGATTCAAATTATCTGGTAAGGTTCCTGTCTTATAATCGATGACCGAGAGATACGTTTTTCCCTCTTGTTGGGTATATAAAATCTTATCGACGATTCCCATAAAGGTAGTTTCTACATTTTCTTTCTTTGAGACAGGTAAATAAAATTTCTTTTCATGCAGTTCTTCGGTAAGATCTGTCAGTTTCTTTTGCTTTTTCAATACAGCAATATCAAACAACAATTCCTCTCGTAACTTGTTTAATAGAACGATTTCACTCGGTTCTAGGGAGTATTTTTCCTTTTCTTCCTGATAAACTCGGTCAAAATCAAAATCTTCTTTGAGGCACTGTTCTAAGACGGCATGAAAAATGGTTCCTACTCGAGTCGCAAAAGTTTCTTCAAACGAATCCAATTTTAAAATATTGGATAGATAATAACGGAATTGACAACGGAAGAAATGATCAATCGATGAATATGATAATAGTAGTTTATGATTTAAGAATGTTTGAAACTCTTCTTTATCGATTCCTTTGAATTGATTATCAAAAGTCATATAAGGAATGGAATAAGATTGATATAAAGTAGGAAGTTCTGCTTCCACGACTCCATATTTATTTAATTTGTCTAGGTATCGCGAAAGAAGCACTTCATTGAAATCATTCGATGGTGCGATGCCACTTTCTTTTTTAACGATTTGAAATCCCAGTTCTTCGATTAAAAGAGAAGGATTCCATTCATCAAAAGCACTCTTTTTCTTATATGTAATGGTTAGTTGTGGTATCCGAAAGAGAGAATTTTGGAGTGTTTCTTTTTCAATTTTATTTTTTTCATCACTGGTCCATAGACCTAATTCTTGCTTTTCTTTATCGGTTAGAAAGTCTTCATCTTTGTGAACTACTGGGAAATTTTCTTTATTGAATCCCAAAAGAAAACAGATATCCTCGTCTTGGACTTCCTCTAGACGAATGAGAGAAACTTTGTTTTTGCGATGCGGAAGAGCTACTTTTTTCTTTTCGAACGAACGAGCGAGCAGTTCCGATATTTCGCTGATTTTTCCTTCGTACCAAGCATATTCGTTGAACACTTGGATCACGGATTCCATTTGTTGTTCCGAGGTCATTTCTTCCGTTAACTCATCGATGACTTCTTGAAACGTCTCTTTTTCTTTGATAAGTTCTAAGGCGCGTCTTCCGACACGAAGTTCTCCAAGAGATGGTTCTTCCTCTGTTTCGACAGGGATATGAAGAAGAGAAAAAAGACGATGAAGCGGATATTTGTATTCTTTACTTAAATTCACAATTTTAATGTTTTGAATAGGAACTCCCGAACGAAGCGTCTCGATGATTTTCCCACCTACGGCACCAATTTCCTGTTCTATATCAGGAAACTCATACACTTCGCGTTGTCTTGGTGAAACTGGTTCTTCTTCGATTACTTCTACTTCCCAATTTTGAAACAATTTTTGATAAAACGGATCGAGAACGTATCCATAAACCAAGATTTTCCGATTTTTCAAGAGAAAAGGAAAGAAAGCATCTTTTTCAATCCATCCTCGTTCTTCTAGTTCCTCTTTTAAATGAACTAGATGCATGAGTTTTTCACTTTCATACGTCTTTTTTTCTAAGTACGGCAATATAGAAAGTTCTTCTTCGATAATGGAAACTTTTTTCTGTTCTCGTTTTAATAAATAAGGCATTGCTTCTCTCGAAACCACACCAAAATAACGAGAAAGAAATTCTTCTAAACTCATGATTTTGACTGGATAGAGTCTTTGTGATTCGGCCATTTCTAGAAGAATTTTCTTTTTTCTTTCTCGCGATGTGATCAGTAAGGTTGGTTCTTTGATTTTTTCTAATATGTTCATAGTTCCATAAGGTATGTCCTTATGATTCACCTCCCTTTTATTATACCATTCTCCTTTGCTTCTTGGACGAAAGTCTTGAAAAAAGAAGAAAAGATTGGGCTTTTTATAAAAAAATAGGCATCTTTATGCCTATCCTTTTCGTTCCTTTATTGACCAATTTCTTCAATTTTAAGAAAATTGGTATGGGCTTCGATTGGAAAACCTCCAATAATCGCAACGATTTCTTTTTCTTTTAAATTCATAAATTCCCGGGCAGCCTTCATTGCAGTTTGGACGATATCGTCCGTATCTTGAAAAACAGGAACCACTTTCGTATAGACACCCCATTTGAGAGAAAGACTTCTTGCGACTTTTTCATCGGTTACCGTCGCTAAAATGAACGCATCCGGCCGCAACGAAGAAATGTCGAGAGCTGTTTTTCCAGTCAATGTTGATACGACTACTACTTGGATAGGAAGACAAGTCGTTGCTTTCACGGCACATTCCGCAATGGTATTATGAATTTTCGTTCCCTTCAATTTGTATTCACTTAAGTTATATTTCGTAATTTTTTCGACTTTTTCGCAGATAGAGGTCATCATTTGGATGGTTTCAATTGGATAGGCACCAATGGTCGTTTCATCGCTTGTCATGATGGCATCACAACCTGCCAAAACGGCATTGGCCACATCCGTTACTTCTGCATTGGTCGGGCGAATGTTTGTTTTCATACTATACATCATTTGCGTCGCCATGATGACTCCTTTTCCATTCGCATGACAGGCATCAATCATTCGTTGTTGATGAAGTGGTAAATTTTCTACTCCTGTTTCAATTCCTAAATCTCCACGTGCGACCATGATGTAATCCGAAACTTCGACAATTTCCTCGAGATTATCCATCGCATACTGTGTTTCCACTTTCGAAATAATAGGCATCTCTTTACGACCGAACTTTTCACATAGGGCTTTAACTGCCAACACATCTTCCTTACTATTGACGAACGAAATCGCTAAATAGTCTCCATCATGTTCACAAGCATAACGAATATCTTCTAAATCTTGCGGAGAGATATAAGGAACATCTAGTTTCATTCCTGGTATGCAGACTCCTCTTCGACTCTTGATTTTTCCAGAGTTTTTGATTTCACAGGTAACCCCGTCTTCCTCTTTCGAAAGAACTTCTAAGCGATAAAATCCATCGTCAATTAAGATAGTTGCGCCAACAGGAACTTTTTGAACTACTCCTCGATAATTCAAGGAAATTCTCTCCTGATTTCCTACTACTTCTTCTTCAACGATGCGAATGCGGTTTCCTGCGACTAATTCTATTTCTTCTGTTTCAAAACCGCAAGTTCTTAAATCTGGCCCTTTTGTATCATAAAGAATTCCAATATTGGCTCCCAATTCTTGGTTGGCTCTTCGAACTAAAGCAAGATCTTTTTCGATTTCCTCGACCGTGGCATGAGAAAAATTGATTCTTGCCACATTCATTCCGGCTTCCACTAATCCTCGAAATTTCTCCCAAGGTTCACTGGCAGGTCCAATACTACAAATAATTTTTGTTTTCTTCATCTTTCTTCTCCCTCTTCCTACTTCCTATATTTTCAAGATGATTATATAACGAGATGACAACGAATGCAAGGAACGGTTCCCTTACTTTTGACACTTTGGACAATAATAGGTTCCCCTTCCCCCTACTTCGATTTTGCGAATGCTCTCTCCACAAAGAGGACATGGTTCTTTCTGTTTTCCATGAACTTTCAAATGTTGTTGAAACAGACCATGTACACCTTCTTCTGAAGTGTAACTTCGAATGGTGGTTCCTCCCTCTTGAATGGCTTCCATTAGAATTTCACGCGTATGCGTAAGGATGTCTTCCCGATTTTTCTTTGTCAATCGAGAAGCCTTTTTTAATGGTGAAATCCCCGACGCAAAAAGAATTTCATCCGCATAAATATTTCCGATTCCGGCGATAATTCTTTGATCTAACAACACGGTTTTAATCGGTAAATTGCTTTTTCGTATCTTTTCTTTTAGGTAGGCTTCGGTTAATTTTTTATCATTGAATTCTAACCCCAGTTCACTGAGTGGCTTTTGCGTCTCCATTTCCTTTTTCGGAAGCAAAACCATTTTTCCAAATTTACGGACATCATGAAAACGTAATTCTTCGTCATGATCTAGTGTAAAAATAACATGTTCATGTTTTCCTCTTGGCTCGTTTTTGTCACGATAGAAGAATTTTCCTTCCATCCGAAGATGAACGAGAAGACACTTTTCTCCTAGATCAAAGACAATCCATTTTCCTCTTGTCATAATATCGTAAATCTTCTGATTTTGAATTTGTTCTTTCCATTCGGAAACACTGGGAGAAAGAATGATATTTTCATGAAACACTTCTGCACTTTCAATCGTTCTTTGTAATAAATGTTTTTTTAATTTTTTCGCCGTGGTGACTACTTCTGGTTTTTCTGGCATCGTTTTCTCCTATTCTACTACTTCGATGGTGACATATCGAATTCGAAATTTTTTCTTTCTCATTTTTTTGGTCATTCTTTTTTCTAATTTTAACAATCGATGAATCTTGATATTTTCATCGATTCGAACTTTGATTTCGGCTTGGTAATACGTCCCGTACTTCACTAAGGTTACTTGTTTCACATCGACGAGAGGAATTGTTTCCAATTCTTTCTCAATCTCTTTTTGAAGTTCTTCATCCTCCTCGTTTTCTCCAATCAACGCAATGATATTTTCTTTCAATACTTGAAATGCCATTTGTAAAACCAAAAAGGCAATGATTATGCTTCCTACTTGGTTGGCGTAGCGAAAGATTTGGACTTGATTAGAAAACAACATGAGAATGTTTGCTAAGAAAACAAGAACGGAAGAAGCAACGTCTGCAAACGATTCTTTTGACGAAGCAATCAAGACGTTACTTTTTAATTTTTTTCCTTCTTTACTTAGAATGAGACAAGCACCCATTTTTAGAAGAAAGCAGAAGAAAATCATACCAAAAATCCATGGTTCTGGTGTTTGGGGTGTTCCTAGAAAACTTTCAACTAAAAGAAACATGCCAAGACAAAAGATGATGATTCCTACAAAGGAATTTGTTACATATTCAATTTGTCCATAACCAAAAGGATGAATTTTATTTGGTTTTTTCTTCGACAACTTCGCCCCGATGAGAGCGACGATATCCGTCACAAAATCACTGAAAGTATGAATTCCATCTGAGATTAAGGAAGAATTCTTTCCGAGTATCCCGCTTCCTATTTTGATTGTGGCAAGAAACGCGTTGTTTATCATACTTAGACGTAATATGTTTTTTTCTCTATTCATTTTTTCGCCTACTTTGCTTCATACCAGTCATTTCCCATTTCAATATCTACTAATAATGGAACATTTAATCGATACGTATTTTCCATGATTCTCTTGACAATTTCTTTTACTGTATCTAGTTCCTCTAATACGACATTGAAGACTAATTCATCGTGTACCTGAATTAACATTTTACTTTTGAGATTCTTTTCCTTAAATTCTTGATAAATCTCAATCATGGCTTTTTTTAATATATCGGCACTACTTCCTTGAATCGGTGTATTGAGAGCGATTCTTTCTCCTTGGCTACGAATCAAATAATTCTTATTTTGCAATTCTTCGATTTTTCTTTTTCGGTTCATAACAGTTTTTACATACCCTGTTTCATAGGCCTTTTGAATCGATTCATCCATATATTTTTTTATTTCGGGATAACTTTCTAGATATCCATCAATAAAATCTTTCGCACTAGCAATATCAATTCCTAAATCTTCCGATAGGCCAAAACTACTGATTCCATACAAAATACCAAAATTGACTGCTTTGGCCGTTCTTCTCATGTCCTTTGTCACATTTTCTAGAGGTACATGGAAAATATCAGAAGCGGTTTTCGCGTGGATGTCTTTTTCTTCATGAAAGGCTTTAATGAGATTATCTACGCCTGCCAAAGAAGCAAAAATACGTAATTCAATTTGCGAGTAATCGCTCGATAAAATGAGACTGTTTGGTTCTGGAACAAAGGCTTTCCGAATCAATCTTCCCTCTTCTGTGCGAATTGGAATGTTTTGAAGATTCGGAGAAATACTAGAAAGTCTTCCTGTTCTCGTCAACGTCTGATTAAAAATCGTATGAATTTTTCCATCTTCGGCTACTTCTGCGAGTAATCCAATAATATAAGTGGCTTTTAGTTTGGTTAACATTCGGTATTCTAAAATATCTTCGATAATCGGATAGTGAGGGGCTAATTTATCCAAAATATCTTTGCTTGTGGAATAGTTTCCGTCTTTGACCTTTTTTGGATAAGGAATGTTTAATTTTTCAAAAAGAATCGTACCCAATTGTTTTGGAGAGGAAATATTAAAACTTTCCCCCGCAATGGTTTCAATTTCTTTTTCTAGTTTCTCAATTCGGGCATCCAAATCTTTTCCCATCTGAATTAGATAATCACAATTGACTGAGATTCCGGTTTGTTCCATATCTCGTAAAACATCTACTAGAGGCATTTCAATATCATTAAATAAAGTAAGGTCTCCTTCTTCTTCTAACTCTTTTAAGAAGCGTTCTTTGGTTTCATAAATAAATTTTGCTTTAGAGACAATCACTTTTGCGTAATCTTCTTTTTCCGGTAATTTCTCTTTTCCTGGTTTTCCAAAGAATTCTTCGTAGAAAGGAATCGATTCTTTTTGTGTGTTTGCCAAATAAGCGATATCATCTTTGATATTGTAATTTAAAAGATAAGTCGCTATCATCGTATCGAAATGACAATTCTTGATATTGCACCCTTCTCGGATGAGAACATACCATAATTTCTTTAAATCATATGTGTATTTTTCTTCTTTTCCCATTAAAAATTCTGGATTTTTCTTCAATACTTCCATCGGAATAAAGGCACTGAGATTTTCCCCATAGAGTCCTACTCCAATTGCTTCAGCCTTATGATAATTTTCTCCTAATACTTCTAGATAAATGGCAAACTTTTCGGGAAGAGAGACTTGATTTACGTCATCTATTTTTTCGTACGTCCATTCTTTCTTCTCTTCTTGGCGAATGTCTTCTTGCGGAATATCTAGTTTTTTTATTAAGGAGAAAAACTCTAATTCTTCTAACAATTTGACATATTGTAAGGCATCGATTCCATGATATTGAATATGATTTAAATCGGTATCGATTGGAACTTCTCGATAGATGGTGGCAATTTCTTTACTCATGTAGGCATTTTCTTTATCCATCAATAATTTTTCTTTGGTTTTACCCTTAATATCCTCAATATGGGCATACAAATTATCTAAGGTTTGATATTCCGAAAGTAAAGAGATGGCTGTTTTTTCTCCGATTCCTTTGACTCCAGGAATATTATCACTCGCGTCACCCATTAAGGCTTTTAAATCAATCATACCGATGGGTTCTACTCCATACGTTTCTTTGAACGTTTCTCGGTTCATACGCACAAAACCAGTCTGCTTTAATAGTTTCACATCGACTTCGTCACTGATTAATTGTAATAAATCTTTGTCACTACTGATAATCGTCGCATTGAAAGTTGGATCTTCCTCTACCTTTTTGGCAAACGTTCCGATAATATCATCGGCTTCGTAATTGTCGATTTCAAAATAATGAATTCCCATCGCCTCACATAGTTCTTTGGCGACAGGAAATTGTAATTTTAAATCATCCGGAGTCTCATTTCTTCCGCCTTTGTAGTCTTTATATTTTTCGTGACGAAAGGTTTTTCCTTTATCGAACGCAATCATGATATATTCTGGCTTCTCTTCGTGAATGATTTTATTTATCATATTGATAAAGCCATAGATGGCATTGGTCGGGAACCCTTTTGAGTTTCTCATGATATTCCCTGTGTAACTCGTCGCAAAATAACTTCGAAACAATAAATTATTTCCATCTACTAAAATGACTTTTTTCATCTGTTCTTCCTCCTCTGTTATTTTTCTTCTCCTTTTTATTATATCATGACCCAATGAAGATACCAAGAAATTCAGGCTTAGATTTTTTGAAATGCTACTACTTGATTCGGATACACATTTCTTTCTTTACTTTCTAAAAAATTCAATCGTTTCATCACAAATACACTGAAAAGGATGACAATAATATACATTGCGATTAAATATTTCCCTTCGTTTTTTTCTAATTGATCCATATTATCCCTCCTCATGATTCCATTGTATTTCAAACAATTGTTCGTGTCAATTATTTTTTGAACATTTGTTTGACATTTGACGTCATATGTGTTAAGATGACATTAAAGGAGGCATAGGATATGGGAGATTTAACCAATCGACAAGCAGAAATTTTAAAAGCATTGAAAATTTTTTTAGCCAAGAAAGGGTTCCCACCTACAGTACGGGAACTTGGACAAGCAGTCGGGCTTTCTTCCCCTGCAACCATTCAATTTCATTTAAATAAACTGGAAGAAAAAGGATATATTCGAAAAGATCCATCCAAAAATAGAACCATCGAATTATTAGTAGAGAATGAATATTTAGAAAAGGATGAAAAAGCCGTAGATATTCCTCTTCTCGGAAAGGTAACTGCTGGAAATCCCATCGAGGCCATCGAGATGCCAGATGAATTTTTCTGTCTACCTGTCAATTTACTTCCTAATAAAAAAGAAGTTTTTGCGCTTCGTGTCAGTGGAGAATCCATGATTAATGTCGGAATTTATGACGGGGATATCATTATTGTCGAAAGAAAAGCAACGGCTAATAATGGAGAAACAGTTGTGGCGATGACAGAAGATAATAAAGTAACTGTAAAGACTTTCTATAAAGAGAAAGATCATATTCGCCTACAACCAGAAAATGATTTCATGGAGCCGATTCTTTTACCGAATGTCACTATTTTGGGAAAAGTGGTTGGTCTCTATCGTCAATTATAATTCTGATTGTGATTCTTTTCTTAAAAAGACCAGTTCTACTCTGAACTGGTCTTTTATTTTATCGTTTGACGAATGATATAACTAGCGATTAAAAGTCCCGCTGCGGGTGGGACAAAACTACTGGATGGAATCGTTTTTCCTTCCCTCTTTTGAGGAGGTTCTGTACTACAAACGACCGGAATCTTACCTCGGATCCGATTGTCTTTTACGTATTTTCTTAATCTTCTGGCCAAAGGATCATTGGAGGTTTTTCGAAGATCCATGATTTCCAATTTACTTGGATCCAATCTCTTACCTGTTCCCATACTAGAAATCAAAGGAATCTGATGGTCTAAACTATAAGATAAGAGTGTTTCTTTGGTAGAAATGGTGTCACAAGCATCGACGATAAAATCCAAGGGATAGGAATTTAGTTTTTCGATATTCTCTTTCTTTAAGCAAAGGTCAATGGCTTCTACCTGACAATTTGGATTGATCTTTCGAATTCTTTCTTGGAATGCGGATACTTTCTTTTGACCTATGGTATCATCCGTGGCAATAATTTGGCGATTTTTATTGCTTTCAGAAACAACATCGTAATCTATAAGGTAAAGGTGTTCTACTCCTGAACGAGTCAATGCTTCAACTACTGCTCCTCCGACACCTCCGACACCAACAATCAAAACATGGAGTTGTTTCACTCTTTCTAAGTTCTCTTGGCCAATGAAAAGTTCCCATCGTTCTAGCATACCTATTCCTCTTTTCTTGCCCTATTGTATCATTTTCTTTTTTCTAGTGTCAACGTTGTACGTCGTAAAGGATACTTGTCATCCTACCTTGTTTTTTATTACTGACCATTTAATCAGTACAGTAAAAGGAGTTTTGATTTTAAAGATTCCGTTCTACCAAACACTAGACTTTTGGAAATGGTTCTCATATAAAAAAGATTTCCTATTCACAAGGAAACCTTCTCTTCTTTCTTGTGTCCAGAAGACCGTTTCGGTCGGCGATAAAACCTGCATTTTTACAGGTGGGTGTCCATACGAAGTTCTTAGGATTCCTTCCTATCACCGGAAGGCATTCAACACAAACTTCTTGATCCGAACTCCCGTATCGTCACTTTAGTCGGTTTTATATGTGACCTATCTCGTATCTCCTAGACAATTTTAGTATATCATACTTTTTCATTTTTCAAAGAGTTTTTCTTTCTTTTTCAAAAAATCTAGGCTTGTACTCTTTTTTTGGAAACTATTTCTTTCTTTTCTCATAAATTATCATAGGTGATTCTATGGTTTATCCTTATCAAGATATTTCACTTTTTTATGAAAAATATGGAGACAAAGAAAAATCGATTGTGATTTTACCTGGTTGGGGTGATACCAGGCCCACTTTTGATTTGCTTATTTCTTGGCTCAGTCAAGAGGCTTCCGTTTACATTGTCGACTTTCCCGGATTTGGGAACACTCCCTTTCCGAATCGCACTCTTACCATCTACGATTATGCAGATATGATTCATTCTTGGGTTTTAGATTGTCATTTGGAGGATGCGGTTTTTCTAGGCCATTCGTTTGGAGGAAGAGTTTTAATTTTATTAAATGGATACTACCACTATCCTTATCAAAATTTTATTCTGATGGATAGTGCGGGTATTCTTCCTAGAAAGACGTTTGTTCAAAGAATAAAATCATTCGGATATCACTTTTTGAGAAAGATGAGATGTTTGTTACCGAAAAAAGTAAGAAAAAAATATGATCATTTTCTTTTTCAGAAGTTTGCATCGAGTGATTATGCAGCCCTTCCTGTTTCGATGCGACAAACTTTCCAAAATATTGTTCGTACGGATTTATCTTTCTATCTTCAAAAAATGACAGCGCGAGTTCTTCTCTTGTGGGGCGAAAAAGATGATGCGACTCCTCTTGCGGATGGATTACGGATGCGAAAAGAAATTCCTCAATCCGAACTAATTATCTTAGAACAGTTAGGACATTTTCCTTATTTAGAGAAACCGTGGCTCGTTTATCAAATTTTACTTGCGCATCTAAAAGAAATTGGCTTCTTTTCAGAAGAAAAAGATAAGGAATCTCCTAGTCTTTGATTTCCTTATCTTTTTTTAGAATTTGATTTTTTCTTGAATGGTTTGGATGGCTTCTTCTATCGGAAGCGTAATTTGTTCCATTGTATCACGGTCACGGATGGTGACAGTTCCCTTTGTTAGGGTATCATCGTCGATGGTAACACAGAAAGGAGTTCCTGCCACATCTTGACGGCGATATCTTTTTCCGATGTTTCCACTTTCATCATAAGTCGTCATCATCTCTTTGGCAAAAGCTTGATAAACTTCTTCTGCTTTTTCACTATGATACTTTTTAATTAAAGGAAGAACCGCTACTTTGTATGGGGCAAGAAACGGAGGAAAATGCATGACTTCTCGAGTCGTATTATCTTCTAGCGTTTCTTCTTCGTAAGCATGATCCAAGATAGCGAGAACCAAACGATCACATCCTACCGTAGATTCGACAATGTAAGGAATGAATTTTTCGTTTGTCTCTGGATCTAAATATTCTTGAGAAGTTTTAGAATATTCTTGATGACGCGACAAATCATAATTTGTCCGATTATGAGTTCCATTGATTTCTCCCCATCCAAAACAGAATTCGTATTCAATATCACAGGCTTCTTTGGCATAATGCGCTAATTTTTCATGATCATGAAAACGTAGTTTTTCGGAAGGAAGTCCTAAATCCATAAAATATTGTTTGGCATATTCTTTAAAATATTGATATTGGTCACTATCGGTTCCTTCTTTACAGAATGTTTGGTATTCCATCTGTTCAAATTCGATGGTTCGAAAAGTAAAGTTTCCAGGAGTGATTTCATTTCGAAAAGCCTTTCCGATTTGGCCGATACTAAATGGTAATTTGGTTCTGGTCGACCGGGCAACATTCAAGAAATTTACATATTCTCCTTGGGCATTTTCTGGGCGAAGATAAATTTTACTTTTGGCGTCCTCCGTCACTCCACGATACGTTTCAAACATCAAATTGAATTCACGAATTCCTGTAAAATCGGACTTTCCACATTTCGGACAAGGAATCTTCTTTTTTTGAATGTAGGCAATCATTTCTTCTCTCGTCATGCCATCAGCGTGAGCCGTCGGATCGTATTCGTCAATTAATTGGTCTGCGCGATGACGCATTTTACAATTTTTACAATCGATTAACGGGTCAGAAAAACTTGCGACGTGTCCACTGGCTTCCCATACGCGAGGATGCATTAAGATAGCGGCATCTACTTCGTACGCATTCGGACGTTCTTGAATGAATCGTTTTCTCCAAGTATCCTTGATATTATTCTTTAATCTTGCTCCTAAAGGACCATAATCCCAAGTATTGGCAAGTCCTCCATAAATTTCACTTCCCTGAAAAATAAATCCATACTGTTTACAGAGATTGACTAATTTTTCCATCGTTAATTTTTTTTCTTCCATTGTTTTCCTCTCTCTTTCTTTTCTTCTTTGTCAATGCGTTTTCATGAAAAGAAAAAACTTCTAGAATTTCCTAGGGACGAAAATGAATTCCGCGGTTCCACCCTATTTATTCTAGAAGAATCCCTCTTTGATATATTGCTCCGACTTTTCCAAGGTCATCATCACATTGATATCTAGAATTTTACTCATTCTTTTGTCATCTGTCAAGCCCTTTTTTATTCTAAAAATGATGGAAAAAGGAAAGGATGAATATCAGTGTAAATCCGATATAGCCGATTCCTACTACTAGGAAGAAAAGAAGATGGTAAAGGAATGAGGCTACTTTTTGACCTAATTTCCAATCGCATAGTTTGTCGTACCAGTTACAACGTAACATCACAATAAGAGCGATTAGAGAAAGAAAACTAATCAGTGCTGTCTCTTTTAATTTCGGTGGTACATACGTAAAGACAATTTCATTTTCTCCCTTCTCTACTTCTGCCCCTAAGAACGAAGAAAATACTTTTTTTATCGGTTGTTCTTTTCCATTGACCTTTAATTGATATCCCTCGTCGTAAAACATCGGTAAAAAGAAAGTTTGTTTTTCTTCTGAATTCATCTTTACCACGATTTGATTCCGATGAAAGCGAATTTCTCTTTCTGCTTGTGTTTTGGAGATAAACTCTTCATATCGTTCATTCTCCATCGTTGCCAAAGTGAGATTATGAAGTGAGATATCTTTTAAAAATTCAATTTTGATATTTACTTCTGTATTTTCATATGTTCCTAGATTGATTACTCCGTTGTCGTTTTCTTTTAATCCATTTTCTCGGAATAATTGGTCATTGACATAAATATGGAATGCCTCAAACGTTTCTTCATTCACGAGATTATTTAAATCTTTTAGAATTTCTAAGTAAACGACTTGTTTCTTTCCTATCTGAAGCGTCTGTTCTAGACTGTTAAAGGCTTCTTTATCGATGATTTCATAATTTTCTTCGTCTTTTTGAAGATTATTCTTTATCCAATCTTCATGAATTTCAAATAAGGTTTCTTTCTTTCCTAGAATGGATTGATACATTTTATTTTGAATTTCAAACGAATTGTTACTTTTCTCTATCGATGGATTGGTTTGAATGAAATATCCAAATGCTGGTTTTTGCTTGATTTTGTAAAACTCGACATTTTGGAAGTTTTCTACGTATTGATAATACTCTTTCTCTTCTTTTGGATTGGTAATGAGGTATCCCGTTCCTAGGATGGCATCACTAAATAAGGTTCCCCCTTTCCCGTAGGTTTTGACCCAAAAAGAAGAATAACCAAGGCGTCGTAACGTTTCGATATTTAATTGTGGGGTTAAAGACGTAAAATGATCCAATGTCGCATATTTCATAATCGGTCCTGTGTTCATCATATAGGTTGGCATATCATTTTTTAGGCGATAGATTTCTCCTTTCGGATAGGTTTTCGCTAAAGCCGTCATATTTTCATACTGAGAAGTTAACATTTCTTGGGCAAAATCTATACCGAAATAAAGATAAGCAGTCGCTCCTAATTGGGTTATGGTAATAAGTCCTATCGCTAAAATTCTTGTTTTTTTCCAACCGTCCGTCATTCGGTAGACGAGCCCATACCCTAAAACGGCAAATAAAGTAGTCGCAAATAAAACGAGTAAGAGCAAATGATCCGATGAAATGGTAAGGCGAAAATAGGCTTTCTGAAAAGAATCATATTTTACGAAAACAGAGAAAGCAATAAGAAGTGAGCTGACTACTGAAACAACCAAGGCTCCCACTTTCTTCTTGTTTGTTTCTTCTTTCTTTTCCTCTTTTTCTTTTGAGAAACCATAGCATGCCCCTAACATGAGTAAGAAAATCGTAATAAAACCAAAACGATATGGGAAAAAGGCATAAGAGCCAAAATGCCATAGTTTATTGATTGGTTCAATGACAAGAGGAATGAAAGCAATCAAACAAGTCGCTACATACCATACACAAAAATTTTTTTCTTTCTTCCAATTTTTTAGTAATAAAAGTAAACCAAAGTAGAAAATACCTCCGAGAATTACTAAAGCCAATTTATCTGTTAGAGGTCCTGCTTTCGAATTTAACAGCGTTTGAAAGTTGGAAGCAAAACGAGAAGATTGAGAAATCTGATGAAAGGCAGGAACGACGACAAACAAAGATAAAAGAATACTAAAAATAGTCGAAATCCCTAAAGATAACATGGCTTTTTTGCGATGTTCTTTGTCGTGGTAAACCAATAAATATAAGTATGAAGATAAAAAGATAAAAATGATAATCATGAAAGAAACGTAAAAAGAACATATCAAGGACATCGTTAGGAAGAATAGATACATCTGTGGTTTTTCTAAATCCAATACTTTCTTGAGTCCTATGACAACAAGAGGAAATAAGTACACGGCATCCATCCATGATGTAATTTGATACATACACAAAACATAGCCAGAAAAAGCATAACTAAGGGCAAGGAAAATTGCTAAAGCGGAAGGCAACTTTTTGAAATAACTACGAATAAAATAAAGGGCAGTCAAACTAGAAAGCCATACTTTACAAGCAATCAAGAGGGAAGCTGCTAAATAAAGGTCGTCTCTTGGAAAAAGCAATAACAAAAAGTTCACGGGGCTCATGATGTAGTATGCTAAAATTCCAATAAAGTTGATTCCTCCACCTGCTTGAAACGTAACGAGGAAGGATGCGTCACCATGAAAAATGTCATAAAAATGATAGTAAAAAGCGGTGACTTGGTCGTGCATATCCCCCCATATCAGAGAATTTTTACCAAAGGGATAAATTCCTTTTCCAAGGAAAATTCCTAAAAATATGGCAAAAACCATGCATGAGATTACGATATATGGTCTTTTCTTTTTCATACGCTACCTCTACCCTACTTTACTAATACTTTGAAGGAAACTTTTACTTTTTAAATATAATCCGGCATATCGATCGTAGTAATCATCAATAAATTCGTTGAGTTCTTTTTGTACTTCTTCTTTGACATCTAATTTTGTTATTTTAGCAATGTCTACATAGTAGAACATCCTTACCAATTTTACCATTTTGTCGCTAAAAATTCGCTCATTTTGATAACAGTCTTTACAGAGGTACCCCCCTGCCCTGGCGTCGATAGTAACGATTGCTTTTTGACTTCCACAGACACTACATCCGTCTAGGACTGGGCGAATTCCTAAAAAATCTAAATATTTGAGTTCAATAATATTCGTTAAGACTTTGCAGTCGTACGAGTCATTGATTTTTTCTAAGGCTGCTATCAAAAGAGGGTATACTTCCTTGGCTTCGGTGTGTTTGTATACCTGTTCGGTCAAATCCAACAAGTAATCGGCATAACTGATTTTTTCTATATCCTTTTGTAATGGTAAAAAACTGTTTTTGATGTCCACCGCGCACAAAGTAGAAATTCCGTTTTCTTTGTAGTAGATATGAAAAATTCCATAACTCATCGGCATACTGACTCCCCGCAGTTTGCTTTTTAAGGACCGACATCCCTTAGACATTATGCTAATCATTCCGTATTCCTTTGTCAAGACTTTTAAAATCTTACTTGATTCGCTATAATTGGTCGCTCGAAGGACGATGCCTTCCGTTTTGGTCAGATTCATATCATCCCTTCTTTTCTTTGATTCGCTTTGCTAGTACATAATAATTGATTTTTCCTGTTTTTTGAAACAAGTCCCATAATAGTTGATTCATTTTTCTTCACCTATTTTAGTCTTGTCAAAAATGGCACCTTTTTATTCAAAAAATTTTTTTATTCTTCATTCGATGATTCGAAACCAAGCTCTTTCAAGTATTTTTCTCTATCTCTCCAACGCTCTATGGTTTTCACAAACGTCTCAAGATACACTTGTTTTCCGAAATATTCTTCTAAATCTTTTCGGGCTTCCATTCCAATTTGTTTTAACATCGTTCCATTCTTTCCGATGATGATTTTTTTGAGACTATCTCGGTCTACAATAATGACCGCTTGAATGATGACTTTTTTCTTGGCATATTCTATTTTCTCGACGAGGCAAGTCACGGCATGAGGTACTTCTTCTTTGGTAAGACGTAAAATTTTTTCACGAATGATTTCACTGACATAGTAATCCGTAGACAAATTGGTAAACGTCTCATCTTCAAAAATTTTTCCTTCATTTGGAAGATAGCGTTTGATGGCGGTTACTAACTCTCGCACGTTTACTTCTTTCAAGGCAGAGATAGGAAAAATCTCCTCGAAGGGATATTTGTCTTTGTACTCATTGATTTTCTCTAATAGTTGTTCTTTTTTCATCACATCGACCTTATTGAGTAAGAGAAAAATCGGTAGTTGTTCTTCTTTTAACCGTTCTAGAATCCACTCGTCTCCCTTGCCAAATCCGGTACTCGCATCGATGACAAATAGAATCAAATCGACATGATCCGTACTGGCATAGGCTTGCTTATTTAAAACGTTTTCCAACTTATGAATCGGTTTATGAATTCCTGGTGTATCGACAAAAATAATTTGACTGTCTTCGTCTTCATACACACCTTGAATGATAGCTCTTGTCGTTCCAGCTTTGTCAGAAGTAATGGCTAATTTGGTTTCTAAAATACAATTGAGTAAGGTACTTTTTCCTACGTTGGGGCGCCCTACGATGCTTACAAATCCACTTTTCATTTTAAGTTATCCTCTCCGAATCCGTAGGGAGTGAGTTCTCCTACTGTGTGTATTTCTTTTTCTCCTTGTCGGTTATAGCTAACGATTTCTACCTCTTTGTTACAGTAATCCACTAAGGCTTGGCGACAGATAAAACAAGGAGTGATCTTCTCCTCTGTCTCGTTCAAAAGATAAATTCTTTTGATATCTTTCTTTTGATACCCATTCGCAAGGGCAGAAAAAAGGGCATTTCGTTCCGCGCAAATTCCTGCTTGGGGAGAACTTGTTTCAATGTTCACACCAGGCCACCTCGTCTCGTCACTACACTCCACTATGGCAGCGACCGGATAGTGATAATAGTGACTATGGGTATTTTTTAGAATATTTTTTAATTGTTCGTATACTTGATCTTTCATAAACTTCTACTCTTTCTAACAGAATTTCGTAATGATTTTCGGAATAAAGATAATTCCAACTACACAAATTGTGATAATAAGGGATAGGAAAATTGCTCCATTCGCGGTATCTTTAGCGATTTTGGCAAGTTTGTTTTCTTCGGTCGTAATCAAATCTGTCACTGCTTCCACAGCGGTATTTATCATCTCTGTTATCATAAAAAGGCCTGTACAAATTACAATCGATGTCAATTCATACGTATCTACTGGGAAGAGAAAGCAGAGAACTAGGATTAGTACAATTCCCAGCATAATCCATAATAAGTTTTTCTCTTTCTCAATCGCATAATTGATTCCGTCGAGGGCATGTCCCACACTTTTTCCGTAACGTTTTACCATATTTCCTTGATCTTTTCTTCTTTTCTTTTCCATTTTTATTCTCCTCTTCTAATTCCATATTCATTCAAGATTTCTTCTTGAAGGGCAAACATTTTTTCTTCTTCTTCCTTTTCCATGTGATCATAACCCAAAAGGTGAAGTAACCCATGAATGGTTAAGAAAGCCAGTTCTCGTAAGAAACTATGTCCGTATTCCTCGGCCTGTTCTTGGGCTTTTTCGACGCAGATATAAATATCTCCTAACAGTCGTATTTCGGTCGGAATATCGATTTGATCTTCCAATGCAAAACTGATGACATCCGTCACTCGATCGACATGGCGATAAGTACGATTGAGTTCATGAATGGTCCTTTTATCGACGAAAACTACATCGAAGACTACTTTTTCTAATTTCATTTTTTGACAGGCAAAATCGAGTAATTTCTTAATTTCTTTGCTTTCCTTCTGGATATCGATTTCTGTTTGGTTGGTTAATTCATAATGATTCATTTTTTCACCTCTTTATACGATGATATACCATAGGTAGAATATAAAAATTCCCGTTAATAGTAAGGATAGAATATTTAAAAACCACCGGTTATGGAACACTTTGGGTAAGGACTCTCCAATCTTATTTAAAACGGCATAAATTCCATATCCTATCATTCCTCCTACTATATTTAAGATGATGTCATCGATATCAAAAACTCGTCCGATGGCAAGTTGTGTCGTTTCAATGGTCACGGATGCAAACGCGATGAGAGAAAACGCATAAAATTTGCGATCGAGTTTTGTTAAATAGGAAGCAAAAAAACCGTAAGGCATAAATAAGACTAAATTTCCTATGACATTTTTAAAGAACAAGCGACTTCCCCAAGAATATCTCATAATCTCTCGGAAAGGAATTAGATTAAAGTGTCCTTCATATCCCAACAGATAACTGTCTTCAAAGGTGACGACTTGGAATAGACACAAGATATAAATCATAAAAAACAACATCAATATTTCTTTATAGAAGACAACTTCTTTGTGATTCTTTAAAATATCCGCAATGCGAAGGGACGATATAATCAAAACGCAAATGACTACCATAGGCCATGTAAATTCCATGACTCCTTTAATCGTATGATCCAGTGGTGTTATCATCTAGCTCACCTAATTTCCTTCTTTTTGTGGTTCTTCTTTGATTTCTTGATAAGCTGTAATGTTTTCCTTGACGGTAAAGAAGATTTCTATCTCTATTTTACTATCTTCTTCGGTAATTTTCAAACTTTTTTCATACAATATTGAGGCATCTTCTCCTAGACTAGATAAAAGTTTTTCTCTCGCAATCATAGAGGCTTCGACTAAAGCCAAGTCTTTGGTATAGATTTTTTCAATTTGCTCGACTTCTTCTTCCTCTTCCCAGGCGATTCGGATTGGTAGGAAAGAGTTTTTGATTTCAAATAGTGGATGACTTTCTTTTTTCTCATACGGATGACGGTCGAACCAATGCCAACTTTTTCCGAAGAAATCGATAACGAGTGTTTTCTTTTTTCTTCCTGTCTTCGTTTTTTCTTCGTAATGATACGGAAGAGACACATCGATGGTGTACCAGGTTGTGGCATACACTTTTCCTTGGGCTTCGACTAGGGCCATTACGGTATCTTTATTTTTAATTTGTCCCGAGATTAAAATATCTCCTTTTTTGACATATTGATCTTTGGCAGCCACAATGGTTCCCTGGGCTGCTTCTATTTCGAGGATACGTCCCTCTTTTCTCGCAACAATATCACGAGGTGTTTCACTCTTTTCTTCTGAATTTCTTTTTCTTTCTTCTACTTTGGCGATGTATTTCGTTCCGATTCTTTCAATTTCTAACCACTCAATTTGATCCCGATTTCGTTCAATAATCGTTTTTACAATCCGTTCTTGGTCATCAA
This sequence comes from uncultured Bacilli bacterium, assembly GCA_947623825.1. Taxonomy (GTDB): domain Bacteria; phylum Bacillota_I; class Bacilli_A; order RF39; family UBA660; genus Alloscybalousia. The sequence continues at coordinate 52,215 of CANQHQ010000003.1, forward strand.
AAGAACGAATCCAATGATATCGATCAATTCCCTCTTTTTTTAGTTCTTCGCGAACGAGAGAACGAATCGATTCTTTGGTATGAACCACTTCGACCGAAAAAATGAGATGAGAAAGGAAGAAAATCAAGAGAAGACTAAGGGAAAAGGCACATAAAAAAAGACGATACATGCGAATCCAGTAAAGGAATTTCCAAGGTCCTCGATACCCAATCACACGTATGGTATCTATCGTCTTAATTTCCAGCAATTTTTGATATCCTTGAGGAGAAAGACAAAGAATGACTTTTTTCGGTTCTTCTATAATCGATTCCATCTCTATCTTATGAAGAGATAACGTTCGAAGTAAACGTTTACTGTCTTTTCCGGTGATTTCGACAACGTAGAAATTACGCATCGGGACTCTTCCATTCGATGGCTTGAATGGTGCCATCTAATAAAATTTCATGATCTAACAGTTTTTGAACGCGTAGATTTTGTCCCGTGATTAGAATGGTACCATCCACTTTTTCTAACGATATTTTTTCTTTTTCCATCCACTCAATTTTTGTATAGTTGATGATATTTAATTTTCCCTTTACGTAGTGCATCTCAAAGTTTTGATTGAAAATAGAATCCCTAAGAAAAGACATAGAATCACCTACTCTAATCTATGAAAAAAAAGGCACTATCATGCGCCTTTTCCCTTGCTTTTCGTTTTTTCTTTCGGAAGATTCTCTTCGCTCTCTTCTTCTTCCATTGGAAATTGTTCTTTTTTCTTCTGTTCGAGTTTTTCAATCAGTGTCGATAATTCTCCTTCATCGAGCGACTCGATATACTCTTGGGTAAATCCTAACCGATTCATCGCTCCTTCAAATTCACTAGAACCTACTTCCAACATCGTGATTCCTGTTCCTAACAAAGAGGCTCCTACCATGTCTTTTGGATAGTCCTTTTGTAAAAGAAACGTTCCTGTCAAAGAGGTCGTTCCTGCTCCTAAGGTCATCGTAACAGGAGAAATACCTAGTTTTAAAAGTCCCTCTCCTAAACTACCTAAAATTATCTTTATTCCATTTGTCATTTTCTTTCACCTATTTTCTTTTGTATTGGTTTTGCTTCCTCGGCTTGTTGTTCTTTTAATGATTGGAGAAAGCATAATTGTTCTTTGGCATATTCCAGTAGTTGTGTCACTTCTTCTTTGGTCGTCATCTTGTCAAGCACTTCTTCGATAGTTGGAATTTCTTCTTTTTCTTGGACAAGAGTCGCAATGGGCGTATATACCTCGGATAGTTTTTGAAGATTTTCTTTTGTCTTATGAATTTCTTCTTTCTCCAAACGCTGTTTTAGCTTCTTGTTTTCTAATCGACAAAGATGATAGTTTTGGAGATTGACACATTCGAAATCAACCAACAAAGAAACCGAACTAATCGCAAGACATAATCCACCGATCCAAGTAGGTCCCATAAGGACGATACTCATTCCTGAACCTCCTAGAAATAAGAGATCTCTTCTCATCCCTTGTAGATGAATTTGTTTATTTTTTCGGAGATACATTTCTAATTCTGTCGGATGATTACGGTCGTAATGATAGTTTCGATTTTGACGATAATTCCGTTCTTTTCGAAAACGCAATTTTTCTAATTGTATTTCTCTTTTGATTTCTTCTTCATTTGGAAACGAGATTGTTTCTTTCTTCTCTAGATTATGACGAAACTGTTCGATTCTTTCGGGTTTTTCTTGAGAAAATACTTTATCCAAGAAAAAAATTTGAGTTCTAATCCCCTTGAGACGAATTTTCTGATAGATTTGATACCCTTTTGCGTTTTTTCTCCAAGCGATTTGGCGATATCTTTTTTTTAATATTTGATTACAGCGGTTTTCATACCATGTTTCTATGTTTGGAAAAAAGGTATCCATGATTTGATATTTCTTTTTCTCCGCCCAAAAGACAATTTTTTGAAATTGGGTTGCCCCAAGGCAACGATACATGGCTTCTTTCCTCTCTTGTGTTTGCATAAAATGTCATTCCTTTGTGGTTCGTTTTTCTACTTTTGGACATGGAAAAAGAACTTCATCGTTCTTTTTTTGTTCTGTTTTTTATCCAAGACGACCTTTTACCATTTTCGAAACGGCACCCATATCGGCTTTTCCTTTGAACATAGGAGTTAAGATTCCCATAATTTTTCCCATCTCTTTCAAAGAAGTTGGGTTCTCTTTCGCAAAGACCTCGTCGATGGTCTTTTCAATTTCTTCTTGAGATAAAGGCTCTGGTAAATATTTTTCTAATATGTCGATTTCAAACTGAGTCTTATCTATTAAATCTTGACGATTTCCCTTTTCGAATTCAGAAATCGATTCTTTCCGAGACTTAATTCCTCGACTCACTACTTCGATTAGTAATTCTTCATTCATTTCTTTTTTTTGATCGATATGGGCTTGCTTCATTCCTGATTTGATTTCTCGGATAACGGCTAACCGTTCCTTTTCTTGGGCTTTTAATGCTTCCACCATATCTTTGTCTAATTGATCTATCATCTTTCTTCCTCCTCTAATAGAAAAAGACTAACAACTTAGTCTTTCATATTTCTAGCTTTATTTCTTCTACGCGTATTTTTGATGCCCTCTTTTTTCGCATTTCTTCTTCTTACGCCCGGTTTATCATAACCCTCACGTTTTTTACATTCAGAAGGGACTCCGTCTCTAGCAACTTTTTGTTTAAACTTCTTCAATGCAAATTCTAGATTTCCATTTTTTACTGCCACCTGTGTCATTTTTTCCCCTCCTTCCGCGTTTTCTATGAATGATTATAACGCACTATTCCTTATATTTCAACAATTTTTTTCATCTTTTTGTGATTTTTTTTACATTTTTTGTGTAGAAGTCAAGGGGATTTCTGGATCTTCATACAAATGGTGAGAGGAAACGGTTCCACTTTCAATTCTTTGAATGAGTTGAAGGTTCCAACCGTGAATGGTTTCAAGGAGTGTTCTTTCTTGTGGATAGTTCTTTGCGATGGTCATTTCTACTCCTCGAAGAATTTCATTGGTATCCAATAACAGTTCTTTATTGGTGATGATTTCCCTAATAAAATCGATTGTTTCTTCGTCTTGGTAGAATTTATCCAACGTTTCTCGTTCCTCTGAATCCAGAATTTCTCGCTCTTCTCCTCCTTGCCTTAAGGCGGTTTCTAAATCTCTTTTGATTACAAGTACGCGCAAATCATGATTGGTTGTAGCCATATCCTTCCACCTTCCTGTACTTTCATTATATAATTGTGACTTCCATAAGTCAAATTGAAAATTCTTTTCTCATAAGTCAAATTGAAAGTTCTTTCTACAACAAAAAAGAAACCGAAGTTTCTTTTAGGAAATCCATTGGGCTAAGTTGCGACAAAAAATACCGACCCCTCTTCCCAATTGGAATAAGAAAAGGAACAAATACGTTCCAAGGTAACATCCAAACGTTCCTTCTATTATCAAGAGTAGTCCTTTTCTTATTGTTTCTTTTTTTGTTTTTATAGTGGGCATAGTTGATCACTTGCCACTCTACGTATCGCAGAACCGAAGTTTCGTCCGAGTGAACTGATGGTTTTTAGAATGGTTGAAACGGCATTGATTAATGTTCCTGAAATCGTTCCTCCCGTGATTTCCATCAATTCTTGATTTTCTAGTTTTTTCATTCTACCCTCCTATTCCTGACAACCTAGAGGACGTGCAATCCCATCAAAGACGCCGACAAGAAAGGCCCCTAAGGCAATGAGTCCAGCAATTCCTAAGGCACTAAGTCCTCCTCCTTCGACCTGTTTTAATTCTTGTTCTTCCATTTTTTTCATTGAATCTTCTCCTCCCAAATTGTTTTTATTTTTTGAAATATTGTATCTTTCGAAATCATAAACTTTCCAGATAAAATAGGAAAAGGAATTTCTTCTTCTAATTGAAAAGTCACCAAATAAAACAATTGATTCTCTGCTGCCATCGGTACTTCTTCTACTTTGGAAATGTGATAGGAAAATTCTTGTTCCCCTTGGCGAAATATCGTTCCCCTACTAATTTTGGTTAAGGTAAGAGAAGAAAGATAAGTCTCGTATTCGGTTCCTTGTTTTTGAATCAATTTTCCAGGATAACTATCTTCCATTTTTAGGTTCAAAACACCTAGAAAGAAAAGAAGACTGCATCCTAGAAGAACGATATACCTTCTAGATGAAAAAGTCGGTTCTAGATTGTCGTCATACTCCCATCGTCTCTTCAAAAATCATCCCTTCCTTTACTTTCATTTTTCTTGTAAATAGATCTTGGTTGCTTTCGCGGTGAGAAATGACAATAAATGTCTTATCCGGAAACATCGTAAATATGTTTTCTAAAATCAATCGTTCCTTGTAGACATCTAATTCACTAAAACTCTCATCAAAGATGTAAATCGACGCTTGTTTCCATAAGGCTCTCGCAATTAAAATACGATCTCGTTCTCCTCCACTTAAATTTTGACCATTTTCTTCTAGTGGAAATTGATACCCTTCTTTTTTCGTCGTAACGATCTCATCTACATAACACAGTTTTCCTAGATCGAGTGCCCGTTCCATATTTTCTTCTCCCCATGTCATATTTTCCATGACACTGTCACTGAAGAGATAACTGTTTTGTGCTAGATAAAGGATGTTTTGACGAATAAAAGTTAAGGGATACTCTTTTTGATTTTTTCCATTCCATCGCACTTGTCCTTCCTCTGGTTCTAGAATTCTCGCTAGAATACGAGAAAGGGTACTCTTTCCTCCTCCACTCTTCCCAGTTAATAAAATTCGATCATGCTTGTAAATGGTAAGAGAAAGATTTTTTAGAACTGGGGTTTTGCCATCATAACTATAACTAACATTTTCTAAGGCGAGTGTTTGTAAAGGAGAAAATTGTTTCTTTTTATATGGAAGAAATTTTTCTTTCGGTAGTTGTAATACTTCTCTAATATTTTCCCATATCTGTTGGGCTTCTTCTTTTTCTAGTAATAAAGAAAAGAATGGTTGGACTAGTTGAAGAATGTAGCCCGCAATGGCGTGAATAAATAAAATATTTCCTAGAGGAATTTCTTGATTCACTACCTCATAGATTCCACGAACCAATAGAAGAAATAATCCGATATCATGTACCGCCTTTTCCCAAAGAATTTGAAAATTCCAATTTCGTAAGAGATGACTCTCTAACGTTTGATATTCCTTCTCTTCTCTTTCGAATTGTCTTTGAAACTTTCTTTGTACTTGGAAGGCTTGAATGGTTTCTATCCCTAAAAAGCTTTCCGTCAATAAAGAATTTACTTTCTCCTGTTGCCTTTTTCCTTTGGCTAAAATCGACTGAAAAGAACGTTTCCCTAACCAATGCATTCCTCCTTCTAGACAAAAGATACCAAATAGAAAGAAAACAATCTTTATCTCTTGACTACCTAAAAAGAGAAGTAGAAAACAAACGATTGGCAAATGAATCAAAAATAAAAGAAGACTCTTCGAGAATAAGTTCGCTATTTTTTCGACTTCTAACATTTTGGTTAGAAGTTCTCCTGGTTTATGATTTCGATAATATAAATAAGGAAGTGATGTTAGATGCGTAAAGACCAAACGGTTCAATTCTCTATTCAAAGATTGATCTAAGTGTGTCGTTAAATGAAATTGAAATCCGGATAAGAAATATTTCCATACGTACGTAAACAGGAAGACTCCTAGAAAAAGGAACAAATTGGTTTTCGAGGAAATTTCTATGACATATTCTAATAAACATTTCCATGAAAAAGAAAGGATTAATTCCAAAAGGACTAAGACGATGGAAATACCAAGTAGAAAAAGCCATTCTTTCTTATGTTTGGTCAAAAAAGAAAGTAACATATCGTAAAAAAGGGGTTCTTCTTTGTTTTTCTCTAATTTCTTTTTTGGCACCAAAAGAAGGAAAACTTGACTACTGATTTTTTCAAATTCTTCTCTCGTTATCTGCATGAGGGAACTAGAAGGATCCGCAATTAAGAGTCGTTTTTCATTCATTTTATAGATGACGACGTAATGGTGATACTTTTCTTCTACTACTACATGCGCAATACAAGGAAGATCTTCCTCTTTCAATTCTTCTAGTGGACCTTTTACTCCATAGGCCGAAAACTGTAATTTTTTCGCTGTTTGGATTAAGTCGTAGGCACTGGTTCCTTGGTCGGTTGTATGTGTCATATGACGCAAAGTTTCTTTCGAAATATTTCCCCGATAATAGCGAAGAATCATCAGTAAACAACAGACACCACAATCTTTGCTGGACTCTTGTTTCACGAATGGTAATCGCACAAACATCACTTCCTACTTACATTATTTACAAAAGTCCCCATTGAGGTAAAAAAAAGAAGATTTTTTTTAATCTTCTTTTCCTAAACTTTGAAGTTGTTTTTCTAAACATTGAATTTTTTCATCAATTTTTTGTTGGTCTTCCTCTTCTAAAGAGTACCATCCAAGACGAAAGGATACATCATAACATTCTCTCGCAGCATCTTTGGTATCTTCTAATAAAGTAAAAATATCTTCATATAAGTAAGAGTTACTAGCTTCGTCTAAGGCAATCGCATAATTATTGGACATGTTCTTTTCGAGGGAGAGAATGACTCCTAACCTGTCTTTGTCATTCATTTCCATTCCTTCAGGAACTTCTGTTTTCGGATTCTCAATCTTCTTGTTCATCTTCGTCCTCGTCCTCCTCTTCTTCTTCGTCTTCTTCTATTTCTTCTTCGTCATCTTCGTCTATTTCTTCTTCCTCATCGGATTCTTCGTCTTCTTTGTTTAAAATCGCAAGAATCCATTCCATATGTTGGTAATGCATTTCTTTTAAAGTTTCCATTACTTCTTTCACTTCTTCATTTTGTACTTCTTTTTCGAAATGATGAATTTCTTTCCATGCTTCAAAATTCCAATGAAACATGTCTTCTAAATAAAGTAAATCTTTGGTTGTAATGATTTTAGGTACTGTTTCCATATTTTTTCCTCCTCAGTTTTATTTTGACCAAAGAGCGAGACTTTCATACAAAAATATGCTTCTTTTTTCATAAAAAAAGAGCTCTTGCGAACTCTATTTACTATTTTCATACATGATTCCCTTGTAATATTTCCAAGAGAGAATTCTTTGTACGTGATCATTGATTTCTTCTTCGGTAATGGTTCCATCTTCTACGGCCTGTTTGATTTCTTGAAAACTTTTATCGTAACCAGTTGTCATGATTAAATCATTCCCTGCCTGGAAAGCTTTCAAGGAAGCATTAGGGATGGAAGCGACCGCACCCATATCGAGATCATCTGTCATAATTACACCGGTAAAGTTCAATTCTTGGCGCAACAACTCGTGAATTTTACTCGACAAAGAGGCTGGATTTTCACTATCTACTTGTGTCACTGTATTGTGGCTAACCAAAACTGCTTCCGCTCCTGCATTGATTCCTGCTTCGAACGGAAGAAAATCATTTTGCCGTAATTGCTCTAGGGTTCGATTATCCTCTGAACTTCCTTTATGGGTATCTACGTTGTTCCCATATCCTGGAAAATGTTTCAAAGTATAAGAAACTTGCGTTCCTTTACTAGCGGAAATGACTGCCTGGGCATACTGGGATGTTTCGGTCTTATCTTTTCCGATGGTTCTCGCATACATATAATCACTAGGACTTTCAGAAACATCGACGACAGGGGCTAAATTGACATTGAGACCCAAATCGTTTAATAAAGCACTTTTCTTTATCGTATCGTTTTTTACTTCCTCGATTCCTTTTTCATAAACGGTTCGTGGTGATTCAAAACGTTTTTCTGCTAAATTGGGATTCGAACTGACTCTCACAATTGAACCACCTTCTTCATCCACAGCTGTTAAAAGAGGAATTTTCGCCTTCTCCTGCAAATCCGAAATCATTTTTCTTACTGCTTCTCGGTCTTTTCCTGTAAAGTCTTTTTCAAAAAAGACAAAACCACCAAACTGATACTTTTGTAAATCTTGTTCTACTGTAGCAGGATCGTAACGAACGAGTAGTAATTGCCCTATTTTTTCATCTAATGTCATCGTCTTCAATTTGTTTTCAGCTAAAATTTTATATTGACTAAATAGACCATTCTCTTCTGGTGGGGCTGTTGTGTCATCTTTTTCCATCGCGACGGGATTCAAACGACAGCGAACAAAATTTTCTTCCATTATTTCGTCGGAATTTAAGACTCCCGTATATTCAATAATGATACTTTCTCCTACGTCACACATCGTATCTTCTGCTTCAAAAGTATACGTAGTTTTGTTTTCGTCTTCAATACGAATGGTTGTTTCCGTTTTCTCTATTACGGTTCCATAGAGTTCATTTACTTCTTGGTCCTTGTACCATACTTTCGTCGTGGTCACGACCACAAGTAAAAGGAGAAAACATCCAATCCAAATCCAATTCTTTTTCTTCATCTTATCACCTATTACTTCATTATATTTTTTTTCTATTTAAATATTCAACTTCGCTGATTTTCTTTTTTAAGTTCCTTGATTTTCTTGATATTTTGGTTGAAAGACGAGACTCAGTGTCGTCTCTTCTGTGATAGGTGTATTTTCAGGAAGACTTTGACTTGTTAGGTAGCCGGTTCCCTCTATTTCATACGGAATTTTCAGGATATCTAGATAAGTAAGAACGTCTTTTTTACTCCATCCTGTAAAGTTTGGGAGAAGTTTTTCTTGTCCATTCGTAAGAAGAAAGACCCGACTTCCTTCTGTCAATGTTACATTTTCTTTTGGTACTTGGTCAACGACGATACCGCCATTTCCCAACGTGACTACTTGTAATCCTGCTGTTTGAAGAGCGGTTTTTACTTTTTCCGTTCCTTGGTTTACGTAATTTTCTAATTTTACAGAAGGCATCGTTGTCGTTTCTTCGGTTTCATTATAAATATTGTAATATTTACTCGTGTTTTCTACTACTTCTTTGACAACCGAAGCCAAAGCGCTAGGACTGTTGGGATTCGGTCTTTTTAAATTGGCATAAATAATAATCTGAGGGTCTTCTTTAGGAAACATACCCGCAAAGCCACGAATTACGTCGTAAGGTCCTTTCAAATATCCGGTTCCATTTTCACTCGCAATTTGAGCGGTTCCTGTTTTGGCAATGAGGTTGTAACCTTCCATGTAATAGGTACTACCTGTACCATTCAAAACCACTTGTTCCATTAATTCTTTCATTTTATCGGTGGTCGCTTTACTAGCCACTCTTCCTAGTTCCTGTCTCGTATTTTGACGAATGATATTTCCATCCTTATCGACAATCTTATCGACGATGTAAGGTTGAAGAAGAATTCCATCATTCGCTATTGAAGTTAAGGCCTTGATATTTTGAATCGAAGTCGTCATAATTCCTTGTCCAAATCCTGCATTCAACACTTCTGTTTCGTATTGGAAATCTAGTTTTCCAGAGACTTCTTTACTTAATTCGATTCCCGTTCGAGAACCAAATCCTAATTTCTTATAATAATCTTTTAAAATATCTCGATTCATGTACTTATCAATTAAGTTTACGACACCTATGTTACTAGATAAAGCAAATCCTCGATCATACGTGATATAACCCCAACCATTTCGGTTGTAGTCTCCTAATTCGGTTCCATCCTTGGTCACAAAAGTTCCGGATTTGAATGTTTCCTCTCCATTATAGGTTCCATTTTCCATCGCTGCCATGTACGAGAAGATTTTCATCGTACTACCTGGTTCTACCGCAACAGAAATATTGGGATCGAGGTACGACGTGATATTACGCACGTTCGGATCAAAAGAAGGAGTCGTACTTAGACCTAGAATTTTTCCGGTTTTCGCATCCGCTACAATGATGTTTAACTGGTCAAATTTATAACGATTCGAAGCATTTTCTAAGGCTTGTTCAATAAAGAACTGAACATTGGAATCGACGGTTAAATAGATGTCATTTCCATCTTTGGCTTCGACAATTTGTTCTGGTGTATTGGCAATTTTATATCCACGTAAATCTTTTTGATATTTTTTATAACCATCGGTACCAGTCAACTCTTCATTAAATAAGGCTTCGATTCCCAATTCTCCAATAATTTTTCCATTTTCATCTAGTTTGGCATACCCTAACGTGTAAGATAAAAAATCTCCTTTTGGATAGTATCTTTTCTGCGTTTCGATAAAATCAATTCCTGGTAGATTCAACGAAACGATATCATCCTTCATCAATTCTGTTAGACCTTTTCCTTTACTACCAAATTCCACTTGATAAGGAGTTCTTCCATCATTCATCTTTCGATTTAAAAAGTTGAGAATTTCTTCTTTACTTAAGTCGATTACGGTAGATAGTTTTTCAGCTGTCATTTCTTTGTCTTGGACGTATTCCCCTTCTCCACGACTTTCTGCGAGGTAAGCAATCAAGGTATAAGAGTATACATTTTGCGCTAAAGGTTCTCCAAATACGTCGTAAATGGTTCCTCTTTTCGCAAGAAGTGTATCTGTCGCGATGGTTCTCGTCGCTGCGAATGCTTTTAGATTTCGTCCATCGATTTCGCTAGACATGGTCAACACTCCTGCCCGATACAGTAAAATTGATAGAAGAAGAAACGACACTAAGAGAAGAAGATTGGCATTTCTTCTCGATGGGTTACTCTTATTTTTTTGTTTTTTCTTATTTCTTTTTTCTTTCTTCAAAGTCATGTTACTCACCTCGTATTCTCTTTCATTATAACAAGTTCCCGTTGGGTTTTCAATTTTTTTGGGAAATTCCAAAGGGATTTGACAGGAGTACAATGAAAAGAACCAACTTTGTCTTTAGAAAACAAAACTGGTTCTTTTCTGTATTTTATGGAGGTCGTAGTCCCTAATCTTCTGTAATTGAACGAATATTATGGTTGTTGTAAGTCAATCCTTGTTCTTTGGCAATTTCTTGGATTTTTTCCAAAGAAGCAAGTTCGTTGATTTTCATCGTTAAACTCTCATTTTTCTTTTCTTGTGTGTCGATTTGTTTGTTTAATTTCTCGACTTCAAAGTTAACTTCGGATAGCGTTGCCTGAGAAAATACTAAAGCAAAAGGACTTAAGGCAAGCATAAAAACAGTGAACACGTATACTAAGCGTTCAAACTTTGACATTTTTAGTCTTCTCTTTACCTTTCTCATTTTCGCATCTTCCTTTCTATTTGATTCTTTCCAACACTCTTAGTTTGGCCGAACGACTCCGATTATTTTCTATTTGTTCTTCTTCTGATGGAACGATAGCCTTTGTGGTTACGAGTTTAAAATCTGGTAAATAAGATTCTGGAATTTCCGGTAACCCTTTGACTCTGGCATCGATTTCTGTTAAATGTTTGAATACATTTTTAATGATTCTATCTTCTAAGGAATGAAAGGTAATGACACACAATCTTCCTCCTACTTTCAAGATACTGCTGGCATCCAACATCGTATCTTCGAGAATTTCTAGTTCTTGATTGACTTCAATGCGAATGGCCTGAAAGACTTTCCTTGCCGGATGTTTTTCTCGACTATACTTTTCAGGTACAGAATGTTTGATGATGTCAACCAATTGGAATGTCGTTTCGATGGGTGCTTCCTTTCGGGCATTTACGATGTTGCGAGCGATAGGATTGGCATACTTTTCTTCTCCATATTGGAAGAAAATTCTTGCTAATTCTTTTTCTTCGTATGTATTCACCACTTCGTAAGCCGAGAGGGCTTGTTCCTGATCCATGCGCATATCGAGTCTCGCATCTTGATGATAACTAAATCCTCGATCTGCTTGATCTAACTGTGGAGAACTAACTCCTAAATCGAAGAGAATGCCATCGACTTCGGTCACCCCTTGTTCCTCTAGTTTTTCTTTTAAGTAACGAAAATTACTCTTGATAATCGTAAAATTAGAATCGATGCTTTCTAGTTTCTTTCTTGCATAGTCAATGGCTTCTTGGTCTTGGTCAAAGGCGAAAAGTGAACCCCTTTTTATTCTTTTCAATATTTCACCCGAATGGCCAGCATACCCTAACGTACCATCGACATACACTCCGTCTTCCTTTATTTGAAGATTTTCGATGGATTCTTCTAGTAAAACACTTACATGCATATTTCCACCTACTCTTGGTCTAGTTCTTGGGAAAATAAATTCTCAGCAATGATAGACATATCATCTATATTGGCATTTAAGAATTCGTTCCAAGTCTTTTCATTCCATATTTCTAGACGTTCTCCCACTCCGATGACAATACATTCTTTTGTGAGATTTGCATAGGAAGTAAGAGAGGATGCGAGATTGATTCGTCCCTGCTTGTCCAATTCTACAATCGTAGCACCTGATAAAAAGAAGCGGGAAAAGTTTCTAGCGTCTTTCTTTGTGAAAGGGAGGCGATTTAATTTGTCGACGATTTTTTGCCATTCTGGAAGAGAATAAACAAATAGGCACTGTTCGAGTCCTCTCGTTACAACAAATTCTTTTCCTAACTCCTGACGAAATTTTGCGGGAAGGATGATTCTTCCTTTTTCGTCAATGGTATGATGATATTCACCCATGAACATAGGCATCCCCCACTTTTCACCATTATCAACCACTACTTACCATAATCATACTATAGAATCTTTTTTTGTGTAAACAAAAAGAAGCTTTTTATTTTCTTTTATTGTCAACCAATGTAAAGTCAACAAAAAAAAGAAAGTAATTTACTTCCTTTTTTCTTTCTAGAGTTCTTCGTTTCTCTTCTTTGTATTGATGACATCCGTCAAGTAGTTCACGAATTCCTCTTGAGAAACAGTCGTTGTCTCTTCCTTCTTATATAAACGATAACTGATGGTCTTGTCTTCGACTTCTTTGTTTCCAAGGATTATTGTGAATGGAATCTTTTTCATTTGACTTTCTCTCATCTTGTATCCAAGTTTCTCGTTTCGATCATCTAGTTCCACACGAATATTTTCCTTTTCTAAGAGTTCTTTGATTTCTTGAGCATACTCTAAATGATATTCATTATTGACTGGAATGATATTGACTTGTACTGGGGCTAACCATGTTGGGAAAGCACCTGCATAGTGTTCAATTAAGATTCCGATGAAACGTTCAATCGAACCGAAGATGACGCGGTGAAGCATGATTGGGCGTTTCTTTGAACCATCTTTATCGATATAGGTTAAATCAAAGCGTTCTGGCAAGTTGGCATCTAGTTGAATGGTTCCACATTGCCATACTCTTCCTAGAGAATCACGGATGTGGAAATCGAGTTTTGGTCCATAGAAAGCACCATCTCCTGGATTAATTTTACAATCATGACCCGCTTTGTGACAGGCTTCTTGCAAAATGGCTTCACTACGATTCCATGATTCAATTGTACCAATATATTTTTCTTCCGGTCTGGTCGATAACTCAATATCGTACGTTAATCCAAAAATACGATAAATACGATCAATGAAAGCAATCAAACGGATGATTTCTTCTTCAATTTGATCATCTCTCATAAAAATATGGGCATCATCTTGGGTAAAGGTACGAACGCGGAATAAACCATTCAAGGCACCACTGGCTTCGTGGCGATGTACTTGTCCTAATTCTCCGCAACGAATCGGCAAATCTTTGTAAGAATGAAGAGAGTTCTTATACACCAACATTCCTCCTGGACAGTTCATCGGTTTAATCGCAAATTCTTTCTCATCGATTGTCGAAGTATACATATTTTCTCGATAGTTTTCCCAGTGCCCTGAAACTTCCCATAATTCACGGCTAAGCATGATTGGCGTTTTTACAAACACATACCCTTCTTTGGTATGCTCTTGATACCAGAAATTTTCCAAGATGTTTCGAATAATCATTCCTTTTGGTAGGAAGAATGGAAATCCTGGTCCGTACTCACTGATCATGAATAGTTCGAGTTCTTTTCCTAGTTTCTTATGATCTCTTTGTTTGGCTTCTTCTAGGAATTGAAGATGCTCTTGTAATCCTTCTTCTGTATCGAAACATACTCCATAGATTCTCTGAAGCATTTTGTTGTGAGCGTCTCCTTTCCAGTAAGCACCACTCACTTTTAGTAGTTTAAAGTATTTTAATTCTTTGGTGGTCTCTACGTGTGGTCCACGACATAAGTCAGTAAAATCTCCTTGTGTATAGCAAGAAATGGTAGTGGTTTCTTCATCCATACGTTGAATTAAATCCAATTTATAGGGATCATCTTTGAACTTGTCTAGGGCTTCCTGTTTCGAAATCTCTTCTCGAATGATTCTCTTTCCGTCTTTGGCACATTTTTTCATTTCTCGTTCGATTTTTTCTAAGTCTTCTTCTTTGATGACTTCGTCTCCTAAGTCGATATCATAATAGAAACCTTCTTCGATGACGGGTCCCACCCAAAATTTTGCCTGTGGGTATAAGTGTTTCACAGCTTGCGCTAAAAGATGGGCACAAGAATGATTCAAAATACTTAATTTTTCATTTTCTTTCATGTTTATCATTTTTTCTATCCTTCTTTCTTCTTTTCCAATGAAAAAGCTCCTTACATTTCTGTAAGGAGCGAATATTTCCGCGGTACCATCCTGGTTTTTCACTTGATTTTGATAACGGTATCTCTACCGGAAATCCGATTAAGGTTCTACTTAAGAGTAGTAACAAATCTAAGACTCATTCTGTTCTCACCAACCACAGACTCTCTTGCTTGCTTTTTAGATTTGTCGTGTCTCTATCTTCGCTTTCATTGATTTGTACTTCTATCATACCACTTTTTTTCCTTTTGTCAATGAAAAGAAAAAGGGAAACCGACCGATTTTATTTTTCTCTTCTTCTCGTGTTCATCCCTATTCGCCATACTTTTTTGGTCTTCTTTTCGCTAGATATTCTTTCTTTTGATGATTATTAAAAGAACAGAATCAAATGGTTCTGTTCTTCTTATTCCTTATTTCCTATTTTTTTATTTTCTCACATGAATAATCAAGAGATTCCATCATGGATAAATATTTTTCGATACTGTATTGTTTTTTGTCATTATATTCAAACATCTTGTTCCATAAAAAGGTAATCGTTAATTCTTCATCATCGGTTTCAATCCGATCTGGTTTAAAATTCTCTGTCCAATCATATTCTTCTTTTGCTTCTGCATATTTTTTTTCATCCTTATAAGATATAGATAACTTTTGTTCTCCTTTTGTTACTTTCTGTTCTTTTGTTGAATACTCAAAGTCATATTTTTGACCTAGATCAGAAAATTCATTTTCGCTACCATTCTTCTTATTACAACTATAATAACTGATTTTTTCTTGTTGATAAAAAGAATAATATAATCCAATTACGCATAGACAGCAACCTAAGATTCCAAGGATTCCTACTACATACTTTATTTTTTTACTCATCTTCAACCTCCTAATTATAATAACAAGTGGTTCCACTCAAATTTCCGCCTTGTGGGCAGGTATAGTATGAGCAATCATAATCATATGTACGGTGATCACAGACCCGTTGTGTTCCATGTTGGCAATTGGTTGCTTCACAACACAAATTACACTTAACATCTCCAGGTCCACATGCACTACCAACTACATTTTCATTGGCATTTCCATAACACCATACGTAATTGCATTCGCATCCATAAGTATAGTCTTGATTTCGGCAATTATATTCTTCTGTTCCTTGGCAAGTACGTGGATTTCTTGTCGCAGGATAATTATGTTTTACATCAAAAGTCGTTGTGGCACTTTTTCCTGTTGTAGCAGAAGTTATGGTACAGGTAACAGAATAAGTTCCTGACTTTTTACTTTGAGCTGGGTCACAAGTTACCGTTCCTTCTCCTGGTCCCCATCCCGGGTCTACGTTATCTTTGAAATCGTAATCTCCGTTTCCTAACGTTTTAGGATTATCTTTTGGTGATGGGGTTGGTGTCTTATTATCTTTCTTGACTGTTATCGTACAAGTATTCGTTCTTCCAACATCATCTGTCACCGTTCCTGTTACGACGATAGCTTTTCCATCTTCGGTTACGAGTGATTTATCAATCTCTGTCTTCTTGACTCCACTTCCTTCGATTTTATCATCTTCTAAATCACTTGTAGTATCGAATTGGATGGTAACATCTCCGATATACCATTCTGAGAGGAGAGTGGATTTTTCTCCGGAAGCTACTAATGTGCATTGTGGTTTATTTTTATCGATTTTTACAATGAATTCTTCACTCGTCTTATGTTGTTTTCCTACTCCATTGGTAATTTCTACTTTGTAAGTTCCTCTTAAATTCGCAGTATAAGTCTTTTTTGTTTCCCCTTCGATTTCTACTCCATCCTTGAACCATTTGTAATAGTATCCACTTGGAGTCTCTCCTGGGTCTGGGTTCGCAGTCAAGACCACTTTTCCATCGTCTGCTTTTGCCCAAGTATTACTTTCTACTTTTGTTCCATTGGTTAGGGCTCCGGTAATGGTGACTCCTTTAATAATCGTTTTATCGATTTTGACTTTTGTTCCGCCTGATCCACCTTCGCCTCCACCAGCACTCGTACAAGTTGCTTTGACTACTTGATTTAATCCATCATAGGCTTCTGATTTGATGATGGCATCATCTACGGTTTCCTTCAATTGGGCAGTTGCCACATCTTCTTTTGCCCGAATTCCTACCCATTTACTACTTCCTATTTGATATCGATATTGGTTAATTCCATATTTATAATCTCCACTGGCTGCAAATTGTAAGTACAAATCCTTGTCTGTCCATTTTCCATCATAGGCTTCGGCCCCTTCTTCATCATAAGTAATCTGACAAGTGGTAGACCAATTCGTTGCTTCCCCGTTTAAAACATCATCTCGACATTCTTCACTTTTCCGACCTCCACAACGAAGGCATACTTTATAAACGAAATCATTATTGTTTTCTTCTTCACTATTCGCTTTATTTGAAATATACACATAAGACGTTTCCATATCGCAGTATTCCTCTGTATTATCTGGATTCACAATTGGATCCAAATAATTATACTTTACTAAATCCGCCCCTGTCATGACATCGTACTCATACTGAGTGGCCGGTGCCTGATGCGCATTACAGAAACTTCCCATATCTTCTTTCGCAGAAGTCATACAATCTGTTAAGGTGTTACTCGCTGCCACCTGCATCGCATCTTCCGCCAATTTGTAGGCTTTATTTCGACTTGAATTAATATAGTAGTTATAAGATCCTACCGCAATTCCTAGAATGACAGCTAAAATTACAAAAACTGCCAATAATTCAATTAAGGTAAAGCCTTGTTCTTTCTCTTTTCTTCTACTTTTCACTCTACTTGCACCCCTATTCTATAACAATTATACCCCCTCCCCATGTTATTTGACAAGATGAATTTTGTCAACAAAACGTAAAAGAGACTGTGTCCTTTTTCATCTCTTCTTTTTTGATTTATTAGATTGTTCTAACCATAGGTTTTTGGATTTTTCGAGACTTTTTTATCTTTTGGCCTGTAAACAGTGGCATATGAAATGTTCTTTTTTTATTTTTTCTCTTCCCTTTCTGCTGCAAATTTTTACCTTCTTCTTCACCTAGTATAAAAAAAAGAAGTTTTCTAATTGACGTCAAGTTTTTAGAACTTTCCTATTCTAATTCTCTAGCAATTACTAATAGATAAGAATCTTTCGGTTCATAGTAACAGGTTTGTAGAATTAAGATACAGGAATCCTTGTTCCAAGAAAGAGGTTCCTTTTGACTTGCTTTTTCTAACCATCGATTCCATTCGTCTTCTTGTGCTTTTTCTGTTAATCTTATATTCATATAGGAAGTATCTTCTTTTTCTATTACTGCCATGATAACTTGAAAGTTTCTTTTTTCTTCATTCCACGTGAGTTGGATGTTTCGATGATTGTTAAAAAAAGTCTCATCTAAATAAGATTCTAATAAGTGAAAATCTGTTTCTATCTGACGAGAATTATGACCATAAATCAGTATTTTTTTATCTTCTTTTTGGTTACGATAATCCATAAAAATACTACCTAAAGCGTTTTCTTTTCGATTGACTAAATGATTTAGATAATACTGATTGTCCTTTCCTTGGACGATAGGAACGTTCAAGTTGGTATTTTCAATGGAGAGTTCTCCTATCACCTCTTCATTCTCTAATTGTGTTTGATAGATAGAAAGGCGCTTTTCTTCTGGTTGTTTTTGAATTTCTTGATATTGATTTTTGATATTTCGATATTCTTTTTCTGTTTCTTTTTCTAGTTGATCTTGATTCTCGTTTGAGAGCAAGAAAAAAATAGAGAGAAAGAAAATCAGTAGTTGTATTTTTTTCCCATTTTTCAAGTGTTCCTCCTATGGTACTTCTATACTTCTTCGTTGATTTTACTTCTTCTATTTTTACTTGTTAATTCAAAATCCGTTGTCATGAACGTGATTCGTTCTACAATTCTTCGGGCCTTTAATTGTTCAATCCCGCTATTCGTCGCAGAAAAATGTTCTTCTAACTGTTGAATGTTTAGATTGGATGTGAAAAAGGTTGGTAAATTTTCTTCCATACGGTATTGTAGTAAGGTTCCAATGATTTCATCCCGTGCCCAGGGTGTCAAATTCTCAGCCCCAATGTCGTCTAGTAATAAGAGAGGAACCGTTTTAATATAATCGTATTTTTCTGGATAATCGGTATTGAAGGACGTCTTTAATAATCTTAAGAATTCTGGAACGTAGACAATGGCACTTTTTACGTTATTTTTAGCCAATTCATTAAATAAAGCGGCGATTAAATAAGTTTTTCCTGTTCCAAAACTTCCGTGGAGATAGAGTCCTTTTGGACGTTCTCCCTTCATGTAATCTTCCATAAACTTTTTGAAATATTTACTGATTTCTAGACGTTTCCGATCATCCCGATTGGTATTTTTGAAGGAAGCGCTTTTGACTGTCTTTGGGGTTTCAAATAAAGTGACATTTTCTTTGTAGGCAAGTTCTTCTTCTCGTTTCTGTTGATACTGGCAGGCAAGATATTCAAACTGAAGATGGTTATTGATTTGTCTCGGTTTGTAAAGATAACCCTTTACTTCGTTTTTACATTGATCCAGTCCTTTACAGTTTTTACAATGACCAAATTCCGAAGCGGCCGTTTCTAGGAGAAGGGTATATTTCACTAAATCCTCATCTTGCATATCTAGTTGATTGATTACTTCAACAAAATCATTTTTTTGTAAATCTTTCACAAAATCCTGTTTTAAATCATTCCAATTATCTTTGTCTACTTTTACAAGATCTCCTATTTTTTTCATATTCATTCTCCTCTATAAATTCGCAAGTAGGATGATAAAGAAATATATCACACTCGCCCCACCTAATACTGTTATCATTCTTCCAAACAATGCGAAATATCGTTCTTTTCTTTCATTGTATTCCATTTTTTCCTCCTTAAGATGACATCGAGTTTAAGATTTGATCCAGTTCTTTTTGTTCTTCTTCCGTCATCTCTTGATTCTCTAAATCTTTATCAAACCAGTCCGGTAGTGTCTCGGTATTCTTATGATAGGTATTTGTTTTAGGGACTTGGTTTTTATTTTCTAATTGTTTTTTCAATTTTTTATGTTCTTTCACGCTGGTTCTCATCGCCTCTTCGACCGTTTCGATATTGAGACGTTTCCATTGTCCGGCGATGGTTTCTACATAGTTTTTACTTAACTTTTGATTATTGATTTTTAATACGTAGTCGATTAGGACATTCACGACACCTGGATTCATTTTTAACTTATCTAGAAGATTCTCGATTAATTTCAAATCTCGCAAGGCTGGTTCCCCTGTTTTATACTTACTTCGTAAAAAATCATAGGGAGTGACAGACTCGAAGGTATACACCATTTTGGCCCACTTTGAGTGATCTCCTTCCGGTGTTTTTAAGTATTCTGGTTGTTTCGAATAAATTAAAGTAGGAAGTTTCCCATTATTTTCGAACTGATAATAATTCCGACAACTCTTTCGTAATTCGGTCTTATCAATCAGTCCTTTTTCATTAATGTGATCCCGTACAAGTCCCTGCATCGCAAGATCATCAATATTATAGGTTAAAGCCAAGGCATTGATTAAATCTTTTGTTTCTTGGTTGAAACAGCGAGGATGAATCATCGTACTAGGGATACTGGAAATTAATAAGTTGAAATCCACCTTTTCCGAAAGAGAAACTTTTCCGATTTCTTCCTTGATTAAATCTTCGTTTTCTATAAAGATATTTCCTGGTACACTACTATATACGTCTTGAAAACTACAAGTGATATCTTCGTAGTCTTTGAGATTTACCTTTGGCATTTTAAAGTAATCGACGATTTTATCATATTCTTTCTTCCCAAGATTATTATACAACACAACATTCAAGATGGGATGATTTAAAAAATCATAAGCCGACATGGGAGAATATAATAAGTATACAAAATTATTTACCATATCCTTTTTATAATACGTTTTGAGAAGACCGACTCCTTCTAGTTTTTGTCTCGCCACTAGAATTTTATCTAATTTTAACTGCATGGTACTCATTAGATGATGATGAGTCAAATCATCACTCATCAATTCTTTTTTATCCAAATCATCGACGAGGGTAAAATAAAGACTGGTGGCAACGTGTCCAATAATGGGTTGATACAGCATCGTAATCAATTTTCGATCTAACTCTTTCATCACGGTCTTATTAATTACAGTATATGTATCCGCTGGTAACACGGTAATTTCTTTCATTCTTGCCACCTCGCTTTGTACCTTTTATTATACGATGAAACGAGATGAAAAAAAAGAGAAAAGTGTTTCTTCTTCAAAAAGTTTTCTCTTCCCTTTGATTTCGTTGCTTCTTCCTCCTCTTTCCCTTTCTTTCTTTAAAAATGGAGTTTGAAAAGAAGAAAAAAGAAAAAACAGATAAAAGACTTTATCTGTATAAAAACAAACCTAAAAAGCGCATCACATCGACTTTTAAAAAGAACATCAGTAACATGGCCGCTACGATAAAGGGACCAAAAGGAATGACTCGTTCTTTATTAATCGAATATAAAATCAAGGATACGGGCAAGGCAATGACGCTAGAAACAAAGATGACCATCGCTCCCAAAAGGGGATCTAAAGCCAAGCCTGCGACAAACATTAACTTAATATCTGCCCCTCCGAGGCTTTCTTTTTTAAACATCCAATCTCCTAGTAACATAATCGAATACATGACTCCAAATAAGAGGGTTCCACTTCCCAAGGACTGTAGGAAAATAGAAAAATCCGATTTCATGAGTGTCGCAAAAGCAATGACTAGAATCGATAATAAAATGACTTCATCTGGGATAATTAGATAATTTAAATCACTGACAATTACAATACTAAATAGAGAGACTAATGTCAAAGAAATCAGTAGATTCCAACTGAGTCCAAAAGAATAATAACTAACCGCAAATAAAATTCCTGTTACCATTTCCACAAACGGGTAAAAGGGAGAAATTTTTTTCTTACAATGTTTACACTTTCCTCCTAAAAATAGATAGGAGAAGATAGGAACCAATTCCAAAGCGCCTAACTTGTGATGACAAGAAGGACAATAAGAATGTTTCGGTCGAAAGATGGATTCTCCCTTGGGTAACCGAAATCCTACTACATTATAGAAGGAACCGAGAACGGTTCCTAGAATGAAGAATATGACTAAATAATAGATGTCTATACTACTCATGTTGCAATCCCCCCTTTAAGGCTATACTCCTTGTACGGCATCGTATAGGTTAAACATTGGAATAAAGATAGATAGTAAAATAAATCCTACCGCACAGGCTAAGAAGACGATGGTAATTGGTTCAATGAGTGATTTCAATTGATTGACTAAATTTTTATGTAGGTTATTGAAGTGCTCTGACACTTTTTCCATCATGGTTCCTAATTGACCTGTGGATTCTCCTGTTACCAACATTTCATAAGCAACGACTGGGAAAGCCCAATGTCCACGGAACGATTCTGATATCTTTCCACCTTTACTTAACGTATTCATCGTATTGGCAATAATCTCTTTGTATATTTCATTGTTCGATATTTTGGATAAAATTGCCATACTATCTGTAATATGCACACTATGATTTAACAATTGCGCAAAGGTTTTGGTGAACATCGTTACTTCGTTATAAATGATAATATTTCCAAAAACTGGTAATTTCATATAGAAGGTTTGCATTGCTTTTCGGAAAGACTTAATATTTCGAAAGGCAACGATGTAGACGATTGTCGCCACCACAAGGAAAACAAAAATATAGACCCAATAATTGGTAATAAAGTTACTTGCATTCAATGTGAAGACCGTAATGGTTGGTAAATCTCCTCCCGCTTCTGAGAACATATTGACGAAGTTCGGTACGACGTAGATTAATACGAAACAAACAACGATAATCGCAAAGATTAAAATGATAAGCGGATAAGTTAGGGCAGAAATCATCTGCTTCTTTGTTTCATCGATTGAGGTATAATACTCACTCATTTCATCGAGTGTCGTCGGTAAATCACCGGTCATTTCGGAAGCCTTTACCATATTAATTAATAATCTTGGGAAAGCATCGGATTGATTTTCAAGAGCTTTACTAAAACTCTCTCCTGCTACCAAGTCGAACACTAGTTTTTCATATACTTTTCGATGTACTGGTTTGGTCGTCTGTTTCGCAAGAATTCTTACTGAATCAATGAGAGGAATTCCTGCTCTAATATAGGTAGACAATTGCGTTAAGGCAAAGTTTAAATCTCCTGCATTGAACTTAGGACCAATCGTAATATCGAAATTGAATTTACTTTTCTGTTTTGCCGTAATACTTTCTATCTTATAACCTTCGTTCGTAAGGAAAGCTTCTACTTCACTCTTACTTTTCGCATCAAAAGAACTTTTTATCGTTTGTCCATAATCGTTTTTTACAACGTAATTGAACGTAATTAGATTCTCTTTGTCTGCTTTTCCATCCGTCATAATTCTGTCAATGACTTTATTCGAATCTTTTCCAGAGAGGGAGCTTGCATTTTTAATGGCTTCACTCATCATGTCGACGGTTTCTTTTTCTTTTTGTTCTTTCCTTCGTTTTTTTCGTTCTTCTTTCGATAATTTTTCTCCGTTTTCACCCTTTAATGCTTTAAATGGTGATACAAATAAGTCCCTAATTACGTGGTAAACAGAAATAAAAACGTTCATAATCACACCCACTTTATTCTTTCTTTTATTTTTGTCTATTTTCTACTATATTCTAGTTTAGTATATCATAAGTTCTTCAAAATTGAAAATCCTTTTTCATAAATATGCAAAATCTTTTTCGACAATTGTCACTTTTTCCTTTTTCTTTCATATATTAAGGTAAAGAGGCGAAACCTATGTTTAACAATCCCTATTATGCTTATCCGTTTTATGGAGGAGTTTCTCAAGGAGTCGGGGCAGGCGCTCTTTCCGGAGCGGCTACTCGATCAGGACTTGGATCTTTCTTGCGTGGAGCAACCAGTCGTTTTAGTTGGGATGGATTTTTAACATCAACAGGAAAAACTCTCAATGTCATTAACCAAGCAATTCCTATTTTTTATCAAGTTCGTCCCATGATTCAGAACGCCAAAACGATGTTTCGCGTATTGGGTGCCGTTCGGGAAAAAGATACGGATTCGAAATCGAATTCTGTGTCAGTCTCTTCTACTGCCCCAAAAAACACGAGCCCTACTTCCGTAGAAAAAAGGATACCAAGCACAGATGGAAATCCAACCTTTTTCCTATAGAAGATTCCATTCTTTCCATGAAAAGCCCCGTTTCAACAGGAAACGAGGCTTTTTATTCATAATTAGGAATCACACTTGCCTTGAAACCATAATAGTCGTTACTACTACTATTCATGATAAAAAACATGATTCACATCGATATGAAAAATCATTCTCTTTTTTCATGAAATCACTTAATTCCATTATAAAAACAAAGAAAAGAGAAACAATCGAACAAAGACTATTTCTCATTGATTTTTTTAAAAGGAATTAATAATAAGTAAGTCCATTCCAAGAAGCATGAGGAGGCTTAGGTGCAGGACAATCATAAAACATAAAAGTGACATTACAAGAAGAATTATGAATAAATTTTTCCCCATAAGTAATTGTTCTTAACGCAGTACAACCATCAAACATCTGATTCATATTGGTTACTTGGCTCGTATCCCAGTTGCTTAAATTCAAGTTAGTTAATCCACTACAACCAGAAAACACCAACGCCATGTTCGTCGCTTGACTCGTGTCCCAGTTACTTAAATTTACACTAGTTAATCCGCTACAATCACGAAATATCTCACTCATATCCGTTACTTGACCCGTATCCCAGTTATTTAAATTCAAACTAGTTAATCCACTACAACCAGAAAACATCCCACTCATATCCGTTACTTGACCCGTATTCCAACTACTTAAATCTAAACTAATGAAGGATTGGCAGCCATAAAACATATTACCCATACTCGTTACTTGACTCGTGCTCCATTTACTTAAATCTCCCACGCTAGTTAATCCGCTACAACCAGAAAACATGCAATTCATACGAGTGACTTGGTGCGTATCCCAACTGCTTAAATCTAAACTGATTAAGGATCTGCAAGCTAAAAACATATAACTCATGTCGGTCACTTGACTCGTGTTCCAACCACTTAAATTCCCGACACTTGCTAAGTCATAACAGTGATAAAATAGATAATCCATGCTAGTTACTTGACTCGTATTCCAGTTACTTAAATCTAAACTGGTTAAGGATTGGCAACCATAAAACATTCTATCTATATCTTTTACTTGACCCGTGTTCCAACCACTTAAATTCCCGACATTCACTAATTCGTGACAATTATAAAACATATAACCCATATTGGTTACTTGACTCGTATCCCAACCACTTAAGTTTAAGGTAATTAAGTTACATCCATAAAACATATAACCCATATTGGTTACTTGGCCTGTGTTCCAGCTACTTAAATCTAAATTGCTTAAGGCATCACAATTATAAAACATATAACTCATACCAGTTACTTGACTTGTGGTCCAACTACTTAAATCTAAATTGCTTAAGGCATTACAACTATAAAACATACTATTCATTCTGGTTACTTGACCAGTGTTCCAGCCATTTAAACCTTCTAAACTGGTTAAGGCTTTACAATCAGAAAACATAGAACTCATATTGGTCACATGACTCGTGTCCCAGCTACTTAAATCTAAACTGGTTAAGGATTGACAATCAGAAAACATATCACCCATATTGGTTACTTGGCTCGTATTTAATAATCCTAATCCTTCAATCGTTGTTAATTTTGTAAATGAATAAAATAGGTAAGAACTATCCGGATTCGCAATCACTTCCCCTTCTGAGCCTTGAATATAGGCGGTATAAGTCGAAGGGTTATCGGAATTCGGTACCAATACTCCTCGTACCGATTCATCTTTGGCTTCTGAAATATCCCATTCATACTTAGACCCTTCTTTTGATGTTTGATCTCCTTCAATTACGATTCTCGTAATTGAATCTTTATATTGCCAAAGTTCTTTATTATAACTATCAAAACCTACTCTTTTAAGAATTGGATCTTTTTGAACATAAACTTCTCCTTTCACCGACTTCGATAGACCCATTTTTCCCCATTCTGCTCGTAATGTTACATCTTTACTAGGCATGATAAAGTAATCATCGTTTAGTTTTTTCACTCCTTCAGTGACAATCATCCATCCTTTAAATTGATATCTCTTTAGACCCAAATGACACGTTTTGAGTCTTAACATCTTGGCTTGTTAGAGTGAATTTAAATTCTGAACCTGTT
>CANQHQ010000004.1 GCA_947623825.1 uncultured Bacilli bacterium
ATTATCAAACTTCAATTTTTTAAAATTGCATAAGAAAACCTCTAGAAAAAATCTAGGGGTTTGTCTACACTCTGAGGAGAAAAAATTTCTCCTTCCATTTTTTCCATTCTTTTACTGAGGTTCATCCATCCTATTTTTTCCAAAAAAAAAGCAATCACTTTTTGGTAGCGACTGCAATTCCATCTCCGATAGACAAAAAGTCTACCGTAAAATCAGTTCGATTTTTCAAATAAGTTTGATACTCTTCAATCTTACGAATCAATCCTCGAAGATTTCTACTCATCGTTTCATTTTCATTTCCCACTAATCCATGAAAATTCATGTTATCAGTGATAATGGTTCCACCTTCTACTAGATTTTTTTCGAATTTTTCAAAGAAATGAATATTTTGTCCTTTGGCTGCATCTAAAAAGATTACATCAAATTTTCCGTCGATGGATGTTTCTAAGGCATCTTTAAAAATTAAAGTAATTCGGTTTTCTAAAGAAAATTTCTTTACGTTTTTTACTGCTTCTAAATAGCGGTCTTTGTCTCTTTCTATCGTTGTAATTTTGACATTCGGATTCGATAGTGCCATCATGATAGCTGAATAGCCGATTGCTGTCCCTACCTCTAACACATTTTCTACTTTATTGGTGGCGATAAAATTTGTCAGAAAGTCAATTCCGTCGTCTACCATAATTGGCACTTTATTATCTAATGCATATTTTTTTATTTCTTTAATTTGGTTATAAATATTATCGTTCATGGATTCCCTCCTAGAGTCCCCCATTGACAGATGCCAATTCGTTTTTCTTATTTTGAAAGTCATTATAGTTGGAATAAAAGAATGTTTCGAGTGTTTGAATATTGGCAATAAAATAAAGGTCTTCTGATTCCATCGGATAGATGGCTGCCTGAATACTTGATAATCCTACTGTTGAAATCGGTCCAACCGGTAACTTGCCATTCATACTTCCATCGGTTAATCTCGTGTTGTAGGGGCTTTTTGTTTCAAATTGAGCACTAGAAAGTGGTTGTTTGTTGTCATCTATTTTTAGAGCGTATCTTGTTGTGACATCACTTCCTAATGACATTCCCTTTTTAAGACGATTATAAAAAACAGAGGCTACATGATCCCTTTGGTTTTGTCCAGCGCTTTCCTTTTCTACCATCGATGCCATCGTTAGTATTTGATGAACGGAATAACCACTTTTTTCAATATCTTCTCTATATGGACTTAACATCTCATCCATGCGATTCAACATCTTATCAAAAATGTATTCGATGCTGACAGAAGAATTGGTCAAATTATAAGTATCTGGGAAAAGGTACCCTTCTAAACCATAATAGAGTTCTTCTTGTAAAATATCCTCACTAAGGAACCAATATCTTTCTATTAGACTTTGAAGATAGTCCGTATCTTTGGTTTTTGCAAGGACCGCTTCCTCCTCATTTTCCGTATTTTCACTGATAATTCTCGCTACCTCACGCATCGTAATTCCTTCTTTAAATGTGACTTGTATCTCGTTTGGATTTAAAGTTGTTCCTTTCTGTAAAGCTCGAATAATTTCTTCTGTACTAAGATTTTTTGACAAATTATAATATCCTGCTTTCATATTGGAAATTTTGTATAATTGAATGTAAAAAACAAAGAATCTGTCATCTCGGATGAGACCCTTTTCCTCTAATATTTTAGCAATGGTCGTTCTTGATGAATTTGCTGGAATTTCAAATGAGACGATTTCTTCTTGGTTACTGATTGGACTAATCATATACTTATAGTAAGTACATAATCCAACAATTGTGATCGTAGCAATGATTAAAATTATTAGAGCTATATTACGAAATGTTTTCATACTGCCGATACCTCTTTAAAAAAGGAGCAATTTTATTGCTCACTTTCTCCACTTTCTTCTTTGTTTGCATCGGCGCTATCTTCTTGAAGTTTATTTCGAACTTCTTCTTGAATGGCTTCTAATATCGTTTCTACGACTTTCCATTCTTTTTCTGTTTCAATTGGCTCAAACCCCGCATTTAAATTGTCAGGATGGTAAACAGCGGCGTAAGCTTTAATACTTCCATCTTCTTCATACGTATTATCCGTATACGCGATATAACTTTTTCCGGTTTCTTCGCTGTCGAACGTAAATAAAACATTACATACAACTTCTTTTCCATCCTCCGTTACCATTTTAAATGTATTCTCTTTCATTCTTCTTTTTCCCTTCTATCCAAATAGCTTTGCAATATGATTGTCGCTGCTAAGCTATCGATTACCTTTTTTCTTTTTTTGCGACTTGTATCGTTGGAAATCAACACGCTTTCTGCTTGTCTTGTCGTTAGTCGTTCATCTTGCATATACACAGGTAATCCCGTTTCCTGTTCCAACCGCTTTTGAAAAGATAAACTTACTTCTCCTCTTTCTCCAACTGTATTATTCATATTTTTGGGTAATCCTAAGACTAATGCTTGAATCTTTTTTTCTTTGATGATGTCGATCACCTGTGGTATTAAACTTTCATAGTTTTCATCATGTCTTAAGATTTTGTAACTCGTTGCGATGATTCCCAGTTCATCGGATATAGCAAGTCCTAACGTCTTTGTACCTAAATCTAATCCTAAGTATCTCACTTTTGTAAACCTTTCCTCAAAAGACAATCAATGACTTTACTCCGATCGATGCTAGATATCTTTTTTCTTGCATCTTTATAAGAAGAGATGTACCCAGGATCCCCGCTCATCAAGTACCCTGTAATCTGGTTGATGGGATTATATCCTCGTTCTTTCAAAGCGTCGTATACTTCATTTAGTATTTGCTCCGTCAATGCAAGGTCAAATTCTTCCAGTTCATACAGAGGGGCTGTCTTTGAATCCATGTCATCACCTCAATCTTAATGTCATTTTATCATCTTTTTTGCTTTCTTTCAACCAATCATGGTCATTTTTCTTAAATTTCTTTTTAGAATTTTATTTTGTTTAAAAACTTTCTTTCTAGTTCCTTTTTCTCTTTCATTGCTAAAAAAATATTCTTACCTAGGCAAGAATATTCCCATATAAATCATAAATCCAGTCAGAATTACTGTAACAATCCAACCATTGATTTTTTCAAAGGTAGTACTTTTATATTTTACCCCTAAAGCAACTGTCATTAAAGCACCACCAATTAGTCCTCCGATATGCGCTAAATTGTCGACTCCTGTATTCAAAAATCCCCAAAGTAAGTTGATGATAATGAGTGGGATAATTTGACTTTTTAAGACATTTCCTAGATAGACACGATAGTGATATCCAAAATAAAGCATACTACCTAAAAGACCGAAAATAGCTCCACTCGCTCCGATACTGGCATATTGATTAAACGTAATGGAGAACAAACTACCAAGAAGAGCAGAAAAGAAATAAATGATTGTAAATTTGGTTTTTCCTAAGAAACTCTCCATTTGACTACCAACAATGTAGAGAGAATAACAGTTAAAAGCAAGGTGGAAAATATCCCCGTGAAGAAACGTTCCCGTCAAAAGACGATAGTATTCTCCTACGCGAATTAGTGGCCCATAGACACAGAACCAATCCAAACTATCCTCATATACATTCATTAGATTTGTTCCGAAAAAGATAAGTGCATATAGAATAATTAAAGTCCACGTAACGATTGGTTTTTTCTTCCGAAATACTTCTTCTGCTTTTTCGGCTTCCGATTTATTCTTTGAGTTAATATCGTTTGTAATTTTTATGAACAATTGTAATCCGTTCTCTGTAAATTTTAGTTTATTCTTAATATCCGGAAATACTTTTTCAATAAAACTATAATTTTTTAAGTCTTGTTCATCATTTAGATAAATACAATCCATAGTCCGTACGTGATCTAAATGGGCATTGTCTCCTAAATCGGTATAAATCGTAAGTACATTCATATGAAGAGAAAATGTCTTCTTTTTGATTTTTTTGACAATTCGTCCTGTTTTAAAAGAATCGAAATTTAACTGTTCATCGTTATGAATATGTCCAGAGACGATTCGAATAATTTTATACTCATCATCCATATTCTCTAACCAAATTTCATTTTCAATTCCTTGTAAGAGAATCGGATTGTAATTTCTTTCTGTTATAAAATAATGAAGAAGTTTCATTATAATTAAGTCTTTGCTATTTAAAGATTCTTCCACTATATAACCTCCTCTTGTTATTATATCTTATTTTCTTCCTCAAGTCTATCGAATTCCTCTAAAGTCTTTTGAAACTCCTTCGGCAAATCTGCTTCTACTAAGATATGTTTTTTCGTTCTAGGATGATCGAACTCTATTCTTTTCGCGTGGAGATATTGCCCGAAGTCAGTTGTCTTTTTTCTTCGTCCATACACTGGATCATTATAGATAGGATAACCAATATAATTCATGTGGACGCGAATTTGATGGGTTCTTCCTGTATCTAGATAACATTCTATCAAAGTCATATTTGATTTTTTATATCTTTTTAAGACACGAAAGTGCGTGATGGCATTTTTACTATTTTGATCTGTTACTTTCATTCTTTGACGATGATCCGGATCTCTTCCAATTGGGGCATCGATGGTTCCGGTCTCATGAGGAATGATTCCTTCCACTAAGGCTTCATACACTCTTTTTACTTTTTTTTCTTTGATAGCCTCACTCAATTGTTCATGCATCTCATCATTTTTGGCAACCACCAAAAGACCACTAGTGTCTTTATCAATACGATGAACGATACCAGGACGAAATTTTTCTTTTTGACTGAGTTTTTTTCTTCCTATCAAGGCATTCACCAATGTACTAGAATAATTTCCTGGTGCGGGATGCACAACCATGCCACTTGCTTTATTCACGACTAGTAAATCTTCATCTTCATAAACGATATCCAAAGGAATCTCTTCTCCCTCGATATGAATTTCGGGATTTCGATTGTCAGAGACTGTAATTACGTCTCCTTCTTTGACGCGGTAACTAGGATTTACCTCTTTTTCATTGACTAAGATTTTCTTCTCTTTCATCCACTGTTGTACTTTGTTGCGACTTGCTTCGATTTTTTCGCTTAGATATTGATCGATTCGTCCTTTGGCTTCTTCTACTATTATTTCCATTTTTTTCACCCCTTATCATATCAAGAAAGAAAACTCCTACTCCCAGTACAATCGCAATATCAGCAATGTTAAATACTGGATAGGAATAACTTCCTAATTGAAAACTTAAATAATCGATGACTCCATCTCGTAGAATCCGATCAAGAAAATTTCCAAATACTCCACCCATTACTAATCCATATGCGATGGCTTCTAGTTTTGATAAGTTCTTTACTTTGATGAGATATTGATTTAATCCAATCAGGAAGAACGCACTAATGATTACGAGTAAGTATGGTTCATTTTGAAAGATACTCCAGGCTCCTCCTGTATTTTTCACATTGGTTAATGAAAAAAAATGAGGAATGATTTCTATTGTTTGTTGAAAATCAATATTTTTTAAAACATGAAACTTTACAGATTGATCGAGAACAAGGATTCCAAAGGTAATCCAATAGAGCACTTTCTTCATCTCATTTCACCGACTATATTATACCACATTCTTAGCTAAGAAAAAAGAAGATTTCTCTTTCTTACACTTTCTTCTCTTTCTTTCTTCTTTAGATAGTTTTTCTTTCTTACTCTTTCTTAGATTGTTTCTTTTTCATCATACTCTTTCTCTTAGAAAAAGAAAGAAGTGTAGAACACGACAAAACAAAAACGTCAAAATAAAAACGAAAAGAACAAGATGAGGAAAAGAAAAGGATAAGAATTTCTCCCTATCCTAAATCATTTTTTATTTCTTCAATAATTCTAATTTTTCTTTTTCTTCCATTAATTTTTTACGATCCATTTCAACGATACTGGCAGGGGCCTTCGTTACGTAATTATCATTTGCGAGAAGGGCTTCTCTTCGAGCGATAGATGCTTCTAATTTTTCGATTTCTTTTTCTCTAATGGAATCATCTTCTTTTGCCCCTTCAAAGTAGTAAGTAATTTCAATATTTGGGGATTGGTATTCTACTTTTTCTAAGTCTTTTCTCTCTTCTTCTATCATTTGTTCTTGATGGATTTTTAGTTGCGATTGAACGATAGGCGATAATCCTTCCCTTTTGGTCCGTAACCTTACGAGAGCATCTTTGGTAATATTGTGACTCGCTTTTTTATTTCGAATTTCAATGATGTTTTCTATTGTTTGATCGAGTAATTTTCTCTCTTCTTCATAGAGAATTTTTGTCTTCTTTGGATACGTACTGATTACAATTGATTCACTATCTTTGACAGGTAACATTTGATAAATTTCTTCTGTTACATATGGCATGAATGGATGAAGCATCTTCAAGATATTCGTAAGAACTTCTAAAAGAACGGTTTTGGTTGTATTATTCATTTGAATTTTGGCAAGTTCAATATACCAATCACAATAGTCGTTCCATACAAAATCATATAACTCGTTTCCCACATTATGGAATTCATATTTTTCCATGTTCGTGCGAACATTTTCGATTAAATGTGCCTGTTTATTTAAAATCCACCGATCTGCGAGAGTGAGATTTCTTTTGGTTTGATTTTTTTCTGTAAAATCCTCTAGATTCATAAGAACGAATCGAGAGGCATTCCATAGTTTATTGATAAAGTTCCATGTCGATTTCACTTTTTCTTCATCATAACGTAAATCCATCCCTGGTGCGGAATTCGTCGTTAAGAAGAAACGAAGAGAATCCGCTCCATACGTATCAATGACATCCATCGGATCGATTCCATTTCCTAGGGATTTTGACATCTTTCTTCCTAATTTATCACGAATGAGTCCATGAATCAAACAGTCTTTAAATGGTCGTTTACCAGTAAAATGAAGTCCTTGGAAAGTCATACGATTTACCCAGAATGGAATAATATCATATCCTGTCACTAGGCAACTATTACTGTAGTAGCGGTGAAAATCCTCGGTTTCTTCTGGCCAACCAAGAGTCGAAAAAGGCCAAAGAGCGGAACTGAACCACGTATCGAGAACATCTTCGTCTTGGACCCATCCTTCTTCTTTAGGCGCTTCCATTCCGACATAGACTTCTCCGTCTTTGTACCAAGCAGGAATTCTGTGTCCCCACCATAATTGCCTTGAAATACACCAGTCATAAGTGATTTCCATCCAGTGATTCATTACTTTTTCAAAACGTTCTGGGACAAAATTGACCTTTGTTTTCGAATTCTTTTGATTTTTCAATACTCGATCCGCAAGCGGTCTCATTTTGACAAACCATTGTTTAGAAAGGTATGGTTCAATCATACAATCCGTTCTTTCAGAATGTCCTACACTGTGAACCATCGGTTCGATTTTTATTAGTAAGTCTTGTTCTTTTAAATCTTTCACTAAAGCTTCTCTACACTCTTCTCTCGTCATTCCTTGATAAATTCCCGCATTTTCATTCATGGTGGCATCAGGGTTCATGACAACGACTCTTTCCAAATTGTGACGATTTCCTACTTCGAAGTCGTTTGGATCGTGAGCAGGGGTAATTTTAACGACACCAGTTCCGAATTCTGGGTCGGCATGTTCGTCTCCGACGATAGGAATTTTCTTTCCTACAATCGGAAGAATGACATTTTTACCAATGAGATGATTGTATCTTTCATCTTTTGGATTGACTGCTACTGCGGTATCTCCAAAGAGAGTTTCTGGTCGAGTGGTGGCTACTTCTAAATATTCGTCACTATCTTCTATATAATATTTCAAATGATAGAAGGCTCCTTCGACATCTTTGTAGATTACTTCTTCATTCGACAAAGCCGTCATTGCTTCAGGGTCCCAGTTAATGATTCTCTCTCCTCGATAAATCAATCCTTCATGATAAAGGTCAACAAAAACCTTTCTTACGGACCGACTCAATCCATCATCGAGGGTAAAACGTTCCTTGGAATAATCCAAAGATAATCCTAGTTTCGCCCATTGACTACGAATATTTTCTGCATATTCTCTTTTCCAGTCCCATGCTACTTCTAACCAATCTTCACGCTTCATTTCTCGTGGATTGATTCCCTGTTCTTTTAACTTTTTGTCTATTCTTGCCTGTGTAGCGATCCCCGCATGGTCCATTCCTGGAAGCCACAAGGCATCGTATCCATCCATTCTTTTATAACGAATAATGATATCCTGTAAAGTAGTATCCCAAGCATGCCCTAAGTGAAGTTTTCCTGTAACATTAGGAGGAGGAATTACAATACAGTACGGCTTTTTACTCTGATCTTTTCCTGACCGAAAATAGTCATGGTCTAACCAAAATTGATATTTATTTTCTTCTACTTTTTTATGATCATATTTCTTTTCTAACATATTTTTTCCTTCTTTCTTTTATTTTTCGACTCCGCGATTGATTTTATCAAAACAAATTTCTTTTATTTTTTTCCATAGCTTTTCACTATTTTCTTTCACATCAATCGTACTTAAATATAAATCGAAATTATCTGTTTCTACTAAGATATCAAAACTTTCATCAAAATTTATATCAAAAAGAAAGGCTAATTGAACTAAAATTTTATCACTTTCATACTTTTGATCTCTTATTTTTTTTAATGGTTTTTCTTTTTTGAATTCTTCTAAGGCTTCTTTGCTTATTTTGTCACAATCAAAGGTCTGTTCTTTATGAATGGCTGTCTGTTTATAAATATCGACTTTATCCATATCACGAATCATTTTGCTAAAAAGACTTTCTTTTGCATTCATTTTGGGACAGGATAATTTATTGTGGTAACGAATGGCTTTTTCTATGATTGAATCATATTGATTGGATTCTACAAAATCACGAATGTGTCCTTCCTCAAAAAGATAAATACAGCTTGCGTCGGCATGATCGACATTACTATCGCGGAAAGAATGATATTTTTTCCATTGTTCAAATCGTCCAATATCGTGAAGTAAACCAATGATTTGGGCGACCACTCGTTCCTCTTTTGATAACTGTAAACGGAAAGCAAGTTCTGCCATTAATTCACTAACCGCATAACTATGATGATATTTCAAGGCAATATTTTCTTCTTTCTGATCATAGTCTTTTACGTACTCTTCGAATGCTTTTTTACACATTTCAAAATCCATAAAAAAACTCCTCCTTACTGATTATAAGGACGAGTTTACCCGCGGTACCACCTTAGTTCATTCTAAAGAATGCGCTTCATTTTGGTATAACGAAACCATCATCGAAAATTCTTACTCTTCTTTCAGAATTTCAGCTCCATCGCTACCCATAAAAAGGTTTTTATCTATTTTCACCAACCATAGACTCTCTTCCAAAAACTTCTTTTTATTCCTCGACTTCCTCGCTTTTCAGTATGATTATATACCAAAAAGAAAGGGAATGCAAACGTTTTTTCTGTTCTTTTCTATTCTCTTTTTTAGAATCATGCCTATCTTTCGGCGAAACACCTATTTTTTTCTTTCGCATAGATTATATTAGGTGAGTTACGTATGTTTCAGAAAAAAGGAAGAGGTCATGGATTTTTTTGTCGGTGTGAAGGATGCAAATTCCGTCGAAAGACGAGTGTCTTTTACATGGGATTATTGATGGCGTTTTTGATTATTTTGATTTACCAAACTCTCTTTACTATTTTTGTTGTTTCCCGTTTTAATGCCTTTCTCTGCTTCCTCTTCTTAATGATTGTTTTAATCGGATTTTTTCGTATTTTATTCTAAAATATTACTCTTCTTTTTGAGAACGTCTTGTTTTCTTCTTCCATTCTTCTAATTGTTCGTGATACTGATACCATTCGTAAATCCGTCGGGTATTTTTTATCTCACTATCTTCAAAAACGATTTTTTGCGGGAGTAACACCAAGGATAAAAAAAGGTGAAATTCCTCTTTGGTAAGTGGATACTTCGATTCATAAATTTCTAACAAATCTCCCATCGTTATGTCTTTCCAATTATTACGATAAAAATTTTCTAAATCATAAACTGGGGAATGAATACGGGCTTGATTCCAACTGATAAAATAGAGTTCTTGATTTTCGATAAAATGTTCTTTTTTTAGATTTCCATGGGTCATGACATAACGCATTTTCTTTTTTTCTATCATTCCTTTGTACCAAATTTCAATTTCGTTTTTACTTTCAGTTAAATGATAGTAAATGAGAGAAAGGCCCCGAATCAATTGATAATGACTCGGTGCCATATATTTTTCTACTTCAATTCTATCTTGAAGATTATAATAATATTCCATCAATCTATCTTGTCTTTCACGAATCGATTCAAATATTTCTTTGATTTTATCTACTTCTAAGGTCTTATAAAAGGTCGTTTTCGTATGAAGAATACTCAATAGATAAAGGAAATCGGATACTCGCTGTTCTTGCGGAAGGGGATCATCCTTGATATATCGATAAATGGTATATTCTTCTTCTCTATCGTTTAACGGTTCAGGAAGATGATGAAAGTTTCTAGTTTGTAAATACTCGTAGATATTATAATAATTTCCTTTTTTTAGTACGTAACAATCGTTCTTTGTCGTAATAATATCGATGGTGCGATATTTCTGATACCGAGTTGGAAAAATATGATATTTTTCTAAAATTTCTTGTTTATTCATGTTGACAAGGAATGATGAGTTTGGTACCAATTCCAACTTGATTTAAATCGTTATATAAAGATAGTTCTTCTCTTGTTGTTTTGTACTTTTCTATAATCGAATCTACCGTATCTTGTTCTCTCACGATATAGACATAATACGTGACAAAGGTCTCTTCTTGATTGATAGAAGAGAAGATAGAACTTACTTGATTTTCTTCTTTCTTTGTTTCTACTTGGGAAGTGGAATTCTCAAGAATTTCTTCTTGGGAAGGTTCCCTTTTTTCTACTACTTGTTTCTTTTCTATCTCTTGGGAAATTACTGGCTCTTTCTTTGGTAAAAGCGGACTCGTCGGTTCCACGGTCACTTCGAACTCTTCTTGTGATTCGACTGTGTTGTCTTGTCTTTCTTCTTTGGTTTCTACTACCGTTTCTTCCTTTTCTTCTTTCGGTTCCTCTTGGTCTTCTTGTGTTTTTTCTTTTTCTTCCTCAATATC
Source organism: uncultured Bacilli bacterium (assembly GCA_947623825.1). GTDB lineage: Bacteria > Bacillota_I > Bacilli_A > RF39 > UBA660 > Alloscybalousia. The sequence goes on from CANQHQ010000004.1 coordinate 11,054, forward strand.
TTCGATTTCTTCTATCTTCTCTTCTTCGGAACGTACTGGTTCTAGGACTTCTTCTTTTTCTGTTACATTGTTGATTTCTAATTCGACATTCATTTTCAAATCTTCTTCATTGATGATTTCAAAATAAAAATCTCGAATTGTGATTGTTGCGTCCTGAATCTCATACTTGTCATCTACTTCGATGGTGAATGGTAGCGTGTAATGAAATTTTTCTTCTAACTGACTCGCTTCCGTCATTTTGTAGCTTCCGTCAATTAGAATATCTCCTTCAAACGATGCATTGTCAGTGGCTTCGAGTGTATGGGTTACTTCAATATCTGTCACTTCCGCAATCATCGTTTTAAAATGAATGGTCTTACTAAACGGTATGACTTTTTTCATTTTTATCCCTCTTTTCTACTCTACTCTATGCATAAAAAAAGAGAAAAAGACTTTTTTTTACTCTTTCTCTTTCTTAGTATCTTTTCTTTTTGTATATTGTAGTTCATAGGCGACTTCATTTTCGGTCATCGACTCTAGTTCTTCCAACAAGACTTTGGCTGTTTTTCGCGTTTTTCTTCTCGCTCCAGACTCTTTTTCTTGACAGAAAGTAGTAAAGGCGATGGCTTTGTCTATGGCTTCCGGATTCTCTTCAAAAAACTCAGGGAATAAACGAAGAGTCCAATAGACAGTCGCAAGAAATCGAGAAGCACGAAGTTCTATATTTCCCACGTCACTAATCAACATGGCCATGTAGTAATAATCATATTTTACATATTGAAGAAGATCATTCACTGTATAACCGATTGAAATCCTTGGTAGATTTCGGGCCAACACCTCTTCTTCCAACCAGTTTCCTTGTAGTTCTCGAATGGTTTCTTCTGATTGACAAGAAGCATAGTTATAGAATTCTACAAATTTATTGAAATATGCCGTTAAAGAAGAATTTTTAGGATAGACAAATCTCTTTTCACGAACGATGCCTCTTACTTTATTCAGTAAACTTTCCTCAGCCAGCAAGAAATCATCACTATCTATGACATTCGCCAAAGAATGACAAAAACATTCTAAATCTTCTTCGGTTTGAAGGGTTTCTAGGATTTCTTCGGTAGAAAATTCTATCAATCTCGCTTTAGTCAAGCAGTAATCTAATATTTCGGGGGTCATTTTTTTTCCTTCCTTTCGTGCGGAATAACACCTGATGAATATCTAAGTATCGGTCTACTAAGATAAAATGAATGTCATTTTTTATTTCATCAGGAATTTCTTCCAAATCTTTTTCGTTTGCCCTAGGAATAAAAATGGTTTTTACAAGATTTCGATGTGCGCCAATTACTTTTTCTTTTAAACCTCCAATAGGAAGAATTTTTCCCCGAAGTGTCATTTCTCCGGTCATCGCTACATTGGTCGCAATCGCTTTATCTGTTAAAAGAGACAATAACGTCGTCGTTAAGGCAACACCGGCCGATGGTCCATCTTTCGGAATTGCTCCTTCTGGGACATGAATATGAATGTCCCATTTTTCAAACTTACTATAGTCGATGTTGTATTTATCAAAATTCGATTTTAGGTAGTCAAAAGACAACTGAGCGGATTCTTTCATGACATCTCCTAATTGTCCTGTCAAGATGATATTTCCTTTTCCCGGGAAAGAGACTGCTTCAATCGGAAGGATATCCCCTCCAAACGGCGTATAAGCCAGTCCATTGACTACACCAATTCGTTCAATGATGTCGTTTCCATTCAAAAGATACTTTTTCTTTCCTAAATAGCGCTCGATGTTGTAATCTGTAATATCGTACTCTTCTTGTTTTCCTTCAATCAATTTTTCTTTTACAATTTTTCGTAGGATACTTGCCAAATTTCGTTCTAGGTCACGCACTCCGGCTTCTTTTGTATAACTGCGAATAATTGTCAAAATGACTTCATCACTAAATTTTACCTCTTGGATTTTTAGTCCATGTTGACGGATTTCTTTCGGAAGTAAATAGTTTTTGGCAATGTCTAACTTTTCATATTCTGTATAGGAAGATAGCTCGATAATTTCTAAACGATCTCTTAGTTCTGGTGGAATTTGATCGTAGTAATTGGCGGTCGTAATAAACATCACTTTACTTAGATCTACTTCTTCTTCGATATAGTGATCGGCGAAAGTTTTATTTTGTTCAGGATCCAAAATTTCCAACAAGGCACTGGCGGGATCTCCTTTGATATCTTTCGTCATTTTATCAATTTCATCGATGATAAATACAGGATTCGAACTTCCTGCTTTTTTCATTCCTTGAATGATGAGACCTGGCGCTGCCCCTACATAGGTTCTTCGGTGACCAACAATCTCTGCTTCATCGTTGATACCTCCTACCGATATCTTGGTACATTTTCGGTTCAAACTTTCCGCAATACTCTTGGCTAAAGAAGTCTTTCCTACTCCTGGAGGTCCTACTAAACAGATGATAGGACTCGTAGAATCTTTTGTATTTTGTTTGACAGCTAGATATTCGATGATTCGTTCTTTGACCACGTCTAATCCGTAGTGAGAATCATCCAACACATCTTTTACTTTTCGTAAATCCTTATTATCTTGGGTATACACTTTCCATGGATAATCGAGAAGCCAATCGATATAGTTACGGATGACTCCTACTTCGGGAGAATTGGGATTACTTGTTTCATAGCGATTGATTTCTAATTGCAAACGATTGCGAATTTTTTCTGGACACTTTAAATTTCTTGCCTTTTCTCTTAAAATTTCTACATCGCTATCTTTATCGTTGATATCCCCTAGTTCTTCCTTGATTACTCGAATTTTTTCTCGTAAAACGTATTCTTTCTGGGCTTCGTCAATATCATGAGAGAGTTTTTTATCGATTTTCTTTTCAATTTCTAAAATATCAATATCATTATGGATATCTTCCATAATCATTTGACTTCTCTCTAAGGCATCAGTCTCAGAAATATATGCCAATTTTCTTTCATAGGTAGTCGGTAACGCTGGGGCAATTAAATCGGTCATCGAAGATAAATCATTTACACCAACCAAACGATTCAAAATATTGTTGGAATACTCATTATCATCGACATACATCTCTAATAAATTCATCATTTTTCGAGAGTAGGCAGTTTCGGCTTTAGGACTGGGAACAATGTAATCCACTTCTTCTAAGGTAGCATATAAAATGTGGTCTTGTTCATCGTAATCCGTAATTCTAGTTCTCTCTAAGCCATAGACAGATAACCTCGTTCTTCCATTAGGCATATCGATTCTCATTCGGATTTGACCGATGACACCGATTCTAGGAAGTGTAGAAGTTGTTATTTTTTCTAACGGAAGGGGTGGATTGACAATTAAAATTTCACTATTAAAATATCCTTCTGCAATTGATATTAATTGTTTGTCTTCTAAACTATTAAACTCTAAACGAATTTCATTAGACGGAAAGAGAACCATGTTGTGGAGCAATAATACGGGTAGTTTCTTTAAATCCATGGTTCTCACGTCCTCTCAAAAACTTTGCCTCTTATTATAACATTTCATCTTAAAAATGCAACAAGATTGGACATTTTTTTACAAATATCTTTTTGGCAATTTTTGGCAAAAAAAGAAGCCTATTTTTTGTTGGCTTCTTTTAATAATTCGATTACTTTTCGCATTTCCAAATCGTACTTTATCATGTCTCTTCCACCAAATTCTTTGATGAAATCTTCTTCGCTCATATTGTACTTTTCAGAAACGGTTTTAATTTCTTTATCGACTTCTTCTTCCGTTACTTCTACTTTTTCAAGTTTCACGATTTCTTCTAACATCAAACGATATAATACGTGTTGATAAGCATCTTTTTCCATTTGATTGCGTAGCGCTTGGCGATCACTATTCGTATATTTTAGGTAAACGTCTAAATTTAATCCTTGCATTTGTAATTGATGCTCGAAACGATGAATCATATTATCGATTTGTTCTTCTACCATTTCTTCTGGAATATCTACATCAACTTGTTTTCCTACTTCTTCTAGAATTTTATCAATATGGGCATTTTCTGCTTCCATTTCTTTGTTGGCTTTGATGGAAGATTCGATTTCTTTTTCTAGTTTTTCTTTGGTATCGACTCCTTCCATTCCCAAGTCTTCAAAAAATTCTTTATCTAATTCTCTTGCTTGTTTCTCTTTGATTTCATTGACTTTTACTTTGAAAATTACATCTTTTCCTTTTAGATCTTCGGCCATGTAATCTTCTGGGAAGGTTACGTGAATCTCTTTTTCTTCTCCTTGTTTCATGCCAATGATTTGGTCTTCAAATCCTGGGATAAAGGTATTACTTCCAATCTCGAGAGAATAGTTTTCTCCTTTTCCTCCTTCGAAAGCAACTCCATCCTTGAATCCTTCAAAATCAATAATCGCAACGTTTCCCTTTTCTACTTTTCCTTTTTCTTTGGTTACCAATTCGGTATACTTTTCAAGAAGATGTCCCATTTCGTGTTCAATTTCTTCTTTGGTCACTTCTACTTTTTGTTTCTCGACACTTAATCCCTTGTATTTTTTAATTTTTACTTCAGGGGCTGTGATGATTGTAAAGAGAAATTCGACCTTTTCATCATCGATGGAATGAATATCTACTTTTGGTTGTACGACTGGAACAATCTCTTTATGCTCGTCGATGAGTTTTTGGTAAGCTTTCTGAACAGATGCTTCAGCGGCATCTAAATATAAACTTTCTTTTCCATATTTCTTTTCATAGATGTTTCGTGGACATTTTCCTTTTCGAAAACCATCTACGGTTACATTTTTTACTTTCATTTGAAAAGCTTTGTCTAAGGCTTTCTCCCATTCTTGTCCATCTATCGTGATTGTAATTTCTTTTCTATTTTCACTTTTCTTTTCTTTCTTTTCTTTTTCTATTTCTTTTGTTTTTCCCTTGGCTGTTTCTTTTGCCATAGTTCTCTCCTCCAATTCGTATTTATTATATCGAAAAACTGTTTTTGACGCAAGGATTTCGATGATTTTGTTTGCTTTTCTTTTTTCGTATCCAATGGTTCCGAATGAGAAGCATAAGAAAAACCTCCTTTCTATTTTAAGAAACGAGGTTTGATTCTATCTTATTCTTTGTTTTCAGGAAACGATCTATACGTTTTCTTTTCTTTTTAAAGTAACGATTCCAACGAAAGTAGCAAAGAAACTAACCAAAGCAAGTACGAAGTAATTCATTACTCCATCATACGTACTCGGTACTTCTATTGTACTAGATTCAAATACGGCTTGAATCGATGTATTTTTCATTAACTCTTCGTCTTCCGAAATTGCTTCTTTCGTATCTGCATTGATAAATCCTTTCCATGTCTTTCCTTCTACCTTCTTCAATTGTTCGGCACTCGCTAATTCTTTTAACGAGGTTCCTTCTAGAACGGTTTCCGTCCAAGTGTTGCCTTTTTCATCGATAAAGGTAAGAGTAATTTCATAGATTGCCTTTAATTTTGTTGTAGTGGTAATGACTGTATCCAAGTCTACGGTATTTCCGTCTTCATCTACAAATCTAGCAAAATTTTCTGCGTCCATGAATTTTTTCAATTCTGAACCATTCTCACCATCCAAAATGGCTTGTAATGTTATACCTTCAGAAGTCTCATCATAATTCACTTCTACTAGATTCTTCCTATCATTTCCTTCAACAGAAATAACAATCTTATAGACTGGTTTTAAATTTATTTCTTGAGTAACGGCACTCTCTAAATCAAAAACTTCTTCACCAACTTTAAAATACTTAAAGTTTTCATCTTGCATAATTGAATCCAAAATACTAATGTTTTTTAGTATGGTTCCATCCTCTACGGTTCCGATGAAACTACCATTGACAGAGATTTTAACTAATACCTTTTTCGTTAATATGGTGTTTTCGTCGATTCGCTCCGCTGAAGAAGTAGCTTTTCCATCGATGTAATACGTAACGGCATATTTTCCTACAGGAACTGTTTTCATCACAGTATCTAGGATTGTTCCATCTGCGGAAACAGCATTTCCAAGACGTGTCTTTTCGGCATTTTTACCTAAATCTAGAGTATATACTACATCGTCTAATGTTACAGTTACGGTATAGAATGTTTCCAAATCTATATTTTGCGTAATTGGATCTGTATCTTTTACTTCTTCTTTCCCAGAAACCGTTCTAAAATGAAGTGTTTTTCCTTCTTTATTAAAATCTCCGAATGTTGGAATATCTTGTAACGTTTCATTTTCATCCAAATCGTAAGGTTGTCCATTGATTGTCACCTTGACACCCCACTCGATAGAAATGGTTCCATTTTCATTCCATGGAGTTTGATCTGTTACTTCTTCTCCACTCTCTTTTACAAACTTTTGAAAGGTCTTATTTTTTTGTCCTTCTGTTTTAGCCTTTTCTAGCGCATTTTTTAATTCTTCCTTGGTGCTTTGACCCCATGTATCTCCTTTGTTTAGTTCGTAATTGACACCGTCGAAGTTTACATAAACGACTTCTGTTCCCTCTTTTGTAATGTATTTTACTCCCGCTTTATTGGGAATCTCTTTGTTATAACCTTCCGGTATAATGATGGATGCACCGTCTTTGGCATAGGTAATTGCCTTTTCGGTCATGGTTTCATCCCCTTCGATGACAGAATCGTTATTGGCAAAAAAAGTTACATTTCCAGTTACCCCTTCAATGTGTAATTTTGCCTTCCCTGTCGTGTCATCGAGTGATTCTAATCCCCTGATTCCATCTCCTGCATACATCAATCCACGATTCGTCGTTTTCACATTTTTTACTGTTACTTCAGTGTCATTCTGTCCACCCGGAACAGCAATCAATATGGAACCTTTGCTTAAAGAGAATTTCACATCTTCTATGGTTACCTTTCCTGCTGCTTGGATTCCAGGAACAAAATTTCCAGAAATTTCCGTATTTTTCACTTCTAGGGTTCTAACTACTCCATCGTCATTTGAATTCTTTACTGCTGCATAAGTTGATCCAGCCCAAATCGTGATATTTTCTATTTTTAATGTATTACCACTATTGATGACACCAGAACCTGTAGCAGTATTTAGGGTGAGTTTTCCTCCTTCATTGGTACTAGTAATCGTTAAATCCCCTAAATTCTGAATTCCGTACCCATTTCCATGTTGTGCCTTTAATTCTTGCCCATTTAGATCAATGGTGACATTCTTTCCTGCGGGAATCACAAAAGTATGTTCTAACGATATTGTACTAAGCAATTGAATTGTGATAGGACTTTCTGCCGCCTCGATTTGCTGCTCTACTTGATCCCAAGAAGAACAGTCTTGTCCATTTACTTTTGCGATAGAAGCTTCTTCTGCCTGTACTTCTAGGAATCCAAAACACATAACGACCGCCAAAGCAATGAGTCCAACAAGTTTTGAGATTTTTTTCGTCATTCAACCTTCCTCCTTTTAAATTCCGATAAGCTCCCTACTTATCAGAGAGTTATCCTAACCTAAATATCGACAAAAGTCAACATTTTCTGTTCGTTTTATTTCTTCAATTTAATTTTTTGTATTTTTATTTTCTCTTTCTTTTTTTGGACACAAAAAAAGTACCAAGGTACTTTTTACTTAATCTCTGTAATTTCAATTTGATAAGATCCATTTGGACTTTCGACTGTAATGACATCTCCGACCTTATGATTCATAATTGCTCTTGCAATAGGAGATTCATTTGAAATCTTTCCTGAGAATGGATCAGCTTCCTGACTTCCGACAATCTTATATTCATCTTCCTCGTCGTCATCATCTTCGTCATCGACGTATTTAATCGAAACGGTGCTTCCGATTCCTACTTTTCCATTCGATACTTCTTCTATAATCTCGTAATTTTCAAGCATAGCTTCGATCTTTTTAATTCTACCTTCTAACACGGCTTGCTCGTTTCTAGCGGCATCGTAATCTGCATTTTCACTTAAGTCTCCTAACGCACGTGCTTCCTTGATTGCTTGAATATTCGCTGGTCTTTTCACATTAATTAATTCATCTAACTCTTTCTGTAGGTCTTCTAGTCCTTCTTTTGTTAGATAGATTGGCTTTTTTCCGCTCATATTATCACCTCATTCAAAATCTTTCTACATATTATCATATTTTTGGAGAGTTGTCAACTATTTTTGGTTAACACGTTCTCTTTTCTTGCATTCTTTTTTCCATGATATTTATATTATTTCTTTTTTGAATGGAGAAGTGCTTTTTAAACCATCTCTTTTTCGTGTTGAAACTCTAAAATCGATTGTAAGAAAAACTCATCTGTCATTCCAGAAATATAATCTAAAACGATTCGCTTGGGATTGGTTTTTTTCAAGTAGGTTGGATCTGCTTTTTTGAGATAAATTTGATAAATAGCACTGTCTTCTCTTTCTTCTTCTAAATCCTTTAAACACTTTTCATATAAGGCATTCATGGATTTTTTATAAAAAGCAATTTGTTCTTTCGAATTCGCTTTATGATAAATGTTTTGATAATTGAATTTTTTTAAATCGACAAGTGCTCGATACACTTCTTGACTCATTTCAATATATGGTTTTCCTAAACTATTCTCAATTATGTCGACAATGATAGTATTTACAATTTCCCGGTTGGTTGTACCTAAAACTTTTTGAATATTTTGGGGAATATCTTTTCTTTGAATCACCCCTACTTCGATGGCATCTTCGATATCTCTTCCAATATAACCGATAACGTCACTGATTCTTACTACGCATCCTTCTAAAGTCATAGGTCTTACACTGCGCAATACTTCTTCCTTTTGATAACAATTTTGATATTCCTCTAGGAAAGATTCTTTCGTCTTGGGCATTGGTTCATATCGATTGGATAACATTTCTCCATTATGACAGAGAATTCCATCCAAAACCTGCATCGTTAGGTTTAATCCTTTTTGATTTTTTTCTAAATCCATGTAGACACGAACTCCTTGGACATTATGAGCGAAGATTTCCCCCAATTCTCGTTTAGAAATTTCATTTAAAATTGCCTCTCCAGTATGACCAATCGGTGTATGTCCGATATCGTGCCCAAGTGCCATCGCCTCAATCAAATCTTCATTTAAATTCAAGGCTCTTCCAATCGTTCTAGCAATTTTGCTCACCAGTTGGACGTGAACAATTCGTTTACTTAAATGATCGTTTTTAGAAAAAGAGAATACTTGCGTTTTATTGAGATATCTCGTATAAGAATGCGCGTGAATAATCCGATCGATGTCTCGGTAAAAAGGAGGGCGGAAATCTTCATCCTCCTCTTCTTGAAATCGGATTGCCTCTTTCGATAGACAGGCATATTCTCCTAACGTTGTTTCTTTTTTCAAAAAATTTTCCATGACTTGTTCTCTTATTTTTTTATCCATTCTTTCCCACCTACTTTAACCAATATAATACCAAAGAAAAAGAGAAAAGAAACTCTTTTTTTGAATTTTTTCCCTTTATTCAGAATTTTTCCTACGAATTTCTTTTACTTCTTCATTTTCTAAATATTCATCGTAAGGAAGACGACGGTCGATAATCCCATTTTTCGGAAGAATTTCGATGATACGATTCGCAATGGTTTCAATTAACTGATGGTCATGAGAAGCCAAAAGAAGTTCTGAATTATATTTCATTAATCCGTTATTGAGGGAAGTAATACTCTCTAAATCCAAGTGATTGGTTGGTTCATCGAGAATTAAAAAATTAGCGGCTTCCAACATACATTTTGATAACATACAGCGAGCCTTTTCTCCTCCCGATAAAACAGGTACTTTTTTGAAAACATCCTCCCCCGAAAACAACATTCTTCCTAAAAATCCTCGAAGAATGGTTTCATCATCTACGGAATAATACTCTCCTATCCATTCCATAATGGTCTCTTCTTTTTTAAAATAATCGCTATTGTCCTGAGGAAAATAACTTTTCGTAATGGTCTTTCCCCAAGTCACTTCTCCACTATCTGGTTCGATTTCTCCCATTAAGATACGGAACAGTGTGGTTTTCGCAATATCATCCGGTCCCACAAAAGCAATTTTATCTCCCTTTAAAACCGTAAAAGAGACTTGGTCCAACACCTTTCTTCCATCGATGGTTTTAGAAAGATTGGTTACTGTCAAAATTTCTTTTCCACTTGGTCTTTCTGGCGTAAAATCAATATACGGATACTTTCTAGAAGAAGGGACAATCTCTTCTAGTTCAATTTTTTCTAACATTTTTTTCCGACTCGTAGCTTGACGACTCTTGGAAGCATTTGCTGAAAATCTCGCAATGAAATCTTGCAATTCTTTGATTTTTTCTTCTTTCTTTTTATTGGATTCTTTCATTTGTTTCAAAGCCAATTGACTCGATTCATACCAAAAATCATAATTTCCTATGTAAAGTTTCATTTTTCCATAATCGATATCGACGATATGAGTACAAACCTTATTTAAAAAATGACGGTCGTGACTCACGACGATGACTGTATTTTGATAGTTTATTAGAAATTCTTCTAACCATCGAATGGCTTCGATATCTAAGTTATTGGTTGGTTCATCTAAAAGAAGAATGTCTGGATTTCCAAACAAAGCCTGAGCCAATAAAACTTTTACTTTCATCTTGGCAGGAATTTCTTTCATGACGGCATCATGATATTCGACAGGAATCCCTAGATTGGCTAATAACTCTCCTGCTTCACTCTCCGCTTCCCAACCATTGAGTTCCATGAACTCTGCTTCTAATTCCGCAAGACGCATCCCATCTGCATCCGTAAATTCTGTATGAGAATAAAGTTCTTCTTTTTCTTTACTAATCTTATATAACTTTTCATTTCCCATGATGACTGTTTCCATCACAGTATGATCATCATAAGCATAATGATTCTGTTTCAAAACGGAAAGCCGTGCTCCTTTGGCTAAGATAATTTCTCCACTACTTGTTTCTATTTCTCCACTTAAAAGTTTTAAAAACGTACTTTTCCCAGCTCCATTGGCACCAATCAAACCATAACAATTTCCATTAGTAAATTTTAGATTTACGTCTTCAAATAATGTTCTTTTCCCAAAACGTAATGTCACATCTCTTGCTTCTATCATAGGTACCTCCAAAACTATTCATAATTTTACTATACTTTTTTTCTCATGGCAAGATGAAAGAAGCGATTTCTTCCTTTATCATGCAGTATTCCGTTGAAAGGAAACCATAATAAAATATGTCCACCTTTTCATTTTCATTCAAATCATAGACAAAAGAGAGAATCATTTACTATATTTTTGGTTCTCCTTCAACTTCGATTATTCTTTATCAATTCTATTACTTTTTTTCCATATGCCGACAAAAAAGGTGTAGTTTCCACTACGCCTTTTATTGTTCATCATAAGCATGTTTGTGAATGTTTTTTCTCACCATCTTGGAAATATTTTATTCCATTACTACTTCTGATGGAAACTTTGGTCCTTGCACTTCTGATGGTACTTTATCAGCTTCCGTTCCCTCAGGTGTTTTAACATATTTAACAGTAACGTCACTTAGATTAGTATGTAAATTAATACCACTAAAGTCCGTGTGTGAATCATCCCACTCTATCGTAATGTTACCACGACCAAACTTAATATCTGCCTTATCACCAGAAGCTTCTTTTTCAATTTTCATAGCGCATGAAGTTTTTACGGTGTTTCCAAGGAATCTTATATCTGGTTCACCATCTTCACCATCTTGTATTACAGCATCCTCAGCAAAACCATTAATGATAATTACGCATTTAGGGTCATCACCATCTGCTTTAGGGAAGTTATTCAAGTAAAGATCAGATCCTTCACCTAACTTTCCAGTTACATAGACATAAGATTTTGTGATATTTTTAGCATCAAATCCCTTTGAACCACCCGTACCCATATAGCGAATATCTACTACAGAGTGATTATTTGTATATTTGATAGCATAGTCAACAGCATTCTCGCCTGTGTTTGATAAGGCACCTTGCCATAAAGCAAATTTTTTACCTTTCACTTCGATTAACGAATCTTGACCTTTCTCAGCTGCAATCTCTAAATTAACACGATTAATGAAGACACTTTCAGCTGAATCCGCAACAACAATCTTTTTAGCCTTTATTATCGTATTACTATTTGGTTGGCCAATAATAGAAACACCATTTGTAATCTTAAGTTCTTCTTCACCATAATCGATAACGGCATTTCCATCGGTAATATAAATAGCTTTGACACTAGGGTCATTTATTGCTCCTTTAAATCCTTCTGTATCTGAAACTTTCTTAACGCCATCAGCAAGTGTTACCTTGAATACTGCCCAATAGTGAGCATCTTCCGTAACTTTCAATGCATCTTTATTTACTGCTCCAGCAGGAAGATTATCTCCCGTTAATACTTGGCTAGAATCTTTCGTAAATCCAATTAAAGTATAAGTTTCACCATAATGTTCAAAAGTACCAAATACTGGACTTGTCGGAACCTTTAGATTTTCACCGTAATAATTATATTTCGTATCAGCTTTTCTATATGGACCTTGGTAGTTATAGATTACTGTCGTATAAATCTTTGCGTTTTTAGAATCGTTATAATAGTTGAAGTAAGTATAATCTGAATCTGTTTCTTTGGTATCACTATCCGCTGCATTAAAGTTTATTTTTTCCTTCACGACTTGAGAAGCTTTTCCATTTCCACTATCAGTTAAATTAACAGTAGCTCCTGTCTTAGCCGTTCTTACGATAGGATGTTCATATGTTTCTTTTTCATATGTTAAGTTACTAGCCGTAAGTTTTCCGCCTTCTTTGACATCGATAGCAACGTCTAATTTGTTGTCAGGATCAGTTGCTACAAATTTTAATTTGGTTGCCGTTAGTTCACCATTACTCTCAACATCAATCAATGTTTTGGTGTTTTCTCCTGCTTTTAGAGAAAGATTTTCAATTTTTACACCAGTAGAACTTACTTTAAAGATAGCGTTACCTGTTTTAGAAGTTAACATCGTTCCGTCAGAACTATTGATATCTACGGCTCTATTGATATCTATTGTTTCTTCAACTTCGAATGATTTTTCAATATAAATCGTTTTATAGTCTTTCGTTAAGGCTTGTTTCAAAGTTTCTTCATCTACTACACTTACAATATCAGAATCAAAGTTAAATTCATAAACTGTTTTATCTGCATTAGCCAATTGAACAGAATTATCTAAATCTCCAATGGTTATACTAAAGTTTTTATCATTTAAAACCATGTTGTTTAAAGTGTATTCTGCTTCTCCACCTTCGTCTTTTAAGACTTCAGCAAATAAGGCTTTCGCACCAGCTTGAATTTTTCCTTTTAGAGCAGTTCCTGTTTCATCTAAACTAATAGGTTGAACCTCATTATTTGCACCATCTTTAGTAAATACTACTTGTTTACCGTCAGATGAAAGAGTAATCTCTTTTACTTCACCTCTTTGAAGAATGTAAGCGATGGCTCCAGGGATGCTAGTATCATTTAAGATACTTAACTTCGATTTAGGATTTTTTACATCAAATGTAATGGTAGTGTCTGTTTTAGAAATAGCAAAATGAGAAGAGAAATCACTCGAGTAATCTGTTTCAGCACTTCCTAAATCCGAAATAACATCTGTAAGGAATTTATCTACATCAAGCGTATAATGTGCTTGTAATGTAATATCTTCATTTTCTCCTGTTTTTGAATCTTCTTGGCCTAATACAAACGGTGTCTCTGCACTTCCAGTTGTCTTATACCAATAATCAAAATCATGATAAGCATAATTTTTTCCTTCAAATGTTGGTGCTAATGTTTCTGGAATTACTTCATCCTCATAAACCTTAGCTTCTTTTGTCTCAATCTTACCTGTTGTTTCATCAAAATATTGGAAAGTGATTTTATTTTCAGTTTGATAGTCTAAGTTTTCATAAGATATCGTGTATTCCAATGGTAAAAATGCATCTTCTTCACCATCAAAGTCTATCTCATATTTAAGTTTAGAAGTCTCACTATCTTTATTAAGTTTAAATAGAACTAATACCCATCCTTGACTATATTCCTCATCTTTAGGTTTGTACGCAGACATCTTTTTTCCAGACTCATTATATAGAGTTATAGTCCACTTATTCTTATAAGCTGTTAGATTACTATCTGTTGGGAAAGATATTTTCATTGGAACAAAGTATCCAGTAGGATTAGAAAATCCTGTTGTACCATTCAATGTTTGTTCCTTTATTTTTCCTTCAATACCATCTTTATAATGATTATCTGGTTGATCAGTGTTTGTGTGAATGTTTACATTTTCAACTGTCTCTACATTAAATCCATATCCCGTTAATTCTGTTTTTGCGGAAGATTCCTCTGTTAAATCTGCTTTTTTAAGAACATCATAGTCAACAGATCCACGAGAATAATCTTGGAATTTTAAATCACTATAGTCTATTGTTACAGTATATGGAGCGTACTCTTCCTTGTCTTCTCCATCTAAGTCAACTGTGATTGTAAACCATTTGTCAGTATCGGCAAGTGCAGAACCATCTTCGTTCGTAGTTTTTAATGCTTTTAAGATATAAAGAAGATGTGAACTATTAAAATCATCACCAAATACCTTTAAATATGAAGTGCTTTCTGTATCATGTACGAACTTGATATTAATTTTCTGATTTCCATCATTATTATAATCTTGTGGAGCATTTATTAATTTTAGACCTAATCCTAAATAATAAAGTCGATTAGGAGAATCAAATGGCTCCTCATCTTTCCAATCTCCCTCTTCGAGAATTGGTAAAACTCCACTTACCTTATATTTATGTGAATCCGTTTCATCGGCAGTTACACTTACAGAATATCCATCTTCGGTATTATACCAACCAGTATTTGGAAATTGTGATTCTACTTCTTTGTCAATAGATTCAACTGTAAATATTGATGATTTTTCAAAGGTTACTTTACTATAATCGATTGTATAAAGTGCTGGTAAATAGTTATTACCATCCCCATCGTAATCGACACTATAATATACTTTACATGTGTCTCCATTATCTTTACAGTTTGGATCACTTTCAATTTGGAATAAAACAGTTAAACTACCGTCGTCATTATATTCACTTGACTGAAATTCTTTCTTCTTACTACCCGTTAAGTTAGCGCTTGCTAGACGGGCTATTTTAACTTTGTCTTTGCTAACTCCTGTTGGAAGTGTAAAGGTAAAGTCAAAGTAATATCCCGTTTTCTTGTCATCTCCAAAAGCCTCACCATTTAACAATACTTGTTCAACAAGCGTTCCAGTTAATTCTCCATTCGTAAGAGATAATTCTTTATTTACCTCGCTCTTGTAACCCCATTTTGTAAATGTCTCTTTGTCTTTTGCACTAGCTTTATTTAGGGAAACTTGAGGAATCGTTTTTTCTTGAAGTGTTAATTCACTCCAATCAAATGTAAGGGTATATGGAGTATATTCTTCTCCCTCTCCATCCATATCGACGATAATCGTAAATGTCTTATCTTCTGCATCTTTATGTAGATGTCTTAAAATATATAATACATCATTACCATCGAAATTATCAGCTGTTAGAGTTTTGGATTCTTCTCCTTCATGAATAAATTGAACTGTTGTTTTGTTATCAGTATCCTTTTTAGCTGTTTCTGTCTTGATTACAAATGGCAAATAGTAACCAGTTTTATCTTCTCCTTCAAATGGATCTTTACTTTCAGTAAATGTTTCTAGAATTGGAAGTAACCCTTTTACTTTTACCTTTGTTCCTTCCGTTTTAAATTGAACATCGAAATGATCAGGTTGTTTCCATCCATAAGTTTCCTCTAATGGATTTTTTGCTAAACCACCATCAGCAACATCTAAAACACTAAATTTTGAACTTTTAACAAAAGTTAAATCTTTGTAATTAATTGTGATTGTTTGAGATTCTAAGTATTCCTTTCCTTCTCCATCCCAATCGACAGTAATTTCAATTTTGCAATCCGTATCTCCCTCGCATTTATCTTTTAACTTGAATATTTCAGTAAATACGCCTTGTTCGTTAAAATATTCCTTACCATACGTTAATTCTTTTTCACCTTTCACAGTTACTTTAACACCTTCTGGTACAGTAACTAAATCATCTGGCTTCTTAAGATTGAACACAAAGAAGTAACCATCTTGAGCCTCAGTACTAAATCCACCTGCTCTCATGCTTTGTAATTCTACTTTTCCAGTTAATTTATATGTACCATCTTCTTGTGAAACTAATTGATAATGCTTATTATCTCCAAATGAGGTGTAACCCCAATCTTGTAAAGTAGCTTTATCTTCAGTTGAAATATCATCTTCCTTGTCAGTCAAAGATACCTTTGAGTCTTCTTGGAAAGTTAAACCACTTAAATCTAATGTATAGTCTGTTGCTCCATATTCTGTACCATCACCATCGAGATCGACACTAACTTCAAAAATCTTATCATCACTCGTAGGACTTACAGAACATAATACAAGTAATCCAGATTTACCTTCTACATTCTGTACATCGAAACTATCATACCCTATTGTTTTAGTTCTATTATTACCTTTTAAGATCACTTTCGTAGCATCTGTAGCATTAGGTATTTCGACAACAAAACCAAAATAGTATCCTGTAGCATCATCACCATTAAATACAGATGGATCGATGTTATCATATTTTAATAATAATCCAGTTAATTTACCAGTTGCAGGATCATAACTAAGTTCTTCACTTAGAGTGTTATTACCACCTGTAATTTTTAAAGTTCCTTCAAAAGCATTTTTATAAGTAGTTTCAGTTGTCTTTGTTAAATCAACTGTCGCTTTTGATTTTTCAGCATAATACTTATAATCAATGTAGCGAATATTGACTGTTTTACCACTACTCAAATCTAATTTTGTTTCACCTAAAACGGTAGTCGGTTCTTTCCATCCTGTATATTGAAAGTTTTCAGACTTTCTCTCTATCTTCTGAACCGCCATTTTGCCATAGATTGAAGTAGCATTTGTATAGCCATCGGCATCAGTAATTCCGGTAATACTTCTTGCTGCCAACATAAGATCTTGGGCAGTCAAAGTATGTTTGGAAGTAAAAGCATACTCACCAATGACATATACATACTCTGCATCTGGTTCTTTTTGTGCCACTTCTTTTCCGAGTTCTTCTAATGTCATTTCTCTTGCGGACACAGAAGTCATTGTCAAAAAGAGTGTCATAAAAGTAAAGAGTAGATATTTGATTTCTCTTTTCATTTTCTTTTCTCCTTTCTTCTGTATTTTGTCTTATTGTTTATTATTATTCTTTATTATTTTAGAATTCTTGTTTTCTTTTTTCTTTTTGATCATTACAACCGCACTAACGATTAATCCGATTACAACAATTGTTAGGATTAAGACGATTCCCACGGTTGTCCAAAGAGGTAAACTTTCGTCAGAGTGATATATTTCTTTATTTGTTTCTAAGCACTCTTCCATATCCCCATTATTTCTTGCTCTAGCAACAATGTCACAGTAACTATCGGCTTCATTATATGCTGTAGCAGCTTCTTTAATTTTGTCTTTTACTTGGTCATTGAAACCAACAAAGTAGTTCGATCCAATAATTGTTATAGGTAAATCATCTTCTTTAGAAAACAATTTATCTTTTATAGTTTTAAATAGTTCTTCCTTATCTGTTTTATCGAAATATTCAAAGCTCACTGTGTTTTCCTTATTTGAATACTCTTGTAACCACTCTTTTTCCTCAGCACATAATTCGCAATTCTCTTCTCCAAATAAGTACACTTTTAAATCTGCATATTGGGAAGAATTCGTAACTACTGCATTTACTTCCAACGAGGGTAATAGAAGAACACAAGCAAGAATTACAAATAAACTTTTTTTCATGTTACCTCCTAGTTAGTTAAAATTTTATTCTGATTTGTGACTCCCTGTATGTCTTGACCACCAAGCATCATAGGTAGTTTTAAATTCTTGTAATTGTTTTAAGCCTGTAGTTTCATCTACACTCTCACCTAAAATTACTTTTACAGGATCCTCTACTTTGGTAGTTTCAAAATCTTGGAAAGCTAAATCAATCTTACGATTTTGTTTACTATTAATAGTAATATCCGTTACCATGCTAGTAACATAATTATCTTTGTTAACTTTTACGGTAAGTTCAAGATCACTATCTACTGTATAGGCTATTTTTTCATCACTATCAGGATCAAACATAGGATCATATCTATTATTTAGCCATCTCGTTAAGTATTCTTTTGAAATAATTACTTTATAGCAAGCTTCATCACCTGAAGATTCAGGTAATTTAGTAACTTCTTTTATACTATCGATATCAACTAAGATTTTAAGTTCTCCTACGCCAATACCAGAGTAACCTCCAAAGCTATATCTCCAACCATTTAGATATACGCCTGTATCATCTACAGTAATACCATCTTTTCCTTTATCTTTATTAATTGTATAGAACTCAAAGGTATCACTATGAGCAATTGAATGATCAGTTAACTTATCGTATTCATCCACTGGATAATATTTATTTCCTTTTAGACTAAACGTATAAGCTTTAGTTCCTGGAATATCACTATCTGACCATACAGTATATTTGCGATTTAAATCTTTATCGTATTTTTCAACGTAGAAATCATTTTTCGATGGTAAAACATTTTTTGATGTTATAGTTAAACTTCTTACGTCGTAAGTACGATTCGCTGCTAATTGAACTTGGTCTTTTTCATTTAAAGCTAAATTATTGTAATCCACGGAATAAGTAGATGGTGTATAATCGTCGCTTTCTGGACCATCCTTATCGATAACGATTGTATATACACGATTATCTACTGAAGTTGCTGTTAATTCAAGTTCGACTGTTTCATCGTTTCCTATCTGATTAATAGCTGAAATACTTGCTACCATAGGATTTTCCGTGAAGGTACTACCATTATATAAATACGTTTGTGTAGTTTCACCTAATGTAGTTGTAATCGTTGTTTCATTAGGAATAAGGTCTTTTGTCTGGACAGCAATTTTGAACTTATCATTTAAAGTTTCTTGATTATCGTTAAGAAGTCCTGCAACGTGAATTGTATAGCCATCTTGGTTTGTACGTACACCAGCATTTTCGGTAGTTTGAACACTCATCTTCGTAGCTTCTTTAAGTTCTAATCCACCGATATTCAAATAATAAGTTTCACTATCGTATTCTATACCCTCACCATCGATATCTACAGTAATAGGAATAAAGCATTCTTTACTTTGACTATCTTCTTTACATTTAGCAACGTTATCTTTGTTCAAAGAATATAAAACAGTTAAACTATCTCCTTCATTAGCAAGCGTAATTGTTTTTTGTTTATGATCTAAGAATGCTGGATCCGTTGTCACTTTACAATTTTCTCCAGTCTTGCATGAAATTGAAATCGTTGTTTTACCTGGCATTACTAAACTAGGCTTCACGTTATAGACAAAGTAATAACCTGTCTTTTCTTCACCTTCAAAAACTTTTACTTTATCTTCCATTAACCTATTAATAGTTCCTCTTAAAGTGTAACCATTATATTTAGAATCGGTAGATTTTTCTAACGTAACATCGTAGTTAGCTGGAAATGTATAACCATAATCACCTGTAATAGTAGCTAAGTCTTCTTGTGGTAAAAGTTCTTTATTTACAACTGATATTTCTTCAGATACTTTTTGGAACGTAATTTCTGTTAAATCCATACGAATAGTATAAGGTTTATAATCCTCATTATTTGGTTCCATATCTACAACGATATCAAATGAATTATCGTCTTTATTAGGATCTAACCATTTTAAAAGATCTATTTCATCTACACCTACGTAACCATCACCTTTTAATTCACTACCTGCAACTGTTACAACAGAATTTTCCGTCATTGCTTTTGGTAATTTAATAGCATAACCCATGTAATATCCAGTCGTTTGTGTAGGTTCAAAAATATTATCTTTCGTTAAATTAATTTTTGCAACTTGACCAGTTACTTTAACCGTATTATCTGTTTGACTAAATTTAAGGGTATGAGCTGCATTTGCAGTCCAACCATAAGTACTTGTTAAAGAAGTTTGACCTGCTGAATCAAGTTCAGCAACATTTGATTTTGATTCTTTAATAAGTTTTAATTCCGTATAATCAAATGTATATTCTACTGGACCATACTCTCTTTTTGCAGCACCATCACTATCGACTGTTATTTTAAATTGTTTGCTTTCTGTATCTGTTAATTGAAGAATGATAGTGAACTTATCTTCGACTAAGCTATTGTAACCTACCGTTTTAGTTCCACCAGCACATCCAAGACAAGGAATTGTAATTTCTATATCTTCTGTAATTTTTTCTGGACTAAGTGTAAATACAACGAATTTTCCAGTTGTTGCATCTCCATTAAATCCTTTCAACGTTTTTTCAACGACTGAGCCATTGAATTTCAAAACGCCGTTTTCTTCATCTAAGGTATACGTATCATTCTGAGATCTAACATAATCAAAACTATTTTTTAATGAGTTGACTTCATCTTGTGGAATATTTTCATGTGAGAAAGTTGCAACTGTATCTTTTTCAACTGTAAGTCCCGATACATCGATCGTATAAACTGTTGGTTCATATTCTGTGCCGTTGCCATCGATATCCACAGTTAGTTTTAATTCCTTCGTTTTTCCTGGATTATAAGATACTAAAATTGCAATCGTCGAACTACCGTTGCTATTCTGGATATCCCATGCATCCCATGAAACTGACTTTTCCCCTATTTTTAAAGTCGTATTCTCATTTGCTCCCTCAACTGTTAAGGCATAAGCAAAATAGTAACCTGTAACCTCATCATCTGGGAAAATAGTATTATCAATCGTTGTATTTTTTAATAAGTGACCAGTTATTTTACCACTAAATTTTCCAGTACTCTCGTATTTTAAATTTTGAGTTGATTGGCCATTACCATCATATTTTACACTTGTTAAATAGTTTTTTAAGACTTCTTCCGTAGTTGTTTTTTCTAGATCCACTGTCATCTTAGCTTGTTCAGCAATAAATTGATAATCGATATAGCGAATATCTACGCTTTTGCTATCGCTTAAATCTAATTTTTCTTTTCCTAATGCTGTAGTTGGAGTTTCCCATCCAGTGTAGGTAAAGTTTTCTGATTTTCTAGCGATTTTATAAACAGCCATTTTACCATAAACTGGTTTGTCGTTTGTTTTTCCATCCTCTGGCGTAATTCCTTGAATACTTTTCGCTGCAACCATCAAATCTTGGGCAGTTAATTTGTGCTTCGAGGTAAACGCATACTGTCCTACAACATATACATATTCTGCTGTCGATTCCTTTGCTTCTACTTCTTTTCCTAATTCCTCCAATGTCATTTGCCTTGCATAGGCTGGAGTAATAGACAAAAAGAAAGCAACCAAAGCAAAAAATGTAAGTTTGATTCCTTTCCTCATTTTCTTTTCTCCTTTATCTTCATTTTAGCGATACTCTACTGTTGCATTTACGCAATTACCTGCTGTAAAACATACTTGTGCATTTCCTACGCCTGTATTTACTGAGTCGGCTGCAACCGTTCCAGCATTTTTATGTACTTCTTTTCCATTGTAGATAAATCCAACGTAATCACTGAATGTAGTTCCATCTTTTTGTACTTCAAAAGTATACTGCATCACTCCACCTGTTAGTTCTTGATGAATTGCCGTTAATATTACCTTATACACTGGGTCAGGTATTGGCGTCGGTGTTGGTGGAACTGGGGTTGGAGTTGGCGTTGGATTGGATGGACGACTACTTGGTTTTTTTGTCGGTGCCGGAGTTTCTGTTGGTGTAGGCGTTGGTTTTGGTTCCTCTGTCACGGTTACCGTACATGAAGCCTGATACTTTCCATCTTTGCTTCTAACAGTTATCGTCACTACTCCACTTTTTAGTCCTATGATATTTCCATCTTTATCTACGGTTGCAATACTTTCATCACTTGAAACGTATTCCAAATCATCCTCTGATAACCCTTCTGGTAAGGACAAAATATCTAACTTTGCTGTCTCATCCACTTTTAGATTCATTTTTGACAAATCTAGTTCTATCTCATCTAAACTCCAATGTGCTTTCAAAGTTATATCTTTCGTAATCTTCGTATCGAAATCAAATAATTTATCTTCATAGTACCAACCTGCAAATTGATATCCTTCTTTCGTCGGATTGACTGGCTTATCGATGCGATCATTCTCTTTCACTGTAACACTCTCAATCGCACTCCCTCCGTCGACATCAAACGTTACTAAATATTCCGGTGTTTTTGTACACCCTTTCATCAATAAAAAGATAACAATTCCAATGATTAGAACGATGATAGCAATAGTGAAAATCATTTTAGTATTATGGTTTTCATTTGGTTTACTCACACTTCTTACCTCCTTTTCTTATTTTATTGATTGAAACAAGAATATAGACCCTTTCCAATCTACTTACATTTTAATATGTACCCCCCCCCCATGTCAATACCAATGTTTGGTAAAAGGACTTGCAGTCTATGCAAATTCCTTCTTATTTTTTCTTTATAAATTCATAGTATCGGTAATCTCTTCTTGGCTGCAATTCGAAACCAGCGTTCAGTGCTACACAAATACTTTTTAAATTGCTCGGTTCTATTTTTAAGGAAACCGTTTCACACTCTCGTTCTAAAAGAAAATCGGATACCTCTTCTACTAATCTAGAAGCATATCCTCTATGTTGATGTCTTGGGTGAAGGGCATAAGTCAGTTCTCTTTCTTGAAACTGAGATGTTTCAATTTGAAGAAAACCGATTTTGGTTGTCCCTATTTTAAATATGTAACTCGGTGGGGCATCTTTTTCAAAAACACGAAAAAGATTTCCAAGATATTTTTGACATTCTTCCTCTTGATTCAAAGTTGTGATCCATTGAATATGACCATTCCCTTCTAGATGAATTCTCTCGAGACGAAAGGACGGTAATATGATTTCTCTTTCCATCCCCATTCCTCCTTTTTGAATGCCTGTATTATATCATATTTTTCTATAGACTCCAAGAGATTTTCTTCTTCCAATTTATTCCTGTTCTTGCTTTTGCATTTCTTCTTTTAATCTCTTTTTTCTTTCTGATTCCTTTAATGTATTTCTACTCAATAGAAGAATCACAATTGCTGATATCGTTGGAATCAGTAAAAACATGGTAATTGGAAACCATTGATTCATTCCCGCATAGATGAAACAAGGAATCATACAAATTTCTAATCCTACTAAGATAAATAAAAAGATAAGGATTTTTTTGCTTTTCGGTTTCTTTTCTTTACGTTCTTTTTTAATTTTTTCTTCTTTTTCATTCTTTTTCATTCTGCTTCCCCTTTTACTACTTTTTCTATTTTTTGAATGGTTTGATGTTTTCTCTTCATTTGACAAAATGTGACAGAGGCGACAAAGAAACTTCCTAACGTTCCCATTCCTAGATCTTCCATCGTATCGTTCACTCCTGTTTCTATCACATACTGTGTATCTCCACCAAAGATTTTATCTGAGAAAAATTCGAAGAATTCCCAGCCGCAGGCAATCGATACCGCAAAAAGAATGGAGAATAGAAAGATAAATTCTTTTCTTTCTTGTTTCAATAGATGAAATCGTTCTAAAAGAATCCAAGAAATGAGGACACTCATTTCTCCTGAAATCCAATGCATCAGTAAATCAAACCAAGCGATTCTTTGATAGAATCCTAAAACACTTCCTATACTGAGAGTCAATAAAACAAAAAGATAATAACAATTTAGTAATGTTGGACTCGGATGATAGGAAAATATTTTATCTATTAGATATGGTATCATAATTATCGGTAGAATGCTAGTGGTTGTGAGGATTTTTGCAAGGGACATTGTCGAAAAATGAAAAATCAATTGATAGAACATAATGCATAAAGAAGCAAAAATTAGAATGACATTTAAAACGGTTTGTTTTTTATTCAATTTCTTTCTCCCCCATCTCCGCGACATCTACTTGATTAATTCTTTCAAATTTCTTTTGAATTTTTTCGGTTGTGATATAAACATTTTCTACATCTTTGTTGACGGCTTGAATACTTCTTGCGAGTTTATCCCAACGTTCCTTATAACGAGAGAATTCCGCTCCTAATTTATTTAATTCTTCATGAATGATACTTGTATACTTATCTTTTTCGATATTTTTAATAATCATTTGAATCACACTGAGTGTGGAAATTAAGGTCGTAGGAGAAACAATCCATACTTTCTTTTTATACGAATAATCTATTAAATCTTGATGATAGGCATTGATTTCGGCAAAAATGGCTTCGGCTGGTAAAAATAGAATCGCTTGATCTGCTGTCACTCCTTCGATAATGTACTTATTGTGAATAGCATCGATGTGTTTTTTGACATCGTTTTTGAATTGTTTTTCATACATGACTCGTTCTGCTTGAGAAAGTTTCTTATCTACCATCATTTGATAATTTTCTAAAGGAAATTTCGAGTCAATGGCAATCGTTCCTAACGGTTCTGGGGCGTACAAAATACAGTCTGCAATGGTGTGATTCGGTAACGGACATTGAAGTTGATAGATGGTATCATTTTTCTCACCAAAGACATTCTCTAAAATATGTTTTAGATTGACTTCTCCAAAAATACCTCGACTCTTTTTATCGGTTAAAATACTTTCTAGAGAAAGAATATCTCCTGATAAGCTTTCAATTTTCTTTTGGGCTTCGTCAATTTTACTTAATCGTTCCAACACGTTCGAAAAGGTTTTATTTGTCTTTTCTAAGTTTTCATCTAGACGAAGATTCACTCTTTCTTGTATCTTGTCTAGACGTTCTTCCATCTTTTCTTTTAACCCATCAAATTCTTGGTTCATACTTTTCGTGATATTTAATTCAAAACGACCCAATCGTTCGATGACATCTTCTTTTTCTTGGCGATTTCTACTTTCTTTCCACAATAGAAATAAAAGAATCCCACTGTTAAAAAGAATTCCTACTAAGAGAATGACTTCCATACTACTCACCTTACCTTTAATTTTTTTTCTACCATGCGAGAAAGAACAAACGATAATAATAACAAAACACTAATGCGAAGAAGAACGGTAATATCCGTTAAACTCTCTAATAAACTTTTTCCAATGTATCCCCAAAAATAAACCATGACACTCTTTCCGATGAGTAACGCAAAGAAAAACTTTTGAAAAGAATTCTTTGATAATCCGACGGCAATATTAATGAAAAAAGCAGGAGAAAAAGGAATCGCAATTAAAAGAACGAGGTTCGAAAAAGAAATATTCGAAATCGCTTTCATCATTTTTTCTAATCGCACAGATTGTTTTTTTTCTATGTAGTGATACCATCGTTTCTGAAACACATTGCGAAAAAGAGAAAAAGAAAGAAGACAACCGAGAATCGTGGAAAGAAGAGACAATACGTATCCAAAAATAGACCCAAACGCCATAATATTTAAAGCGATGAATACCGAAAGTGGTAATACAGGGATCACTGACTCTAAAAGAATTAAAATTACGCCTGAAATTGGTCCGAAAGCAAACATTGTTGTAGTAATTCCCGTTATAAATTCTTCGATTATTTCCATTCTTTTTTTCACCTAGTATTAGTATAATATAGTTTTTTCGTTTTTCGAGAAAAAGTTCTTTCTTCGACAAAAATTTACTCTTTCGTTGTCACTTTTTTTCGCTTTTTATATATCCATCGAATCAAGAAGAAAAGAAAAAGAAGAAGGATGGGTCCTTTCATTTTAGAAGTATACTGTTGTAATACAACCCAATGATTTCCTAAATGGTATCCGACGTAGACAAAGGCATAGGTCCATGGAATACTACCGAGAGTCGTATAAAAGACAAAGGGTAAAAAAGGAAGTCTCGTGAGACCAACGGGAATGGAGATGAGAGTTCGGACAATGGGAAAATTTCTTCCTATCAAAGCCGCAAACATCCCATATCGTTTAAACCAAGTATCGGCTTTCTCTATGTCTTCTTGTTTCATAAAAAAATATTTCCCGTATTTTTCAATAAAAGGTCTTCCTCCATAATATCCCATCAAGTAAAGGACAATGGCACAAAAAACACTTCCTAAGAGGCCCGTCAAAAAAGCACCTTCGAATGTAAAAATTCCTTGAGAAGCTAAAATCCCACCCGTCGCTAAAATAAATTCACTGGGAATGATAATGATTACTGCTTCTAGGACCATCCCTAAAAACATTCCTAGATAACCGTAACTACTAATTAAAGTAATTAAAAAAGAAGTCATAAGTCTCACCATTATAACTTATGACTTGTCTTCCCTTTTTAGAAATTTTCTCCATTTTTTAAGCCGCAATTACTACAGAAATTTCCTTCGAGTCGATTCCCACATCGCGGACAAAATTTTCTTTCTCGAAAAGCGCGTTCTTTCTTTGAAAAAGTGATTACTTTTCGAATCGAGACAATATATAATCCTATCACAAATCCAAGAAAGATTCCGAGTAGCACAATGTGATTTGCGAGTAGTAAAAAATCGAACATGGCATGGAGAAAGGCTGGGATTAAAAAACTTAGAATGGTGTACTGGATATATTTTCTTTGGTTGCCTTGTATTTTTGCATCCTTCGCTAACGAAAAATAGTATCCCATAAAAATTCCAAAGAAAGCATGGGCGGGAACGGTTAAAATACTACGGATGATGATAGCCCAGAACCCTGTCGTATAGATATAAATAATATTTTCAATGGTCGCAAATCCTAACGATACAAATGTTGCATAGACGATACCATCAAATAAATAATCATAATTTTTATTTTTATGAAGAAGGAGTTTCGCAAAAAGCCATTTGCTTCCCTCTTCGACACAAGCGACTCCAATAAACGTGTAAAGAAAGACACCCCAAAGATTTCCTAAGGAAAAGATGGACCATTTGTCAATACGAGTAAGATAACTCACGAAGATGGTGAAAGCGGCCGCCATCACTCCTCCAATAAGAGCCTTCACTAACTCTTTTGGTGGTTCTTTTTCTTTTCGATCTGCCCGATAAATGAGATATCCAATAATCAAACTTGGTAAAGAGGCAAAATAGATGATTGCTCTCATAGTATCACCTATTTTTATCATACTACAAATCTTATTTTCTTAGATAGAATTCCTTGGGAAGTTGACAAATTTGTACGAAGAAAGTCCTTCTTTTTATAAAGAAAAAGAGTATCTACTAGGAACCTAAAATTCCTGTATTCTACTCTTTTCCTTTTCTTTTAAATTTTTTCTATTAAATTCCAGCATGATCCACATTTCCACCACCGTCTGTTCCGCTATTTCTACCAATAATTCCATGAACATTGCTATTTCCCGTAATGCTACTTGAGAAATTTTCATTATTTCTGACGGTTCCCATGTTATTTCCAACGATTCCTCCAATGTTTTGTTTTCCAGAAACTTTGGCATCTTTTTGATTGGTGCAGGATTCAATTATTCCATTCGCTTTGTTGTATCCAGCAATTCCACCGATATGTAAACCACCTGTTTGGGTAGTGACATACGTTTTCACTTCTCCATAGTTTTCACAGTTTTTGATGGTTCCTCCTCCTGCTGTGGCTTTTGCATCTTGCATATTCGCAAATCCAGCAATTCCACCGACATAACTTTGACCGACGACGGTTCCATAATTCTTACAGTTCTCAATGGTTGAATTTGCCATCCAAGCGGTAATTCCTCCTGCTGGACCGGAATAAGAAGCAGTAGCTCCGGTAAATTCTGTTCTAACGGAGGCGTGATTTTCACAATTTCTAGCAGTCGCATTTAATTCCATAAAACCAACTACCCCACCAGAATAGGTATCTTCCGATGTATGAACTGTATCTACAGACATGACAGAATCACCATCAACAATTACATTTTCAATTAGACCGCCTACCATTTTTCCAATTACCATACCTGCCGTCTGATTTTCATTGTACACATCGCTCGAAGAAACATGGAAATTCTTAATCGTCGCGTTCGTAGTATTACCAAATAAACCGATACTAACTTGGAGAGATTTATGAATTCTCATATTGGAAATCGTATGGCCTCCTCCGTTAAAGGTACCTTGGAAAGGATATTCCAGCATTCCAATTGGGAGGAATCCAGTTTCGGAAGTCAATTCTTCGAATAAGTTTGCTGCGGCAACATCATTCAAATTGATATCCCCATAATCGGTACGATCAGCATTTTCGTATTTCGTTTTATCTTCAAAATCTAAGTCTCTTGTCATTTTCCATCTTTGCGTAATCACTTCTGCACTGGTTTTGTGATTTCTTCCTTTGATGGTATCTCTTACAGCTAAACTTAAATCCAAAAGATCTTCAATTGTTTGAATGGCTCCTTCTTGAACCACAGGATAATTAAATTCAATCGTTTTTTGATAAGGTGATTTTGATGTCACCCGAATTGTTACATGGTTGGTAGGGTCTTCTAAATTTTTTATTTTCAACGTTATAGGAATCTC
This sequence comes from uncultured Bacilli bacterium, assembly GCA_947623825.1. Taxonomy (GTDB): domain Bacteria; phylum Bacillota_I; class Bacilli_A; order RF39; family UBA660; genus Alloscybalousia. Next base: position 39,429 of record CANQHQ010000004.1, read on the forward strand.
TTCCTCTTTTGCAACTGTTCCGGCTAATGTCCCTTCGATGGTATCTCCTTCGGCAAAAGTAAATTTGGAACTATTGACGATGGCAATCTCATAAGAGATATCATAAGGATTCACTGAGCCGTTTTCCTGATTCGTTAGACGCAAGTGAAATGTTGTTTCTTCCGTTAAAATGATATCCGTATCTGCTTCATCTGCAGTGCGGGGAAAGACAATTTGACTTTCTACTTGTTCTGCATTGAAATGAAAAGGAGCAGATGTAACGGCTACATCAAAATTTCTTGTGAGGACATATTTCGCATAGGTTTTATTTCCTACGGCATAAAGAAAGCAAAACGTAATCGCCAAAACAAGAAAGATTTTTCTAATTTTTTTGTTCATATCTCTCACCTTTTTCTTTTTTCTTTGATTCCTTTTCTCCACTGACGGCGTAACCTAATCCAATCACAAAGAAAAGGATTAACAGAACAATTGGTCTTTTCAAGAATAGAAGAATGGTTCCTAATTTAGGAATCGCTGTCACGTATTTTCCTAGTACTTCTTCTTTCTTTACTTCTTCTTCATCAATTCCTGAATTGGCATCTCCTTTGGTTACGAAACTAATCGTCCCTTTTTCTTCTTTTATCTCTATGACTCGATGTGTAACAATAGTGTGATTCTGTTCAAAAGAAATAATATCATTTTTTTGAATCTCGTCTGTTTCTTTGACAATCACTACATCTCCTTTTTGAAAAGTAGGAGCCATACTTCCTGTCAAAACAATCAAATTCCGATATCCGAAAATTTCGGGTATCTTCTCTTTTCCTATCCATTTCTGCGTGAGAATTAGACAATTGTAAATAGCAATTAAAATCAAAAGAAGAGAACAGAAAAGACGGAATCCTTTTTTTACTATTTTCATGGTTCACCTTATGCTACTACTTGCGTTGCTTTTAACTCTACGAAAACAGAAGCCTCTTGTCCCGCATATTTTACTTGATTATCACTTTCGTCCCATAAAATTTTCATTTTATAATTTTTTACTTGTTGTGTTCCGTATTGTAATCTTTCTTCGGCGGTTTTTCCTTCTGTTATGGTGATTTCTTCTCCCTTTTCATTGAAGAGTTGAATTTGTAAAGGAATTTCCCCTTCGACACGTACTTCTAATCGATAAGTTAATAATACTTCATTTGTTTTCCCATTTTCTTGATTCGATACAGAAAAGTCATATTCTTCACTGTCACCTGGCAACATATCGGTAATTTGATAAGAAATTCCGTGATTACTTAAATTTAATTCTGGCACCGCTACAATATCATTCTCTGAAGAAATTTTTCCAACATAACGACTGGTAGTTGTATTAAATGTGTATAAAAAAGTTCCTACGATGATAAAAACAATCAAATATTGTATTTCTTTTTTCTTATGATTTCTCATATTTTTCCCCCTAGTCCAGTCTCTGCTTTATCGTAGAAGACACGCGAAGAGTCGTTCCTGTAATGACTGGATTTACCTTCTCTTCCGGTTGGTTCCAACGCCAATAAACTTTGATATTCAGTGTATCTGTTTCCTTAAATCCCTCTGTTTGACTCGGAAGAAGAAGACTTCCCTGAACGAGATTATTTTCTATAGGAGTTTCCGTTTCATCATTCAAAAGGAATTTTGTAAGTGTGAAAGATTCATCTAGTTCTTCTAGATGAAATGCAAATTCGTAATCTAATCCTACTTCAGTTCCTGCTGGATTGATTTCAATTTCAAAATATCCTTCGGTATCTGGAAGAATTTTATTATTTTGCGTGTTGGTCGTTGGACTCAATTTCAAGTCGAAAGTCTCTCCATCTATGGCATTGATTCCGTTCACAAGTACGTGAAAATCCGCAATGTCCATCGAAGAATTTCCCATTGTGAAATCCGAGTAGCGAGAGAGACTATGACCTGTGAGAACTAAGGCACAAATTACAAGATAGACAAAGGCAATTTTTTTGATTCCTACTTTTAGACGATATTTCTTTTTTGTTGGCATAAAGCCTCCTTATTTATTCTTCATAGGTATGAATTTTTATTTCTAATTGATGATTTAAATCGATATTTGTTTCAATCCCCGTATCATTTTATGATTCAAATCTTTCGTATTTCAATCATGATCATTACGAATGATAAATGATAAGTAGTACTACGACTCTCACCATTACAATCTGGACAATTTTTGTTAAAAGTGATATCAAAGGTATCCACTTAAAGTTCCCAATCAAGTTTAAAAAAATTCTAAACTTGATTGGAAGTTTTAATCCTTCCAATGATTTTATTAGTCGATGTGTTGTCTTACTGTGAAGTCTACTGGAATAGATAAAGTTCCACCATTCTTACCTACTGATGTATCATCAACATTGTTTTGCTCTTGGTTCTTCCAAGTCAATGTAATTTCTACTGTGAATTTTCCGTTTGTTTCAGTAAAGGCAGTGTTCTGAACTGGGATTTTGAAAGGGGCATCCGTTGTACCCGATCCTGTTACGGATGAAATTTCACTATTTCCGTTACATGCGATTTCTAATTCTACATCGTCTTTGCTCAAGCCTACCGCTTCTAATGCTGATTCAAAATCGGCATCCTTAGCTTCCACAATTAGGTCGACAGCAGTTTCTGTTCCTGTTAAATCGATAGTTGCTGTTGCCTTGGCAGTCGTTCCTGGAGCAATTTTATTATCAACTACGTTAGTATTCTCATTGACTACAAAATCAAGGGTAAGACTTGTTGATTCTTGACCATTTACCTTTACTTTCCAGTTAGCGATGGCAACAGAATCTGTTCCTTTATAAGTCCCCTCATATCTTGCGTAGGTACTTCCAATGAAGAAAAGAGACATAACCATTAACATCATGGTAACCATAGTAGTTCCTACTGTTTTCTTACTCATTTTTTCACCTTCTTCTTTGCCCCTTTTATACCAGGGAAACAAACATTCTATTCTTCCTCACGACTTTCTAATTCCTTTTGTCTTTTGCATTGTTGACATCTACTGTTTTGGCGAAAACCAAATCTCCTGCCTCAATGGATGGTTACATCGATTCCGATAGCGCAATTATTGGTTTATATCCAAAAGCATCTGATACTTGATTAGAATACTGATACGACTTATATAAAATAATTTCTACGATAATAAAAAGAAAGGCAACGATGGAAAAAAACAGATTCTAAAGATTTTACTGATGATATTTTTTCTTTCCTTTTTTGTCGTTTCAACCTCTGCTTTCTATTTTCTATTCTCCTTGTACTTTCTATCATAGTGAACTATTTTATATACAGTTTAACATTATTCGACAAAATTTACAACCCTTTTTCTAGAATTGACATATTTTTGTGAAGAAGTTAACTATCTGGTTTTCTTCGGTTTCTTTTTGTATTTGTGAAAAAAAGAAAAAGGAAGAGACTTCCGAGGTGGAAGACTCTCCCTTACGATTCTTTTTCATGAACTTTTTCAATTAATTTTTCAATGTGATTTCCATACGCAATGGATTCATCGTAAACAAATTTCAATTCTGGTGTATGTCGAATTTCAATTCTTTGACTCAATTGTCCTCGAATAAAAGGAGCCGTTTTATCCAGTGCTTCCTGTACTTTTTCTCTCTTATTGTCTTCTAAAACGGTGTAGTATACTTTACAGAAACTGAGATCAGAAGTAATTTCGCAACCAGTAATTGTTACAAAATGAATCTCTTGATTTTTTACTTCGGTACGTAGAATCTCACTAATTTCTTTTTGAAACTGATCATTGTATCGTTCTATTTTTATACTCATATTTTCACCTAGATTTTATTTTATCTTTGTATTTCGATTAAATCAAAGGTTTCGATGATATCCTTTTCTTTAATATCTTGATAATTTTCTAATGTAATTCCACAGTCCATTCCTTTAGAGACTTCTTTGACTTGATCTTTTTCTCTTTGAACGGAACGAATCTTTCCAGTATATAAAACGATGCCATCCCGAATTAAACGGGCATCACTTCCATTTTTGATGGTTCCATCGATGACATGGCTTCCGGCGATATTTCCAATTTTAGAAAATTTAAAGATTTGACGGATTTCTGCTTCTCCGGTTACTTTTTCTTCATAGATTGGTTCTAGCATTCCTTTCATCGCATTTTCCATATCTTCTACTAGTTTGTAGATAATATCGTAGGTACGAATTTCGATTCCTGCTTCTTTGGCAATATCTGTAATATTTCCTGCCGGTCTTACATTGAAGCCAATGACTACGGCATTCGATGCTTTTGCTAGGGTAATATCACTTTCGGTAATCGTTCCGACACCTGCCCGAATGACTTTCACCCGAACATCTTCTACTTCTATTTTTTCAAGGGAGTTCTTGACGGCTTCACAACTACCATTTACGTCGCATTTTAGGACGACATTGATTTCTCTTATTCCTTCCTTGATATGACCAAAGAGATCTTCTAACGTCATTCCCATCTTTCCGTTCGACTGTTGTTTGGCTCTTTCTTTTCTCTCTTCTGCAATCTGTTTGGCTTGTTTTTCGGTTTCGAAAGCCATGAATTTATCCCCAGCCATTGGTGGGTTATTCAATCCTGTAATTTCGACAGGAGTAGATGGAAGGGCTTCGGTAATGTCCTGTCCTTTGTCATTCTTTAACGTACGAATTTTTCCAACACTTGTACCAACGACAATCGGATCTCCTAAACGAAGGGTTCCGTTTTGAATTAATAAAGTAGCGACGCTTCCTACTTGTTTATCTAGTTTTGATTCGATAACCGTTCCGGTGGCATACCTTGCGGGATTGGCCTTTAAATCTGCCATATCACTTACGAGAAGAATGTTTTCTAATAATTCTGGAATTCCTTCTTTGGTCTTCGCCGAAATTTTAGAAACAATTGTATCTCCACCCCATTCTTCCGGTGTAATTCCGTATTCGACCAATTCTGTTAGTACTCGGTCTGGGTTTGCTCCCGGTTTATCCATTTTATTAATCGCTACAATAATTGGAACATTGGCGGCTTTGGCATGGTCAATGGCTTCCTTCGTCTGTGGCATCACACCATCATCGGCAGCAACAATAATAATGACAATATCCGTAACGGAAGCCCCACGGGCACGCATTTCTGTAAACGCTTCATGTCCAGGGGTATCAATAAAGGTAATTTTACGGTCGTTACATACCACTTGATATGCCCCAATGGCTTGTGTAATTCCTCCGGCTTCTCCTTCTACCACATTCGTCGAACGAATGGCATCTAGTAACGAAGTTTTGCCATGATCTACATGTCCCATAATCGTTACGACCGGTGGTCTTGGTTGTAAATCTTTCTCTTCATCAATAATCTCATATTTTTCAAAATTAGAGATATCGGCTGCCTCTTCTTCTTTTAATGTCTTATTGTAATCTACCACCAAAAGTTCTGCGACTTCGAAGGTAAGGCTTTGGTTTACGGTTGCCATGATACCTAGTCCCATTAATTTTTTAATTAATTCACTCGATACGACTCCTAAACTTTCTGCCAATTCTTTCACTGTCATATTTTCTTTGTATAGTACTACAGAATCATCTGTCTTGGATTCATTGGTCTGTAATTTTTCTCTATGTTTATATAATTCTTTCTTTTCTTTTAGAAATTTGGTGTTGTCTTTCGTGGTGTCTTTTTTCTGTTTTTGTTTCTTTTTCTCTTTTTCTTGTCCAAATTTGGTAGTAGCAGCTAAATTTTCTACTTTTTCGAAGAATTCATCGGAATCGATTTCTTCTTCTGGTTCACTTGCTTCCTCTACGACAATGTCGTCCATCAATTGAATTTCTGTGTCTAACATGGTGATTTCATCTTGATCTAACATCTCGTCTGCATTCTCAATTTGGAATCCCAATTTGTGGCATAAGCGAATTACTTCTTCTACTGTTTTTCCCACGTCTTCTGCATAATCTAACACACTCATCATAAAAACACGCCTCCTTTTTCTATTTCTTTCACTCTTCTCCATGAAAAGATTTTGATTTGTTCACGGAGTTTGTTCTTTTTACTTTTGTTCTTCTATCACTCGTCTAATTTCTTCGTATACTTCTTGTTTTACTTCTGTTTCGAGATGATGATTTAACGCTTTGGATTGGATGGCCTTGTCTAACGTTTCGATATCCTTTTTAATATATGCACCTCGTCCATTCATCTTTCCCGTGATGTCTACTTTTACTTCTCCTTCTTTGGTCTTTACGATGCGAAGGAGTTCTTGCTTTGGCAATTTTTCCTTGGTTACAACGCAACTGCGAAGAGGAATCTTTTTTTGTTTCATCTTACTCTTCTTCTCGGAAATTAATTCCCGCTTCGCTGGCTTGTTCTACTGTTTTAATATCGATTTTGTATTTTGTTAAGCGAGATGCCAAACGTGCATTGCTTCCTTTTTTGCCAATTGCCAAAGAAAAGTTATCACTATCCGCTACGACAAGCGCTTCTTGTTTCTTCGGATCCATGATTAGTACTTTTAGGTTCTTTGCTGGAGATAAAGCATTTTCAATGAAGACAGCTGGATCTTTATCATATTTGATGATATCCACTTTTTCTCCATGAAGTTCTTCTAAAATTCTCTCAATTCTCGTTCCTCTTTCTCCAATACAAGCACCAATTGGATCGATTCGACTATTTTCAGAATATACGGCCACTTTACTACGATTTCCCGCATCTCTTGCTACACTGTAAAGGATGACACTTCCATCATTGATTTCTGGAATTTCTAATTCGAATAATCTTTTTAAGAATCCATAATGGGTTCTCGAAAGAAGAATAAATAACCCCTTACTGTTGGCGTCTACTTTACTAACATAAACCTTGATTTGAGAGTTCATTGTAATTTTTTCACCAGGAATGCATTCTTTCTTTGGTAGAATTCCATTACTTCTTCCTAAATTAATATAATAATTGTCTGTGTCTTCGAGTTCGACCGTTCCAATTAGTAGTTCGTCTTGTTTATCACCAAGTTCTGCCATGATACTATTTCTTTCAGCTTCGCGAATCTTCTGAATCAAAACTTGTTTGGCGGTCGAAGTGGCTACTCGTCCAAATTCTTCTTTTGGTGTAATCTCTGTATCAATCGTATCTCCTACATTGAGAGACGGATTGATTTTTCTTGCTTCTGTCAATGAGATTTCTACATCTAAATCGATGCCATCTCCATCTTCGTCCTTATCATCTTCCACTACCGTCAAATAAGAATACACTTTAATTTCACCAGTGGATGGATCGATGATTACCTTCGAATTTGGAGAACCCGTACTTCTCTTATAGGCTGCCATCAAAGCATTTTCCATGGCATCAAAAATAATTTGTCGTTGGATTCCTTTTTCTTTTTCTACGGTTTCTACTGCTTTTAAAAATTCTTTCCCATTCATTCTTCTTCTACCTCTTTCTTTGATTTCGCATATACATCTAATACATACGATTCTTCAATTAAATCCAATTGATCTAGGATAGGGTTGAGGATTCTTGTTGCCATTACAATTGTTTTTAAGTCAATGAGTTCTTCCTTATGATTGTCCAATACAATGGTTAACGTATTTTCCCCATCGACTTTTCCATATGTCACTTCATCGATGTATAAGTCCCATTTCGATAGTTTGTCACCCAAGGCTGTCTCAATCTTTTCTTTCATCCAATGCCCTCCAATCAAACAAAACCGAGTGGTTTCCCACTCGCTGTGAGTTCATTATATCATAGATTTCTTATTTTACATAGTAAATTTATAAAATTCCTCGAAAAAACTACTTTTTCCTAGGCCTTTATGATAAGATGATAATAGAAATTTGGAGAGTTTTTCTAAGTTTTTTCATTCTTAGAAATTTCTTTAAGGAGGTCATTTATGTTAGTAGAAGTATTGACAAATATTATCATTACGGCTTTTCTTGTCATCGTCCCTGCTTGGTATGCATCGAAAAGAGAAATTCCCATGAAAAAAGTTTTTCTTATTCTTTGGGGGATTTGTGCAACCATATTGAGTGGAATCGATTTATGGCTTCTTCACGAGTTAGAATGGATTTCTCTTATTCTTTCAGGAATTCTTTCTACTGTTTTCAATTTTGCTTGTTTTCAACATCCAGAACGACAAAAAATTTATTTTCGTAGTATCTTTGTTTTATTTTTCTTCTTTTTTGCTAGTCTTTTTCAATTGATTCCCGTTTTTTTATTTTCTATTGATTTAAATCATATGAGTCTACGGATGGACAGTTATCTAAGTTTATTTTCCAATACTTGTTTGGCGATTTGTCTTCTTTTTTTGTATCGCCATGATTTGAAAGAAGAGTTTCTTGTTTTTAAAAAGAATTTTATGAAAAATATGGATATCGGTTTCCGGTATTGGTTTCTAGGACTTGTCATCATGGTTTCTAGTAACCTTCTAATTCAATTCTTTGTTCCAAGTGCCAATGCGGGGAATGAACAAGCCGTACAATCTCTCATTCAAGCGGCACCATGGATGTCTTTTCTTAGTACTGGTCTTTTGGCTCCAGTCGTCGAAGAAATTACGTTTCGTAAAACTTTTCGTGATTTATTTCATAATGACACCTTGTTTATTTGGGTATCTGGTCTCGTCTTTGGTGGACTTCACGTCGTCCTTTCCCTTACCTCTTTCAGTGATTTCGCTTATCTCATTCCTTACTGTTCTTTAGGAATTAGTTTTGGTTATATTTATGCGAAGACGAAGTCAGTATATACATCTATGTCGATGCACCTATTCCATAATGTGGTTCTTTCCTTATTATCGATTGTAGCGAGTATGGTGATTGTTTTATGACGACGAGAGAAGAAAGAAGTAATCAAATTACGAAAGAATGGGAAGAACAAGAAGAAAGAGAAAAAAAGAGAAAAAGACGATGGTTTTGGGCAAAAATTTTATTTCTGTTTACGTGTCTCATTCTAGGCGGATATTCCTACATGCGTTGGATAGGAACTTCTGGTATTGTGGTTCATGAGTACCGAGTTGTGGATGAAAACTTACCTTCTTCTTTTCATGGAACGAAGATTGTTCATTTTTCGGATTTGCATTATCAATCTACTTTTGGCGAAAAAGATTTAACCAATTTGGTTGACAAAATCCAAGATTTGGAACCAGATATTCTTATTTTTACAGGAGATTTAACCGATGCCAAAACAAAAATCACACAGGAAGATTTACAACAGTTAATTCATGCTTTTCAAAAACTTTCTGCTCCTCTAGGTATGTATGCCGTTCGAGGAAATGAAGATTATCATAATAGTAATTTTGATGTTGTTTTTACGAATACCAATTTTAAGATTTTAGATAATAATTACGAACTCATTTATTCTAAATCATTGACCCCTATCCTCTTGGTGGGACTTGGCAGTCAACTTCAAAATGATTTTCATCTAGAATCTGCTTTTCAGTTATTGGAAACGAATGATTATTACACGATTAGCCTTTTTCATGAGCCCGATTCTATTTCATCGATTTTATCTAAGTATCCAACTTCTTTAGCTTTTAGTGGTCATTCGCATTATGGTCAGATTCGTTTCCCAGAGATGGGTACTTTGTTTCCGAAAGATGGTGCTCGAGAATATTCTGAACCTTATTACTCAATTGGTTCGACGGAACTCTATATTTCTGGTGGTTTAGGAACGAGTCATTTTCCTTTACGACTCTGGAATCATCCAAGTATCAATCTTTACCGTTTGGTCAATCATTAATCATTTCTTTGTGGCAGTAGAGATTTTCTCTCCTGTCTTTTTCTTTGCCTCTTTCTTTTGAAAAAAGAAACAACTTGACGATAAACAATACGAGGAGGTGCGAGAAAGAATCCACTATATAAATCACGAATCACTTCTCCTTTGGAAGAAAAATAATCCGATTTTAAAATAAATCTTTGACAAGGACTTAGACATCGTAATACGGGAATTTCATCCATCGTCAGTGTCTTATTCTTTTCCCTTACTGTGGCACAATAAAACAATTTACAAGCGAGATTAGCTGTCGGACATTTCCCTCCAGTACGATAAAAACAACCACGACAACAACCATCGATTTTATTTGTATGATGAACTCTTTGAGATAGACATTGCCCATTTTGAAAGTCACAGAGATTTTTATCTTTGTAGTAGGAATCCACAAAGTGACATGCTTCTTCATAAACTTTTTGAATTCTTTTCTTTCGACCCTTTACATTTAGACAATCGACGATGGGCTGATACTCCTTTTTTCCATCTAATTGGAAAGGAATCCATCGAAAAAGTACGGAACGATAAAGAAAAAGACGATGAGCAAATTGTCTTTCTTCTTTTGGATTTCGAATTTTAAGAACATACTTCATAAAAAGACTTCCTTCTTTTATTTTCTTAGAAAGGAAAAAGGCACAAATTTTAGGATTGTACCTTTGATTTCACAGATTGAATGGCTTTCACTACTGGCATCGCTTTTCCTGTTAAATCTTCCATATCTAATTCTATTTCTTCTACAGAAAGGGTTGGAGAAGACAAGATGGATAAAATTAACTGATGGAAGGCTTCTTCCTCGAAATGGGTAATTTCACGAAACTTTTGAATAGAAGTTCCTAGTTCGATTATCGCCTCTTTTTGCGTATCAGGAAGGGATGTCTCCACTTCGATTTCTCCCAACGGAGCCAAGTTACGAAATTGTTTTTCTAGAAGAGAATTCGTTGGAATTTCCCTTTCGGTAGAAGTGGATAAAGGAATTGGTTCCTCCATCAATCCACAAAAAGTAAGTAACGCAATCATCTCATTCATTTGATTACGACTTTCTTCTTGACTAAAGTCGGGATTTTCTCCATAAAAAGCCCGATACATGGCACAGTAATTTTTTTCTTTTTCAGTAGGAACAATCTGGGTAATCGATGGAATTTTCTCTACCAATCGATAGGCTTCATCCATGAGAAATTTCGCAAACGAAAGTTCTTCTTTAGGAAACGTTTTTTCGGAACTGTCTACTTTCATAGACATTCCATTCTCTCGATGAAAGTCGATGGTGATACTTCTTCCCTCTCGTCTTTGTGCTTGATCTCGGTATTCTTCTAAATTCCAATCTTTTAAAATTAGTAAAGTTCGAAACATTCCATTTCTTTGATCAATTTGTAATGTCGTTTTTTCCATGGAAGAAAAGATGGTTTTGAGCATTCTAATTAAATCAGAAGGATTCCAAATTCGATCAGAAAGAAGACGATCTAATAATTCGATTTCTTTATCCAAATTCTTGTTTTTACTATTTCCCTTAAAATCGATTCTTGTCCAATCATGCACCGACGTAGAATACTCTTTTTCTATTGATATCCATTCCATATTTTTCCCTCTTTCTAGTTAAATTTTTTTCCTATTCGATTTCGAAACATTCTTTACTTCTTTTTTCGACAAAGAAAGTTCTACCTTTTTTCAATATAAACGAACTTTTCCAAAAATGCAATGATTTCTTCCGAGAAAAAAAGAAAAGATTAGTTCTTTTCTTTCTCTTGCTTTTCGAATTCTTTTAACATTGATAGAATTTTCGGTTTTTTTGCGAATAGATTTCTGTTTTCTTCTAAGATAGGAGGTACATATAGGATGGAAAGAAATCCACTGGTATCTAGAATAGGTAATTCTATATGATATGTTTTTATAAATTGAATTACCTTTTCTAACAGTTCTTGTGCTACCTCGGTTCCTTTGTGTGTACGTAGATAATAAAAAGGAATTCCAATCGCGATGACCCAATCTTCTATAGAAAGAGAATCTTTTACTTGATACGCATGTTCTAAATAACTGTATTGATTTTTCATAGGAATTTGACTGTCTCTGATTTCTAGCCAAGTATCATAGGAAACAGGAATGACTTTTTCTGGGTTATAAAAAGGAGATATGACCAAAGAAAGATAAGGACGGATGAAAGTATCATACTCTTTTTCATAGGAAGTCTTGGTCTTTTCGAAAAGAAAGTTGGTTTCATATTTTCTATTTTGATTCGTGTTTTTCTTTTCAGAAAGGATGACTTTTTTTTGAATGATTTCTTCTAATGGCTTTAAATCTGTTTGAGAGGAAAGTCCATAATAAAGAAAGTCGGTCGCATCCATAAAATTGATATCAAAAGGTGCTTTAGGATGTAATTCTAAAAAGGTTGGCATTTTTTGTTCTTCGAAGGAAGAAAGTTTGGTATCGATGGATTTTGGTTCCTTCTCATTATCTAGGATTTCTATTTCTACTTTTGTAGGTTTTTCCTGTACCAAATCAATTTTTGAAATTTCTATTCCCAATTTTTTTAATATTTCCATTCGAAGTTGTAATCTTGATTTGGATGGTTGATTCATGATTTTTTCTCCTTTACTTTGTGAGAACCTTTTCTAGAAAGATTCTTTTTTCAAACGTTCCCCTTTTTTCCCCTTTTTCTTCTGCGATAGCCATCACTTCTTCTAGTGTTGCATTTTCTAATTTCGCCAAATATCGAATGATTTCTAGCATATCTGCCAATTCCTCTATTCTATCCTTTCCGGTCGCATTCAAAACTTCTTGATATTCTTCATTTAACTTTCTTTCTAGTTCCACTTTATATTCTTCATCCGTTAAAATTCTAGTGATGGGTTTCTCATTCTTCGATTGAATGATTTCAGGTATTTTATCTCTTACCAATTTGTTATATATTTGTTCCATATTTTTCTCCTCTTTCTATTGTCGTGATTCAATGTATGTGTTTTTACATCTCTATATGATTGGATTGTTTCAGGAATACTAATTCGGTTCGATCCAATTCTCTCTTGTTTTAGACAAGTTTTCTTACCGAATCCACGATAACATAAAAACGCACTTTTATCAAGTACGTTTCTATTTTACTCGAAGTCTGAGTCTTATCCATCTAATGCCATAAAAATCGAATACTCATTCTTCAAAATATATCAATACCTAAGAAAGAATCTTTCCTTTTTTTAGAACATTATTTTTTAATTTTTACCATATTTCAACGAATCAATCATCTCTTTTCGTTTTGGACTTTGTTTTTGACTTTCTTCTACTAATTCTTGCCTACAATACATTGGATAATCATCTATATCCTGATCACCATAATTTAAGTATTGTATTTTTCTTTCTGAAAACACTTTGGAAATGATATGCCCATTTTGATCAATTTGAAAATATAAATTATCCGTAAGGTATAAGTCTTCGCTCGTAGATTCTTCTGTTAAGGATGTAATCCTTTTTTTAACAAAAAAACGATTTGGATCACCATCAATTACAGAAATTTCATCATAACCTTCACATATCTGTTTTCCTTTCGTTATATCATACAGTCCTTTATTATGCCAATTCCTATTTCCACCAATGATCAAGATATTTTCAAGATTTGTTTTGAAATATTCCCCAATATCTTTATTTATACACATTGCTTTCCTATCTACAATTCGAATATGCATATTTGTATAATAAAAATGATAATCATCCCCTCGTCGTGTGCAAACAATAAAATCGTTTTCTCCACAGCGAAAAATATTGGTATTATAACGTAAAAACATTAAATTTCTACATGCTTTCCCATATTGATATTCATCATCATCAAATACCTCTTGATATTCCTCATTGATAATTCCAGAACACATTTTTCCCTTACTATCCGTAATATTAACGGCCGCTATACCATTTATAAAATGTACTTGTTCTTCGTCCACAGATATTACTGAATCATTGCTCCTTAAATAACTTAAATAACGTCTATTATGATATGTTATTTCTCTCATTTACCATTTCTCCTTTTGTAAGTACTATTTTACACTGTTTTTTACAATAAAAACTTCTATATGTTCACTCATTTTAGAAATTTTTTATTCTATTTTTTTCGTATTAATGATTTATTTTTTATCATTAAAAAATCAAATGTATTTGTATACATATTCGATATAAGTGTTTCATAAGAAAATGTCATATCAATTTGCTTATCGCCTGTCTTGTTAGGATTGGCTACGTAAAATTCATTATTCAGGCTATTAACACTAGTCACTGCTATATAATGTCCATAATTGGAAAAGGTTCTTGGGTGTTCTATTTTACCTTTTGGACCAACCAATATTAAAGCCATATAATCATATTTAATCATTTCTATGATTTGTTCTTTTTTTAATTCAGGATGTTCATAACTATATTTCACTAATTGATATTCGAGATTCAATCCTTTCGTATTATTTAGTTCTTGAAGCAAATATAAAAAACCTAGTGTAGATATTCCTAATCTTTCATTTTCTTTATTTGTATAAAAATCAATGGGATTTTCATATTCATCTAATAACATTAATTTGGCTACATCTACTGGATTGAAATCATAACCTATACTAGATAATATCGTTGCCATGGATGAAGGACCACAGCCAAAATTTTGCAATTCCCAATTCGGAATTCCGTCTTGTCCTTCCACATCACTATACATATATTGTTTATATCTTTTTGTATACTTTCTACCCATCCCATTAGGTAAAATAATATCATATTTTTCATTTATTGTATTCATCGTTTTTCTCTCCTTACTTTTTCTAATTTCATAGAGTAATCGTAAGTTTCATAAATAGATTTTTCCATTGAATCAATAAATGATTTTAATAAATCATAATTCTCTAATTTTAATGACCTTATTTTCTTTCTTATTTCAATTTGAAATGCATTTGTAAGTAAAGAGCACTGTCTAGTTACTTGTCCTCCTAGATATTCACTTCCATTATCAACGGATAAATTCAAGCTATTAAAATTATTTTTAAATATTTCCATAATCTCTCGATCACAAGCATTATCATGGTTAGACCATACACTACAATCGTATTGTTTTACATTCCTGCATCCGTGAAAATCTATTACTAAAAATGGATTATATAGGTGAATCAAATGTTTTAATTCTCTTAAATAATCATTTTGTAAATTTAATATTGTAATTCCTAGAGGAAAATTCGGATCATCATTGTCATTATAAACTCTAACAAAGTAAGAGCAATTGCATTTTTGTGCCAAATAAATGGCAAGAGGTCCTGTTAAATAATCACTTGATTTCACTTGCGATTCTCTACATTGTTTTACTGCATGTGGTGCAGATAATATAATTGGTATTTTCCCTGTTTTATATATATAACTTTTTCCATCTACTTTTAAACCATTTTTATCATTCTTTAAAAATGGTTTGTTTAAATTTCGCAATTCATCGATAACTGTATTTGCGTTCATCACTCCTTCTTTTTTTATTTAGAAATTAACGCATTCATACAACCAAATTTTAAATTATGATAAAGTAAAACGATACACTTTCTCATAAGAATCACCTCGATTACTATTCGTATATTATACAATTATTTATATAAAAGTCAAATTGAACATTCCTGTTCACACGCATACTGACTTGTTTATATGCAAGTGTGTTACTTGTCTAAAATAATTAAAATCGTCGAAATTCGTTAGCTACAAAGTTTCTTTTGAATTTCGGCGATTTTTATTTATATAAATTAAATTATTTATTTAGAATTGCATCAATTGGTTTCATTTTCGAAATTTTAATAATTGGTAATACGCTGGATATCATTGTAACTATAAATACTACTAAATAAATTATCACAAATTGCCTAATTCCTAAAATGAAAGGTGTTAAAATCATATTCGTTCCTGCCATTATCACATTATTTAATAAACTTGTTACTATGATTAATAATATTGCTGAAATAGTAGCGGAAATCAATGACATTACCAGACCTTCCCACACAAATATTTTTATAATATCTATACTTCGTGATCCAAGAGCTCTCAAAACTCCAATTTCTTTTTTTCGATAATGAATACTTGTCATTATAAAGTTTCCAATTAAGAATGCTGTAAATAGAAATAAAACCAAACTTACCCAACCTGCTATATCTTTTATTATTTCGATTGTTCTTACTAATGAAGTTACCTCATCACTATAAGCAGTGACTGTTTGTATTTGTTTATCATATGGAAATGTTTTTAACATATATTCAAAATCTTCATATTCTGTTATTGGCACAAGATACCCTGTTTTTTGTAGAACATCAATTTTATACTTACCCACCAAATCATAAGATAGATAATAATTTTTACTATTATCATCTTTACTAAAACCAGTAAGTCCAACAATTTTTAGGTCTTTATACTCATCAATCACTTCATCTTTTCTATTTTTAACAGTAAAATTTACTTTTTTCCCTATTACATCATAATCTTGAATATAATTAACAAAATATTTTTTCTCTAAAGTATCTCTATCTTCGTTCGGATGATTCGAAATATATTTTTCTAATCCTTTTTCATAATTTTCTTCCGATCCAGAAATCAATTGGTATATATTTATCACTACCTCATTTTCTTTTAATGATTGCGTCTTTACCCACTCTGTTCCATCATAATATTCTATTTCTTTTTGTGGAACAGCAGGAGCGATATAATATCCGTTACTCTGAAATGAAATATCATTACTAGATAAATTATAATATTGCGTATTTTCATCCAATTCTTCGACATTTATAACATCTAATTTTTTTATAAAATCTTCATTAACGTATATATTTCCATATAGATTGTTTGCTTTTACTATTAACTCATTACTTAATTTCCACTCTTCATCCGTTGTTGTTTTAGAATCGTATTTTTTATCTTTTAAAGAACTATATTTAGATAAGTCATAATCGATAATACCAACTATTTTTACTTTTCCTTTATCACCAAAATAGAAAGTTTTATTACTATTTATTATATCTTCGTAACTTTTTGGTTTAAAAGTGTAATCATCACTAAACTCATCGGTATCATTTTTTTCATAAGTGGTAATTCCACCCTTTATCATTAAGTCTGCAACATAATTTGAGATTAAGATTTCATTATAATTAGTTGGATATCTACCAATTATTTTTTCCTTAATTAAATTTTTCAAGTCATTTGAAACAACAATATCGGTATCATAATTTTCTCCAAGACTAGTATATAAAATATCACCATCGATTTGACCGATTTTTAATAAATCACCACTTTTCATGTAATAATATGACTCTTGTAGTTTGTATAAAGGATAATATTTGTTTTTAAATTTCGATTCTATATATCTTTCGTCTTTTGAATCTAATTTTACTTGATCTTTATTATAGAAATCATACTGATCATATTCCATAAATTGATATTTGCCTACTTTTACAAAAGATTCTTTTTTATCTACTAATAATTTGGCATGTGCTTTTTCTACATCATAACTTGATAAAGTATCTATAACACTTAAAAATAATAAAGTACATATTGTAAGTAAGATTGTAAATACTAGTTTCATCTTTTTATGTCTTAAACTACCGATACCAAGTTTAAAGCTATCCCTTAAAGGCAATTTTGATTTTATAATTTGGTAATTATCACTATGATTCATAGTTACATTTTCCTTTGTATCTCTTGTGATAGTTCCATCACTAATTTCTATTATTCTATCACCATAAATATTAGCAGATTCGTTATCATGAGAAACAATAATTACCAGTTTTTCTTTGCTTATTTCTTTTAGTAAATCCATCACTTGTTTTCCTGTCTTACTGTCAAGGTTACCGGTTGGCTCATCGGCAAGGATAATCTTTGGATTTTTGATTAAAGCACGTGCAATCGCAACTCTTTGTTTTTGTCCACCGGAAAGTTCATTCACTTTTCTCGTTTTTAGATTTTTTAATTCTAATTTTTCAAGTAATTCATTTATTTTATTTTCATCGATATTCTTTTTCTGCAATTGTAGTGCCAAAACTATATTTTCATATACATTGTAATCCTCCAAGATATTAAATTCTTGAAACACAAATCCCACATAAGTATTTCGATAGGAATCAAAATCTGCTTTTTTGAAATTTTTAGTGCTTTTACCGAGAATTAAAATATCTCCAGAATCATACTTATCAAGTCCACCAATTACATTCAACAGTGTTGATTTCCCGCTACCACTTTTTCCAAGAATAAAAGTCATACCTTTCTTATCAAACTTTATTGAAATATTGTTTAAAGCTGTTGTAGTATGTCCTTTTTTGGACTTGTATTTTTTCACCACATTTTTAAGTTCTATCATACTTTCACATCCTTTAGTCGCATTATACTATAAAAAATGAACAAGAATATATGGCTTTTGGGTTGCTTTATGTATAAATTTAGTTGCAATTTGTACTACATGATTCATCCTCTTGGTTTCCTTCTAAATATTGCATCATTTCAATTCATGTATCGTTTTTCCTTGCTTTCTACCATGCAATAAAAAAGATATGTCGTTCAACATACCTTTGAAAAAAGTCTCAATGCCAAATTTGTTTTACTTATTTTAAAATTTATTTAACATAAAGTTCGGAATTCTAAATTAAAAGTGCACCTGACTCTAACAGTTTGAATTAGGTGCTATACAAATGATTCAATCACACTCAACATGCAATATTGGATACTCTTTTTACTTGATGCAATTTTCTTTGACGAGGGAAAAATAAGAGAAAAACGTACCTTTATCAAGTACGTTTCTATTTTTACTCGAAAGTCCGAGTTCTCTATCCATCTGGTGCCAATGGAAAAGTTATCTACAACTTTTTATATTCACCACAAGAATCAATCAACATTTTTATTATGACATAAATTCAAAAGAAAAGTAACCCTCTCGAGTTACTTTTCTTGCCCGAGGGATCCCGTACTTAACATACGATTAGAACATTCGCATATAAAATGCTTGGTTCG